>JBFGLT010000091.1:0-13378 GCA_041576015.1 Acidimicrobiales bacterium
CCTGCCGGTCCGACGCCGGATTCCAGGTCGGTTCGACGATCTCGTCGAACAGGTTGCCCTGACCGCCGCCGGTGAGCTCGGCCAGCCGGCCCAGGACGGCCCGGCTCTGGGTCTCGATGATGCACAGCTCGCCCTGCCAGGCGTCCCAGTCGAACCACAGTCCGGTGCGTTCCATCCGGTCGAGGAACGGGCGGGCGGCCAGTTCGATCTCGGCGATCTGTTCCAGGCCGGCTGCCTCCAGGGCCTTCCGGATTTCGTCGCCCACCCACAGCGTCTCGACGGCATCGGCGGCCGCATACCGTACTTGCTCCTCGGTCAGGTCTCCGTCGGAGGTGAACGACAGCTGGACCGAGCCCTTCCCGTCGACCTCCAGACCGAGATACTGGCGGGCTGCCCAGGCCAGTCCGTGGTACCAGGTGAAGCCGCTCCGACCCTGGTGGAGCAGGGCATCGGCGATCTGGGCGTCCCACCAGCCGAGGGCGGGCGTGGTGTCGGCCGTCTGCCAGACGGCTGCATCGATCACCCGGGCGTCGAAGTTGGCGTTCCAGGCGTCGGCGGTGATCCCGGTAAGGCACGGCGCCAGGAGCGTGGGGTCCAGGTCACGTACGTCGACGACGTAGGACCGTTCGCTGCCGTCGGCCAGGCGGACGGCGATCGACATCACGCGCAGCCGTCCCTGCGCTGGTCCATCGATCGGCACCTCGGTGTCGATGGCGATGCGCTCGGCCGCCGACAGCACTTCTGCGAGGGCGGGCAGTGCGGACGGCTCGGCAATGACGGTGCATGGCACCGATGCCGGATCACGAGTCACGCTTCGACCCTACGTGGCCGCCGCCCACCTCGCTCGGTCCCGGAGGCAACCCTGGCACCTTCGAGGCAAACGTAGACCTGACCCCTAGCGGGACTGCTGGAAGACGACCTCCAGGTCGCTGTTGAGGGCGGCGACGGCGCGGCCGTCGGCGATCACGCGGTCACCCATCAGATCCGGCGGCCACTGTTGCAGGCTCACGCCTTCCACGACCGGGCTGGCGACGATGCCATCACCCCAGGTACTGGTGACCAGCCAGACCGCGTCGTCGGGGAGGCCGGTCACTGAAACCTCGAAGATGGTGCCGGCGGAGGTCTCCGACACTCCCCAGCTGACCTGCGGAGCACCGGGGTCCGAGCAAGCGGCCGACGAGTGCGTGTCGCTCACGGACCCCCAGCACTCGACGATCCGGCCGTCGGACTCCTCGGACCAGCGCAACAGATCCGTGCGCCCGAACGGGGTCAGGGCGAACGCCGTGAGCTCGGCGCTGCCGGCCAGTACCTCACGGGTCGGCCCGATCAATCCGGTCTGCGGATTGCGGAGCATGAGCTCGACCGAAGCGCCGGTCTGGCCGACCGCTGTGAGGGAGGTCAGCAGGTCGGCATCAGGCACGGCACCCGAGAACTCGATCTCGACCGGCGGTTCGCTGCTCTCCGACCCGGTCACGACGAACAAGGCCGCCCCCAGGATGGCGATGACGAGGGGGATGGCGAGGATGGCCAGGACGAGCCATAGCGGGTTCAGCGACCGTCGAGGGGGGGGAGGGGGAACGACGGGCTGCGGTGCGACCTGGTCGATACCGGCGATGGTCGATGAACGTTGCATTGAGGTTGTCGGTGGCTTTCGATGAAAGGAAGCGCCGACTTGGCGCTCGCCCGATTGAACACCTTCTGAGGCTGGCTGTCAATAGCTATTTACACTGCCGGGGAGGGCAACGGCGCTCACCGCCGTCGGAAGAACTTGTGGCGCGACTGTCCCTTGACGGCAATGCTGTTCGTCGTGGTCGTAGACGAGCCCAATCGGACGCTCGCTTCAGAAAGGAACAACGCCATGCCGAAGTTCGTACTCACCTATCACGGTCTCGCCGAGATGCCGACCGAACCGGACGCCATCGCTGCGGTGATGAAGGAATGGGAGACGTGGTACGGCACCATCGGGTCGGACCTGGTCGATGGCGGGGCCCCCTTCGGTGCCGCCACCGCGATCGGCCCGGACGGCTCGCAGGTGGATGCGCCGGCCCAGATGAGCGGCTACACGATCATCAGCGCCGCCGACCTCGAATCTGCGGCAACGGTCGCCAAGGGCTGCCCGGTTCTGACCAACGGTCACACCGTGCAGATCTCCGAGGCCATCGACATGTAGCACGACGGGGTCAGACCAAGCCGCAAGGTCTGACCCCGACGATGCGTCGGCCGGTGCGATTGGCTCAGACGGTGGTGACCGAACGCTGCTTGAGCAGCGCCGAGATGCGCTGCCGGCTCACCCCGAACAGCTCGGCGATCGATTCGATGGTGAGGCCTTCGGTGCGTAACGCCTGTGCTTCAGCGACGCGCAGCTCGGTGCCGGCGGTCTCCAGGGTGGTCTTGTTGGCGGTCAGCAATTCGACGATCCGGGGACGGGCCTCCGACGAGATCAGGGTGACCAGGTCGTCGCCCGCTTCGAGCCGCTCCCGCAGATGACGAGCGCGTTCGCCGATCACCTGGTTGCGGGCGGCGTTGTCCAGGGCAGCTACTTCGATCGCTGACAGCGCTTGAACGAACCGGTCGAGATCGTGGTTGTCGGGCACAGCTCCGACGGTAGGGTCAACCGGCATCGCTGTCAATACCTATTGCACCAGCCATTGTTGTGGGCTCTTGACCATTCGAACGCCTCGGCTTAGGGTCGCCTCGACGGGGTTCCCGACGAAGTGGACCCATCACCAGGGGGTACAACATGAGCGATCTGCGCTCCGCCATCGACGACGTCCTCAGCGGCGTCACGAGCGGCGATCGACGAGTGCCCGGCGTCGTGGCGATCGCCACCGACCGGCTGACCAACATCTACGAGAGCGCCGCCGGCGTCCGGTCATTGGCCACCGACACGCCGATGACTGCGGACACCGTGTGTGCCATCTTCTCCACCACCAAAGCCGTCGCCGGTACGGCCTGCCTCCAACTGGTCGAATCGGGGGACCTCGATCTCGACGCGCCGGCAAGGGAGTATGCGCCGGAGATCGGCCAGCTCCAGGTGATCGAGGGCTTCGACGACGGCGGCGATCCCATCCTGCGCCCACCGGCTCGCGAGATCACCACCAGGATGCTCCTTTCTCACACCGCGGGGTTCGGCTACGAGTTCTTCAACGAGACCTACAACCGACTGGTCCAGGAAAAGGACCATCCGAGCCTCGTCACCAGCGAGCGGGCGGCACTCTTCGCCCCGCTGCTCTTCGATCCGGGTGACGAGTGGGAGTACGGGTGCAACATCGACTGGGCCGGCCAGGTGCTCGAGAGCATCACCGGGCAACGGCTCGGCGAGTTCATGACCGAGCGGATCTTCGAGCCCCTCGGGATGCACGACACGGCGTTCTCGTTGACGCCGGACATGCGGTCGCGCATGGCCACCATCCACCAGCGGGAGGCCGACGGATCGCTCACGCCAATTGACTTCGAGCTGCCGCCCGACCCCGAGGTCCACATGGGCG
Source organism: Acidimicrobiales bacterium (assembly GCA_041576015.1). Lineage (GTDB taxonomy): Bacteria > Actinomycetota > Acidimicrobiia > Acidimicrobiales > SZUA-35 > JABDIY01. The sequence continues at coordinate 3,489 of JBFGLT010000091.1, forward strand.
GCCACGGGCTCTACTCGACCGCGCTCGACTACATGAAGTTCATACGCATGTGGTTGAACGATGGGATGGGGCCCGACGGACCGATCCTCAAGAAGCAAACGGTGGAGATGGCCGCCCAGAACCAATTGGGCGACAAGAAGATCAAGATGCTTCCGGGCGTGGTCCCGGAGCTCTCCAACGACGCAGAGTTCTTCCCCGGCATGCCGAAGTCCTGGGCATTGACATTCATGCTCAACGACGAGGATGCGCCGACCGGTCGCCCCGCCGGTGCGCTCGCCTGGGCCGGATTGGCCAACCTGTACTACTGGATCGACCGGGCCAACGGCCTCGGCGGGTTCTGGGCCACGCAGATCTTCCCGTTCGCCGATCCGATCTCGCTCACGGCGTATCTGGACTTCGAGACCGCTGTCTACGACCACGCCCGCCTCCGCCAGCCGGTCTGACCGGCCCCCGGAGGCAGACCTGGCACCTTCGAGGCAAACGTAGACCTGACCCCAATCGGGTAGAAAAGGGAGGTGACTCAGGAGCCCGTGCGGGTGGAGCGGGTGCCGGCGGATCCGAGGTTGACGGCGCGGACCCTCGACCGGCTCGTCTTCGAGCGGGGCTTTCCCCTGATCGCCGAGGGTGTCACGACGTTCGCCTACCGGGGCGCGGTCGATTCGGTCCGGCTCGTGCACTTCGGCATCGGTCTGCCCGACGACCTCGAGTTTGAATCCGTCGCCGGATCCGACTGGTGGCTGCTGGCTCTGGCCCTGCCCGAGGGCACCCGCCTCGAATACAAACTCCTCGTGCGAGATGGCGTCGGCGAACGCGACATCGGGGATCCACTCAACCCGTTCCGGTCGCGCAATCCGTTCGGCCAGAACTCGGTGTGCCGGTCCCACGGCTATCGCGTGCCGCGGTGGGCGTTGCGGGATCCGGAGGCAGCCCCGGGACTGCGCCGGTCGCTCACCGTGCCGAGCCGGGCTCTCGGCCGGCCGGTCCACGTGACCCTCTATCTCCCCTCCACCTTCGGCATGGATCCCGAGCGGCCCTATCCGTTGGTCGTCATGCACGACGGGAGCGACTACCTCCACTACGCCGCCGCCACGACCGTCCTCGACAACCTCCTCCACCGGTCGCTCCTCCCCGACGTCGTCGTGGCCTTCTGTGACCCCGTCGAGCGGCTCACCGAATACGCCGACCACGAGGCGCACGCCGAGTCCATCGTCGAGGAATTGGTTCCCCATCTGGAGGCGCATCTCCCCGTGGGCGGTGATCGCACGGCTCGCTGCCTCGGCGGCACGAGCTTCGGGGCGGTCGCCACCCTGTCGACGGCGGTCCGCTATCCCGAAGCCTTCGGCCGGCTGCTGCTGCAATCGGGCTCCTTCGACGGCGCCGCCGACCGCGGCCCCCGCCGTCTCGACCCGCTGTGGGAGCCGGTCAACCGGTTCGTGGCCCACTACCTGGCCGACCCCGGGCCAGTCGCCGACCGCGTCTTCATGAGTTGCGGGCTTCTCGAGGCGTTGATCTGCGAGAACCGGGCGATGCGATCGATCCTGGCGAGCACCGGCATGGCCGTCGTGCTCGAGGAGATCCTCGACGGTCACACGTGGGGATGCTGGCGCGACTCGTTGGGCACTGGCCTGCCGTGGCTGTTCAGCCAGATTGGTGGTTAGACAGCTGCGGGTCGCCACCCGCGAGTGCTGCGGCAGCGCTGCAGCGTCCCCGATCGTTCGGCGAGCGATGTGTCACCTGGCTGGCTCGCGACGTGTCGCTCGGGACTCACGTCCTCTGGTCGAGCGTTTCTGTTGCCCGGGCTCCTGCACGCGACAGCTCACCCGGGTCGAGGACTGTGGCCGATGTCGTGCTGCGCGGGGCGGCCTCTCCGACTGTGACCGGTGGCGTCAGCTTTGCGAGAGCTGTTTGATCGAAGCCTTTGAAGATGAACCACAGGGCCAGAACCATTTCTTGCACAGCGAGGGGAGCAATCAGAGCAATCGCAACGGCATCCGAGACCTCGGTGAACAGCACAACGATCGCCAACCCACCGAGGACTCCGCCCGCGAGCATCCCCCAACCGGAGATCCAGCGAGGCACGAGAACCGACTTCCACAGCATCCAGTTCAACATCAGCATGCCCGTCACGAACACCAGGTTGTAGAGCGGTCCGGTTGTGCCCGACCACGCTTCCCCGCCCATCATGGTGTGGATCAGCAAGTCGATCTGATCGGTGTTCTGCGTGGGCGACGCCGCATACTCTCTCGAAATCGCCAGAACCAGGAGCCGGTCGATCTCCATCTGGAAGAAGATGGAGGCCTCGAACAGGCGGAATGCCACGTAGCCTACGGCGAGCGCTGCACTGACGTTTCGCAGAACCGGGTACAACGCAATCGCGATGAGCGGAATTGCGAGCACACAGGCAAACTCGATGAGTATGCCGAATGCGATGTCGTTGCTCGCATCAGCTGCTGCCGTGAGGACATCGGGATCCGTGAGGCCGGGTTTGTAGAAGCTCTCCCCGACGAACAGGAATGCGGTGGCGATGATGAAAAAGATGCCAGCCCAAATGGCATGGATTCGATACGTCGGTGCCGTGTCCATGGGTGTGTCTCCTGCCTTTCTCGACGCGTGCGGAGAACAAGGAAGCGGGACGACGAGCATTGCGGAACCAGGCCCCGCTGCCATTGACGACCATATGCAGACCGAATCCACCTATCTAGAGGCCTAGTGCCTCGCGTGTCGGGATCTCGGGGAGCGGCTTCATGCGAAAACGGCTCGTGCTCCCGTGGGTCCGCAGGTCGATGCCGAGAGACCCTTGGCCCTGCGGTGCTGGAGGGTGTTGCGGTCAGGACGGGCACGGGGGGCCTTCCGAGTCACTCGGAGTACCTGAACTGGGCTTGTTCGCCGGCGCGACGTGTCTGCTAGCTTGCCTCGAAAGGGGACCAACCATGGCTGAGATCCGCAAGTTGATCGGGCTGTCGCTCGGCGCCGACGTCTGCTGGCCGATCTGCTACGAGAATGTCCTCCGCCGGCTCGACCTCGCAATCGAGATGGGCGGCGACACGATCCGGTTCGACGTCGAACGGGTGCGGATCGAGCCGTACTACCTGCGCCAGCCGACCGGGTACGACGTGGTGATCGACCGTCTGACCCACTGGTATGGCCTCAGCCGGGAGTGGATCAAGAAGGCGATCCTGCTCGACGATGTCTACGTGTTCAACAACCCCTGGTCGATCCAGTCGAACGAGAAGCACACCTCCTACTGCGCCATGATGCGCTTGGGCATGCCGATCCCGACCACCTGGATGGTGCCACCCAAGGCCTACGAGCAGACCCCCGACCTGCAGATCACCCTCGAGCGGTACGCCGACATGTTCGACCTGGCCGAACTCGGCGATCGGGTCGGGTATCCGATGTTCATCAAGCCCTACGACGGGGGCGGCTGGGCCGGGGTCAGCCGGATCGACAACGCCGAGGAGCTGCAGCAGCGTTACGACGAGAGCGGCACCTACCTGATGCACCTCCAGCAGGCGGTCGATCCCCACGACCTGTTCCTCCGCTGCGTCGGGCTCGGACCTCAGGTGCGGATCGTCGACTACGACCCCGGCGCCCCGCTCCACGACCGCTACACGATGAAGCCGGTGGACCTCCCCGACGACCAGCGCCGCCATCTCATCGACACGACCCTCACCATCAACGCCTTCTTCGGCTGGGACTTCAACAGCTGCGAGGCGCTCCGGCAGGGCGAGCGCTGGCATCCCATCGACTTCGCCAACCCGTGTCCGGATTCTCAGGTCACCTCGTTGCACTACCACTTTCCCTGGCTGATCGGGGCCAACCTTCGGTGGTCGCTGTTCTGCGCCGCCACCGATCGACCGGTCCGCCCGAATCTGGACTGGCAGCCGTTCTTCGACATCGCCGACACCGATGCGACCTACGACGAGAAGCTGTCCCAGTACGCCGCACTGGCTCGCCGCCGTCTCGCCTCCGAGGAGTTCGACGACTTCTGCGCCACCCACCTCGCCCACCTCGACGACGTGCTCCACGAGTTCTTCGGCACCGAACTGGCCCGCGATGCCGTCCGCCAGAAGGTCGAGGTGATGTACCCCGACCACGAGATCGAGGAGTTCACCGAGCTCTTCTGGTCCCGGATCCAGCGGTGGCGGAACGAGCGGTGAGCAAACTGGTCGACCGGTGGCACTCACCCCATCTCGACCGCACCGTCGCCGTGGCCCGATGGGGACACTGGGGGGTTCCCGTGCTCGTGTTCCCGACCGCCGGCGGAGACGCCGAGGAGATCGAACGGTGCGGCGTCGTCGGGTCGTGTGGTGAGCTCATCGAGGAAGGCCGCATCAAGGTCTACTCGTGCGACAGCATCAACGGGCGGGCCATGCTCATCGGCGAGGGAGACAGCTACCACCTGAGCTGGATGCTGCGGCGTTTCGTCGAGTTCGTCGGCCACGAGCTGGTGCCGGCCATCCGCAGCGACTGCCGCAGCCCTGTCGAGATCGTCACCGCCGGGGCGTCGATCGGGGCGTTCAACGCGCTGGCCTCGCTGTGCCGGTTCCCCTGGGACTTCGGCCACGCCATCGGGATGAGCGGCACCTACGACCTCACCCGATTCATGAACGGCCCGACCAACGAGCACTTCGACTGGGCATCGCCCCTCCACTTCCTCGGGTCACTTCCCGACGACCACATGAACCAGCTCCGCCGGAGAAGGGTGATCCTGGCCTCGGGTGAGGGAGCGCACGAGAACATCGGTGAGTCCTGGCACGCCGCCCACGTGCTCGGTGTGGCCGGCGTGCCCAACCGGGTCGATCCCTGGGGTGAGCAATGGATCCACGACTGGCCGACCTGGCAGGCGATGCTGCCCCACTATCTCTCCCAGGTCGCCTGACCGGTACGATCGGGCCAAACCGTTCACGAAGGGGACCCGAGCGATGGGACAGCAGACGGCCAGTGCGGTCGAGCAGCGGAGGACAGCGGTCAACTGGATGCTGCGCGATCTGCATGCGCTGCAACAGCTCCTGGCCGCCGGCGTCTTCGACGAGTCCCACCCCCGGATCGGTGCCGAGCAGGAGATGTTCATCGTCGATCGCGGCTGGCAGGCGTCGCCGGTGGCGCTGCGGGTGCTCGAGCTCATCGACGATCACCACTTCACCACCGAGATCGGAGCCTTCAACCTCGAGGCCAACCTCGATCCGCACCGGTTCACCGGCTCGTGCCTGTCCGACCTCCATGCCGATCTCGACCGCCTGCTGGCCAAGGCCCGTGCCGCCGCCGGCGAGATCGACCATCACATCGTGCTGGCCGGGATCCTCCCCACCCTTCGCATCAGCGACCTGAGTCTCGACAACATGGTGCAGAACCCCCGGTATCTGGCCCTCAACCAGGCCCTTCTCGAGGCCCGGGGCGAGGACGTCGAGCTCCACATCTCCGGTCCCGATCAGCTGATCGTCAGTCAGGACACGGTGATGGCAGAGGCGTGCAACGCCAGCTTCCAGGTCCACCTCCAGGTCAAGCCGTCCGATTTCGCCAACCAGTACAACCTGGCACAGCTGCTGGCCGGGCCTACGCTGGCCAGCGCCACCAACTCGCCGATCCTGTTCGGGAAGCACCTGTGGTCCGAGACCCGGATCCCCCTGTTCGAGCAGTCTGTCGACACCCGCCGGTCCGGCCAGCATCTCCGGGAACGGCACGGTCGGGTCACGTTCGGATCGGGGTGGGTGAACAAGTCGGTGGCCGAGCTGTTCAAGGAGGACGTCACGAGGTTCCGTCCGCTGCTCGCACCCGACGACCACGAGGACCCGTTCGCCGTGATCGAGCGGGGCGGGATCCCCGATCTGGCCGCCATCCGGCTGCACACCGGAACAGTGTGGCGCTGGAACCGGGCGTGCTATGGAATCATGGACGGTGTTCCCCACCTCCGTATCGAGAATCGGGTTCTGCCATCCGGTCCGTCCTCGGTGGACGAGATCGCCAATGCGACGTTCTGGCTCGGCTTGATGGTCGGCGGTGCCCGGCACTTCCCCGAGGTCAGCCGGATGGTCGAGTTCGACGTCGCCCGGGGCAACTTCCTGGCCGCCGCCCGGGAGGGCCTGGCCGCCAACCTGATGTGGTTCGGCGGGCGAGAGCACCCCGCACCGACGCTGCTCCTCGACGTTCTCCTGCCGATCGCGCACGAGGGTCTCGAGTCGATGGGTGTCGATCCCGCCGACAGCGAGCGGTATCTCGGCGTCGTCGAGCGGCGGATCAAGTCCGGCTACACCGGATCCCGCTGGCAGACCGGCTCGATGTACGGCATGAAACAGCAAGGGGAGCTGGGCCAGCGGCTCAACAGCCTGACCGCAGCCATGGTGGCCCGCCAGGAGACCGGACAGCCTGTCTCGGAGTGGACGGCGGCCAGCCTCGAGGAAGGGGGAGGATGGCGGCACAACTTCCGCTCCGTCGAGCAGATCATGGTGTCGGATCTGGTGACGGTGACCGCCGACGACCCCCTCGAGCTGGTGGCCAACCTGATGGACTGGCACCGGATTCGGCAGGTGCTGGTGGAGGACGAAGGCGACGGAATCGCCGGCATCCTGTCCTACCGGCGCCTGCTCCGGGTGATGGCGGAGAACGACCCGACCCGGCGCTGGCAGGACCTGTCGGTCAGCGATGTCATGCACCCCGACCCGATCTGCGTGCCGCCCAACATGGCGCCCCTCCGAGCCCTGGAGATCATGCGGTCCTTCGGGATCGGCGCCCTCCCGGTGGTCGACGATGGCGCCCTCGTCGGGTTGGTCACAGAGCACGACTTCATGAACATCGCCGGCGTACTCCTGCTGCAGCAGCTCGAAGAGCAGGACCGATCAGACTCGGAGAGGACGCCGCCGTGACGCACCGCCACGCCATCAAGACCCCGCCTCACCACGCCACCTGGAACGAGTTCCTGGCGGTGTGGCGGGAGGCCGACCGGATCGAGGTGTTCGAGTCGGCCTGGACCTGGGATCACTTCTACCCGCTGGCGCCGCCCTACGACGGCCCGAATCTGGAGGGCTGGACCATGCTGGCGGCGCTGGCCCAGGCCACCAGCCGTCTGCGGATCGGGGCCATGGTCAACGGCATGCACCACCGCCATCCGGCGGTGACCGCCAACATGGCCGCCACCCTCGATCACATCTCCGGTGGCCGGTTCGAGCTCGGCATGGGGGCGGGATGGAACGAGATGGAGTCGAACGCCTACGGGATCGAGCTCGGGACCCTCATGGAGCGTTCGGACCGGTTCGAGGAGGGCATGGAGGTGATCGTGTCGCTGCTGCGCACCCGCGTCACGAACTTCGACGGCGACTACTTCCAGCTCACCGACGCATTGTGTGAACCGAGACCGGTGCAGGAGCGGCTACCCATCGTGATCGGCGGCAAGGGTCGCAGGCGCACGCTGCGCACCGTGGCCCGCTTCGCCGACCAATGGGACATGACCTTCCCCGACCGCCCGTCGGACTGGGTCGAGCTCGACGAGGTCCTCCGAGGTCACTGCGAGGCGGTGGGACGGGATCACAACGAGATCGCCCGGTCGGTTCACCTCGGGTTCGATCCCGACGCCGAACCGGCGCAACTGGCCGACCACGCGTCGGGGTTCTTCGATGCCGGTGTCGACATCGTCGTGTGGTCGATGCGCGGGCCGGTCGATCCGGCCCGTCTCGAACCGCTCGCCGCCGCGTTGACCTGAGGCCGGCCCGCCGACGCGGCCCGGTCAGGTGAGTTGCTGTTCGATCCGGTCGAGCACCTCGTAGCAGGGCAGCACCTGGGACACGCTGGAGTTCGGCTCACGTCCCTCGGCGATGGCGGCGACGAACTCCCGGTCCTGGAGCTCGATCCCGTTCATCGACACGTCGACGTCGCTCACGTCGATCGGCTCGTCGTTGCCCGTGATCAGATCGTCGTAGCGGGCGAGGTAGGTGCCGGTGTCGCCGATGTAGCGGAAGAACGTCCCGAACGGTCCCTCGTTGTTGAACGACAGTGCCAGCGTGCACAGCGCCCCGGACTCGGTTTTCAACTGGATCGACATGTCCATGGCGATCCCGAGGTCGGGGTGCATCGGGCCCTGCACGGCGTTGGCGGCCACGACCGGACTGCCGGTCTGGTACTGGAACAGGTCGACGGTGTGGGCGGCATGGTGCCACAGGAGGTGATCGGTCCACGATCGAGGCTCGCCCAGGGCGTTGGTGTTGGTTCGCCGGAAGAAGAACGTCTGCACGTCGAGGTGCTGGATGCGGTACTCGCCCGCTTCGATCCGGCGTCGCACCCACTGGTGGCTCGGATTGAACCGGCGGGTGTGGCCGCACATCGCCACCTTGCCGCTGCGCTGCTGGGCGGCGACGACCGCCAGGCCGTCGGTCAGGTTGTCGCACAGGGGAATCTCCACCTCGACGTGCTTGCCAGCGTCGAGACAGGCGATCGCCTGGGCGGCGTGGACCGGTGTCGGGGTGGCCAGGATGACGCCGTCGATGTCGTCGCGCTCGAGCACGTCGTCGAGGTCGGTGTAGGCGTCGGGGACCCCCGTGGACTCAGCGACCCTGGTCGCCACCCCGTCGACCGGATCGACGATGGCCGCCACCTCCACCCCGTCGATGCGGGCCAGCCCGGCGAGATGCTTTGCGCCGAACGCTCCGGCCCCGGCGAGGGCGAGGGTGATCGTCATGGGACAGACTCCTCCAGGATCAGATGGCCGACGGCGGTGTTGCTGGCCGGGACGTGATAGAACCGGTGGACAGGCACCGGCGGTGGTCCACCGGCAAGATCTCCCATCGTGCCCCGGGCGATCAGCCACATGACCAGCTCGATGCCCTCCGACCCTGCCTCCCGGACGTAGTCGATGTGGGGTTTTTCGGCCAGCCCGACCGGATCGGCGATGAGCTGATCGAGGAAGGCGTTGTCGAAGCCGGCGTTGATCAGGCCGGCCCGGGGGCCCTGGAGCTGGTGGCTCATGCCTCCCGTGCCCCACACCTGCACGTCGACATCGGCGTCGTACTCGTCGAGGGCGGTGCGGATGGCCCGCCCGAGCGCCAGGCAGCGGCGACCCGACGGCACCGGGTACTGGACGACGTTGACCGGGACGGGGATCACTGCGCAGGGCCATGCGTCGGGCTGACCGAACAGCAGGGACAGCGGGACGGTGAGCCCGTGGTCGACCGGCAGCCGGTTGACGATCGTGAGGTCGAAGTCCTGCTGGATCACCGACTGGGCGATGTGGGCGGCCAGTTCGGCGTGTCCCTCCACGGCCGGCACCGGCCGGGGACCCCATCCCTCGTCGGCGATGGGAAAGTGAGCGGCGGTGCCGATGGCGAAGGTAGGGATGATCTCCAAGCTGAAGGCGGTGGCGTGGTCGTTGTAGACGAGCACGATCACGTCGGGCGTGTGGCCGGCCATCCACGCCCGGCTCTTCTCGTAACCGGCGAACAATGGCTGCCAGTACGGCTCGTCGACCTTGCCAAGATCCATCGCCGCTCCGATGGCGGGGACGTGCGAGGTGTAGACGGTGGCCGTCACCCGGGCGCTCATCGATCGGCCTCGTGCTCGACCCGATCGGTCCACTCGTGGACGTACCGGTTGCCCTCCGCCGGTCGGCCGCCCGCCACCATCATGGCGCGGTATTCCTCCTCGCTCATGCCGGTCATCGATCCGGCCATCTGCTGGAAACTCCGCCCATCGGTCGCCCCGATCTTGGCCAGGAAGTAGATGTTGCCACCGAGAGCGATCAGCCGGTTGAGGTCGCGGTCGAGGACGCCCTGCCTCTGCTCTGCAGTCATGTCCCACTCGTCGAGGTAGGCGCGCTCGTCGGCCTTGAACCGTTCCCGGTTGGCCGGGTCCATCAACGACATGCAGAACTGATTCAACCAGTAGCCCCTCCGGGACTGGTCGGC
>JBFGLT010000092.1:0-13145 GCA_041576015.1 Acidimicrobiales bacterium
AATCGGTCGGTCAACCGGCCGGCGGCCAGGAGCGCAGCGTCGCGATCGGCGCTGGTGTGGTCGAGCACCGCCTCGAGCGGACGGACCGCACGAGCTCCGGCGGTCGGCAGCACCGACGCCGCCGTGATTCGAACATCGGGGTCCGGGTCGAGCAGCGCTCGGGCCACGAGGTCGGCGTTGGCGCCCACCTCATCGGGTGACAGCGAGGCCAGCGCGGTGATACGAACCGCTCGATGTCGATCGGTGAGCAGCCGCCTCCGTTGGCGTTCGGTGCCGACCACTCCGCACAAGCGGGCCGCTTCGATCCGTCGTGTCCATCGTCGAGCTCTGCAGAGTCGACCGAACATGCGCTCGGTGGGACGGGTGGCCAGGGCGGTTCGGAGCTGTTCACGTCCGTCGGCACCGAGATCGACGCCGAGGCCCGACACGACCTCGACGAGCGTCTCCCGTTCGACGGCGTGGCGGATGACCAGATCCTCCAGCCGGGCGTTGCCGCCGTCGAACAGCACAGCGGTGAAGGTATCGATGGCCTGACGCCGTCGTCGGGCGGCGTCGGCCGAGCGGGCGTCGGCGGCCATGCCGAGCACGAGATACGAGACGATCGCGGCGCCGAGAAGACCGGCCGAGGACCCGAGAACAACGGCGCCGTTGCTCACTGCAACTCTCGCTGTACGCGGCGCACCAGGAGTGCCAGGTTGAACGGCTTGGCGACGACATCCCACGCATCAAGACTGAACGCTTGATCGATCAGCGCCAGGCCGACGTCGGCGCTGACCACGATGAGTTTCGTCGACTCGGGTGGGTAGCGACGGCGGAGGCGTCGAAGCTCGTCGAGATACCCCCCGTTCTCGCTGTTCACGTCCACGATGACAAGCCGCGGCGGCAGCGATTGCGAAGCCGGCGCCACGCCCGCTTCGGACCGGCGGCTCGTCTCCGGCTTCTCGGCGATGCAGTCGAGCCCCGTCCGGCCGAGGGCAGCGGCCAGGGTCGACGCTAGCTCGACGTCGCTATCGATGATCACCACGTCGGGGGGTGCCTCGTGGTCGGGGCACCAGTCGATCCCCACGATCGCCGGGCCGCCGAGCCGCAGGGACCGTTCGAGCGCAGCTTCGGCCCGTTCGATCACCTGCATCGCGGTGCGGGCGTCGCTGGGGTACTCCATCACGGCCGCTCGCGCCTGGGTCACTCGCGGCCGTAGCGATTCGAGCGTCGACTGGAGGCGGCGGGTGATGGTCGAGCGATCGGCTCCCCTCAGGGCGATGACGACGGAGTCGGCGTCGCGTCGGGTCACGACGTCGCTGCGGCGGAAGGCCCGGGCCAGTCGATCGTCGACTCCGGAACCGGCCCGAAGGTAGAGCAGGGCGAAGGCGACGGGCATCTTCGCCCGGCCGGCGTCGGCGATCATCCGCTGAATCATGACTCTGCCGATCGGCCAGGGAAGGGCCACGTTGTCGTCGACCTCGGCGAGGGCGGCGTCCAGTACCGCGTTCCTGGTCAACCGCGCTCGAAGCTCTCCGGCCACCTCGCCGATCGAGGAGGTGGACGTCCAGTAGCAGTCGGCGCCGAGGGCGAGCGCGCGGCTCCGTTCACCGGGGTCGGCTCCGATGCACCCGATCACGATCGTGCGGCCCCGGCGCTCGCTCCGCAGGAGACTGACAAGGCCGTACGAGGGCGTTCCGTCCGGCTGTGGGGCGCACAGAACGGCGCGAATGCGACCGTCGACGACCGCAGCGCCCAGGTCGGGCCCCGATCCGAAAACCGACGCGACCAACCCATGGTCCTGTAGCTGCCCGGCCATCGCATCGGCCCCCGGCCCGTACAGGCCGACTGTCGGTTGGATGCGCACACTGCGGATCAACCGCTGGAGTTCTTCGGCGACGACCTGAGGATGGGTCCGTCGGGGAACGACGAGGGAAGCGCACCGCGCCAGCGACACCTGTTCGCTAGACTCCAGCCGGGGAGCGACGACCAGCAGCGGGACGTCGGGATGGACCGCAGCCAATCGCGTCGAGACATCGCCGATCTGATCGGCATCGTCGAGGACCTGCACCATCCCATCGGGGTCCAGGTCACGGATCCGGTCGACATCGTGGGCAGGCACGTAGTCGACGGCCAAGCCCCCGGCGGCGCAGGACCAGAGGATGGCGTCGGTGGTCTCGCCCTGCGCCCCGACCACTGCGACCGTCTCGGGTCCCCTCGACAGGAGCTGGAGATCGGCGGTCGCCTCCTCGAGATGCGAGCGGACCTCCTCGCTCAGGGCGGCAAGCTGGATGGCCAGCTCGGGCCGGCGATGGGCGACGGCTGCGTCGTTGGACGTTGCCTCGTTCCGGTCGAACAGCTCGGTGATGCGCCGCAGCTTCGCCGCCGCGAGGGCGACGCCGAGAAGACCCAGGCGGCTGGCCAGGTCGCCGGCGTAGGACCGGGCGTGGCCGACCTCGTCATCGGTGAGAGGCCGATCGAAAAGGTGACTGACCAGCAGTTCGAGCTGATGGAGGCGGGACTCGGCGCGCATGTGGACCCGTTGCCCGAGTTCGACGAGCGGCTCGCTCCCGACCCGATCGCGTGCGATCCAGCGCGACGCCTCGTGTGCCGCTTTCATCCTTCTCTCGTCGGCCAGCCGGGGCCGGTCTTGAAGCCGCCCGATCAGTCGCCGCTGAGTCGAACGCCTTCGATCACCATGCTCGGTGTAGCCACGCCGGACGGTAGGTGCGCGCGATCGGATCCGACGGCTCTAATGCCGAACAGGAGGCGCTGAAGGGTCGAACCGATCGTGCATTCGCCGACGGGCTCGGCGAGCGATCCCTCCCGGACCATTCGCCCCTCCACGCCGACGGAGAAGTCGCCAGAAATCGGATTGACTCCGCTGTGGAGACCGGCGAGGGAGAACACGTACACCCCGATGGTGGTCGAGCCGAGGAGGTCGTCGAGAGAACCACCGTCTCCGGCCGCAACCGCCAGGGCATGCGCCCCCGGGTTGGGGAGGCCTCTGGTTCCCCGGATCGCCGAGCCGGTCGATGCCGTCCCGGCCTTCCTGGCGTTGTAGGTGTCCCACAGGTACCCGGCCAGAATTCCGCCGGTGATCAATGGGACGCGGCGGCACGCCAGTCCCTCTCCGTCGGTGGACTCGGCACCGAGCGAGGCGGGATCGGTTGGGTCATCCAGCACCGTCAACAGCGGTGCGGCCACCATCTCACCTTCCCGTCCGACGAACGGCGAACGCTTCTTCACGATCCGGTCCCCACCGAGGGTCCCGGCGACCAGACCGACCACCGTCGCCGCCAGGTAGGGATCGAGCACCAGGTCGACGGTGGCCGATGCCGGTTTGCTGGCGCCGATCAGGCCGGTGGCGCGCCCGACCGCCCGTTCGACGATGTGGTCGAGGTCGAGTTGACCCGGCGACCGGGCGGCGTGCCAGCCGAAGCCGGTCTGGGTGCGGTGCCCGTCCTCGGCCAGGGCCTGGGCGTACGAATTGACACTCGTCGAGCGGTCGGCGGCGCGGATGCCGTTGCTGGAGGCGAGGGCCGCTGCACCGGCGGCGTCGGAGTGGGCGACGGTCCGAACACCGGTGATGGCGGGGTGGGCCCGCCGCACCCGCTCCTCGAGTCCAAGGGCGGTGGCGATGCGGTCCTCGGCGGTCAGCGCCAGAACCTCCTCGCGCCATGAGTCGACCGGGATCGCTTCGACGCCGTCGGGAGCGGCGATGCCGGCGTACTCGTCGGGTTCGGCGAAGGAGGCATTCTCGCGCGCATCGTCGACAAGGTCGGCGAGGATGTCACGATCGAGGGTTCCGGCGCTGGCGAAACCTTCGCGTCCGTCCACGATGATCCTGACGCCTGCGCCGCTGCTGTCGGCGCTCGTATAACTCTCCACCTCGCCGTCGTAGACCTTGACCGTGGTCGACCGACCCGACGAGACCGCCACTTCCATCTGTTCGCCCGGCTTCGACAGGTCGAGGATCTGCTCGGCGAGGAGCAAGAGGTCGTCGGGCTCGGCGACCGAACCGCTCATCCGGCGGTTCCTCCGATCGTGAGCTCGGTGACTCGGAGGGTCGGCACGCCGTCACCCACCGGGACGCCCTGCCCGTCCTTGCCGCAGGTCCCCGGCGGACCCATCTGAAAATCGTTTCCGATCGCGTCGATCATCTGCAACACCCGGGGGCCGTTGCCGATGAGCTGACCTTCGCGGATCGGCTCGGCCAGTTCGCCGTTCTCGATCATGTAGGCCTCGCGCATCCCGAAGACGAAATCACCCGAGGCGGTGTTGACCTGGCCGCCACCCAGTTGCGCCACGTACACGCCGTGTCGGACACCGGCGATGATCTCCTCGGGAGTCGTGTCACCGGGCGCCAGGTAGGTGTTGGTCATCCGCACCATGGGAAGATGGCGGTAGCTCTGGCGCCTTCCGTTCCCACTGCTCTCCCGGCCTTCGGCGCGAGCGCTCAAGCTGTCCCACAGGTAGCTCTTGAGCACGCCGTTCTCGATGAGGACGTTGCGGGCGGCCGGGCGGCCCTCATCGTCGACGGCATACCGTCCCCATTCGTCGGCCATCGTGCCGTCGTCGATGATCGTGACCAACGGCGAGGCGACCTGCTGGCCGATCTTGCCGGCGAAGGCGGACGCACCCTTCTTCACCAGATCGGCTTCGAGTCCGTGGCCGCACGCCTCGTGAAACAGCACGCCACCCGATCCGGGTCCGATGACGACGGGCATCGTTCCCGACGGTGCCGGGCGGGCGTTGAGCTTGGTGAGTGCCTGCCGGGCGGCCCGGCGGGCGAGGGCGGCCACGTCGTGACGCTCGAACAGCTCGAACCCGATCGAGTTGCCGATCGTCTCCCGTCCCGTCTGCTGACCGCTGTCGCCCGACGCCACGACCGTCACGCTGAGCAGCGTCCGCGTCTGGTCGTCGTCGGAACGAACACCGTCGCTGTTGGCGATCTGTATGCGACGTTGGGTCTCGGAGTAGGTCGCCGACACCTGGGTGATGGCCGGATCGACCGACCGTGCCGCTTCGTCGACCGCCCGCACGAGAGCGACCTTGGGTCCGGCGGCGACCTCGGAGGGCGGGGTCTCGACCGGCTGCTGAATCAGGTCGCTGAACGGCTGTCCCGGCGCAGGGTCACCGGGGCGTCCGGACCCGCCGCCGACGGCGGCGGCAGCAGCGGTACGGACCGCGTCGAGAAGGGACGCCGGCGACAGATCCGAGGTGTGGGCGAACCCGATGCGATCGCCGAGCACCGTGCGAATCCCTGCGCCACGGTCGCGACTGGAGGCGAGGTTCTCGATCCGCTCGTCATCGAGGTTGACCGACCGGCGCTCGACGTCCTCGACGAACACCTCGACGAAGTCGGCTCCCGCCGCCCGGCCGGCCCAGAGGACCTCGTCGACGATCTCGGGTTCCAGCAGGCATGACATGGTTCCATCGTAGGGTTCACCGCCGCCCACCAGGGCACCGGAGACAGCCGGACCCGGCGGCCCGACCGCCTCAGACGACCATGGGGACTGCTACCGTTTGCGTTGTGGTGGACTCGTCGCACTCACTGCTCGCATCGATCAAGGACCCGGCTGACCTCCAACGACTCGACCACGTGGAACTCGATCAGCTCTGTCAGGAGATCCGATCCTTCATCGTCGAGGCGGTCGCCAAGACCGGCGGTCATCTCGGCTCGAACCTCGGGATCGTTGAGTTGACCATCGCCCTCCACCGGTCGCTCGAGTCCCCGCACGACGTCATCCTGTGGGACACCGGCCATCAGGCCTACGTCCACAAGCTGCTGACGGGACGTCAGAAGGGGTTCGAGGAGCTCCGGCAGGCCGGGGGCATCAGCGGGTACCCCAGCCGCTCGGAATCAGAGCACGACTGGATCGAGAACTCCCACGCCAGCACGGCGCTGGCCTATGCCCACGGACTGGCGACGGCGTTCAAGGCGGCCGGGGTCAACCGGCGCGTCGTCGCGGTGATCGGTGACGGCTCCCTGACCGGGGGCATGGCCTACGAGGGATTGAACAACCTCGGGCACTCGCGCGCGGACGTCACCGTCATCCTCAACGACAACGGGCGGTCCTATGCCCCGACGGTTTCGCTCCTGTCGGACTCCCTCGTGAAGATCCGGTCCAATCCGATCTACATGGCCCGCCAGCACCGCTTCGAGTCCTTCACCGAGGCCCTGCCGTTGGTGGGGCCGGCCGCTCACGGAGCCGTAAGGGCCTGGAAGGCGGCCGTGCGGGAGGCGTTCGAGCCAAAGGCGTTCTTCGAGCAGCTCGGCGTCAGGTACATGGGCCCCTTCGACGGGCACGACATCGCCCAGCTCGAACAGGCGATCACCAACGCCGCCGAGTTCGCCGGCCCCGTCGTGCTCCATGTGCTGACCGCCAAGGGCCGCGGCTACGGCCCGGCGGAAGCTGACGAGATCAAGAACATGCACGACACGTCCGAGCTCAAGCCAGGGTCCTACACCGACGCGTTCAGCAAGGCGATGGTGGAGCTCGGTGAAGCCCACCCCGACGTGGTCGCCATCACCGCTGCCATGCCGGACTCCACCGGACTGTTGCCATTCGGGGAGCGATTCCCAGATCGGCTGTACGACGTCGGCATCGCCGAGCAGCATGCTGTCACCTTCGCCGCCGGTTTGGCGATGGGAGGGCTGCGACCGGTGGTTGCGGTCTATTCGACGTTTCTGACCCGGGCGATCGACCAGACCAACCTGGATGTGGGTCTCCATGCCCAGCCGGTCATCTTCTGCCTCGATCGGGCTGGCATCACCGGCGACGACGGACCGTCCCACCACGGCGTTCTCGACCTGGTGCTCATGTCCAAGGTGCCGAACATGACCATCCTCTGCCCGAGCAGCTACCAGGAGCTCCGCCAGATGTTGCTCGACGCCTACACCCTCGACGCCGGACCGGTGTGCATCCGGTGGCCCAAGACCAGCGCCGTCCAGCGCCAACCCGACGAGGTCGGGCGGGGGCTGTCGGCCCGCAAGGGCCGGCACGGCGACGGCTCGGTGTGCTTCATCGGGGTCGGCAAGATGTTCAACGTCGCCCTGGCCGCCGCCGATCGGCTGGCTGGAGACGGCATCGAGGCGACGGTGTGGGATCCGCGAGCTGCCCGACCACTCGATCCCGTGATGCTGGAGGACGCCGCCGGTCACCGCCTGGTGGTCACCGCCGAGGACGGCTATCGGGAGGGCGGGATCGGATCGACGGTGGCCGACGAGATCGGCAGCCGTACCCGCGTCGAAGTGCTCGGCGTCCCGACCACCTATCTCCCCCACGCCAAGCCCGACGCCATCCTTGCGTCACTCGGGCTCGATGAAACCGGCCTGGCCGGCACCGTCGTCGACCTGCTCGGCGGGGCGTAGCCGGCGGAGCAGGTCAGATCAGCCGAGGGCGACCCTGGCCTGCTTGGCGATCAGCTCGAGATCGCGACTGATCTGGGTGTCGGGAGCCGGCTTGCCGAACAGGAACCCCTGCGCCAGATCACAGTCGATCTCCCGCAGGATCCGGGCCTGGGTCTCGTTCTCCACTCCCTCGGCGATCACGTAGCATCCCAGATCGTGGGCCATCCGGATGAGCGAGGTGACGATCACCTTGTCCTCCTCGGCCAACCCGAGACCCTTGACCAGCACCCTCGGAAGACGGATCACGTCGAATCGGCATCGCCGCAACAGATCGGGGGAACCGAACCCGATCCCGAAATCCTCCAGGGCGATACCGACGCCCTCGGTCTTGAGCTGCTGGAGCGAGGGCCAAAGGAGGTTCAGCTGTGGACCGGCCGTGTGACCGTTTACGTCGAGCAGGACCTGGGTCGGGCGCAGGTTGGTCTCGTGGATGGCGTCGAGCACGACAGTGAGGAAGCGCTCGTCGCGCACGAAGCTGGCATCGAGGTTGGTCGATCCGAACAGGCTCGGCGTGTTGAGTCGCCGGGACCAGTTGCTCGTGTGCCGGGTGCACTGCCGGAGCACCCAGGCGTGAAGGGGCACCACGATCGGGCTGGCCCGAAGGGCGTCGAGAAAGGCGCCGGGGGCGATGAGTTCGGCCCCGTTCGGCCCGGCGTCGGGCGACAGCCAACGGAGCACAGCCTCGAACCCGACGACCGTTCCCGAGGTCATGGACACGATCGGCTGGTAGTAGAGCTGGAACTCGTTGTTGTCGAACGCCCGTTGGAGGCGAACGGCCAGCACGTCGGGCTTGCGCCGGCCACCGTAGGTTTCGTCCCTGACGACGATGCGCCGGTGCTTCTGCGATCGGGCCTCGGCGAGGGCGGCCTCGGAATCGACGAGGAGTAGCCGTTCGCTGAGATCGGGGTCGGAGAGGACGCCCGAGACGGCGACCTCGACCGGGACGACGAAGGCGTCGAAGGTGACCTGCTGGGGCAGGGCGGCGATGAGGTCCTCGGCGATGCGTTCCATCTCGTCGGCGGCGAAGATGCCGGGCCAGACCACAGCGAACTCCGAACCGAGGTAGCGAGCGAGCTGGCCACGAACACCGATGGCGGTACTCAGGGACTCGGCGACCGCCTGGAGGACCTCGTCGCCCACGGCGGAGCCGTAACCCGAGTTGATCTCGGCCAGGTTGGCCACCGACACCAGGTACATGCCGAAACGGTCGCCGGTGCGGCGGTTCCGGAGCAGCTGATGGGAGATCCATTCCTCGAGCTGCCAGCGGTCCGGCAGCCCGGTGAGGCCATCGGTGTGTCCGGGATCGTCCTCTGGTGCGGAGTCGATGCGCTGGAACTCATCGGTTGAACGTCGAAACACCATGGGAATCCTCGAACCGGGATGTGCGATGTGCAGGCCGGCAGCGCCTGCGGTGGTGTTCTTATGATCGGTCGCTGGGACCTTCTCTTGAGTTGCGCCGGCCCCTCGTCAGCGGCGGATGCGTTCGCGCAGCAGCACCTCTTGGGAACAGGTGGCGACATGGGTGCCGTCCCGGCCGAAGAGCCGGCCGACGGACAATCCTCGAGAGCCGACGAGCGTCTGCGCCTGGGTCTCGGCCAGGACCCAGTCGGTGGGAACCGACCGGCGATGGAAGTGCATCGCGTGGTCCAATGATGCGCCGACGAAGACATCGTGCACCTCGGCGCGGGAGACCTTCAGCGGATGGATCGAGCGGGGCGGCTCGCTCATGACGGTGTCGGAGAGAAAGGCGAGTGCGCAGGCGGCCAGGGCCGGGTCGGCGAAGGGCTCGGTGTCGCGCATCCGTACCCACATGTGCACCAGTCCGTCGGAACGTCTGGTCATCCGGCGGTCGACGAGGTCCCCCCAGCCCTCATCTCTGGCCGACTCGGGCGGGTCGGCGACCGGCATGGTGAGTGGCGACACGTCGGCAGCGGCGGGCTCGTCGATCTGGAACGAAGCGGACAGGTGCAGGATGGCCCCGCTGCTCTGGCGGGCGACGACGCTACGAGCGATGAAGGACCGGCCGTTGCGCAGCCGGTCGACCTCGAAGCGCACCGGTTCCTCGTGGGTTCCACCCCGGATGAAGTAGGCGTGGAGCGAGTGGGGAAGGTAGGCGTGGTCGACGGTGAACATCGCCGCCCTGAGCGCCTGGGCGATCACCTGCCCGCCGAACAGCCGGCCCCAGGGGTACCGTGGCGCGATCCCGACGAACGTGTCAGGTCCGTGGTGTTCGAGATCGATGATCTGCTCGAAGCTCACGTCGCCGACCGGTATTCCTGGAATCAGGTGATCGTCGGCGGCGTGGCTCCGGTCGGGGGGCATCGGCCAAGGATGCCCGACCTCCGCGGGTCCGGCAATCGGGAGCGACGCGACTCAGCGGAAGGTCAGCGGAACGGGTTGACGTCGAAGTCGGGGTTGAATCCCACGCTCGAGCCGAGCTCGCCGCCCTCTGGCCGGGTGGGGCTCATGGGCGCGAGCGTCGGCGGGTCCGTTCCTTCGACCGGTGCTTCGCCGGTCTCGGCCTCTGCGTGATCGACGTCGCCCTCCGAGCCGGGCGACACCCAGTTGGGCACGTCGTCCGAAGCCCGGAATCCGGGACCCGCTTGGCGTCTGTCGAAGATGGACGGGAACGCCGGATCCTCGTGTCGGCGGCGATCGACCGGCGATCCGCCGGCATCATTCGCCGGCTCACCGGCCGCGTCCCGGGGAACGTCGTCGTTCGTCGCCGCAGCGGCACCGAGCCCGGTGAGGGCCGAGGAACCCGCGAGCGGGCGCATCGCGCTGTTCTCCGGCGGCGGTGTCGTCGGGGCGACGTCGGATGTCTCGGGACTCGGCCGCCCGTCGAAGAGGGATCGGCGCTGCCGGCGGTCGAAGGCCCGTCCATAGGGGTCACCGGCGGGGCCGGGGAACGCCGGGCCGCCGGCGGGGTCGGGCGGCGGCGTCGACGGACCGATCGGATGCGCCTGGGTCGGTACCGGGGGCGTCCCGTCGCCCTCGGGTCCAGCGGGGGTGCCGTCGTCTCCGGGCGGTGCCGTCACCGGGGGGTGTCCCGACGAGGGGGGCGCATAGGTGATGTTGAGACCGCCAGCGATGGTGATGTCCGACGGGGCCGGCCCGTAGCCGCTGGAAACATCCGACTGCGGACCCGTCGGCGTCGCTGCGCCGGTTTGGGCGGGTGGGTGTTCTGATGGCGTCTCGGCCGGTGGACTGGCCTGGTCGGCCTCCGATGAACCGATCGCAGCCGGCGACCTCGGAGCGACCGCTGACCTGGGGTCAACCGATGGGTCGGGAGCATGGGTGGCGACCTCGTAGCGGGGGATCGGGGCGGTGTCGTTCGCGTCCTCGTTGCGTGCGTTGACGACGGACCGCTCAGCCAACCAGTCCTCTCGCTCGTTGGCACGCCGCCGCTCGCGCCCGTGGAACGCCGGCGACCCGGGATCGACCAGGACCGCTCCGCCGGCCGGCATCCTCAGCTCGAGGTGGATGGCGATTTCCCGGAGGGCGTCGGCTTCGTCCTCGTTGACGGGGTCGAGGCGGTGCGCACCGTTCAGGGTCTTGACGATCAGTCGGCCCGATCGGGGGTCCGAGTGAATCGCCATGATCGTGTCCAGCTCCACCTTTCGCTGGATGGCACCGGCGCGCTGACCGGCGAGAAGCAGCTCCATGCACTGCTGGGCCGAGGCGCGATACGTGCGGGTTTGCTCGACGAAATGCGTCGGCGTGACGGCGTAGACGACGTGGCAGTCGGGCTCGATCCCCTGGCGGCGTCCACCGTCAATTCGCGAGATGGTCCAGACGAGGAGCTCGTCGTCGGGCGACCAGTGGGGCTCGGCGGGGGCCTCGGTGGCGGCGCTCGGGTTCACATCGGGCCTATCGGCGCTCTCCCACTGATCTTGAATCGCCGGTGGTGAGGCTCTCCCGCACCCAGACACGGGACCGGCGGACGCAGTTGGAACGTCCAGCCGGTTTGCTAACCTCGAGGGTTCACCCGCTGGCGCGGGGCACGGGGCTTTAGCTCAGTTGGTAGAGCGCTTCCATGGCATGGAAGAGGTCAGGAGTTCAATTCTCCTAAGCTCCACGCAAGGCGGCTGGCGCCCCGCCCGGCCCTGCCGGGTGTAAAATCGCCGCCATCGGATCTCACACCACGTCGGAGACGTCACGCTGACTGACAGAGAACAGCACCGAGCCCGTCAGGATGCCGAATTGCGCGAGCAGGTCGGTCTGGCCATACGGGCTGCCGACGACCGCAAGGCCGAGAACACCGAGGCCTTCTTCGTGGGTGAGGTGCTCGGCATCACCGACTGGTTCGTCATCACGAGCGGATCCAACCCCCGGCAGGTGCGCGCCATCGTCGACAACATCGAAGCCGAGCTCACGATCCGTGCCCGGGTCAAGCCGGTTCGCGTCGAGGGATTGGACACGTTGAGCTGGGTGTTGATGGACTTCGGCGGCTTCGTGGTCCACGTCTTCCACACCGAGGCACGGTCCTATTACAACCTGGAGCGTCTCTGGTCCGATGTACCCCGATTTGAGCGGCAGAGCGCCTGATCCAGGCGCTTGAGTTTCACCGAAGTATCCGGTCGATCACCTCGGTGTGTTCGGGCCCGAGCTGGAGGACAACCGCATCGTCGATCGACAGTTGCGCGTCAGCGCGGACGCCGATGCCAGCGAATTGCTCGGACAGCTGCACCCGCTCCACCGCCGGCATCGCCGGCCTCACCCGCAGGGCGGTGGAGTCGTCGTCGAACACCGCCCCATTGGAGATGGCGACCACCTCCATGCCCAGTCCGCCCAGTCCGAGGGCGACCTGGTCGAGATCGGCCTGGCCGGTGCGGTCTTCGACCCGTACGCGCAGCCGCTCACCCTCGGCGTGGGCGGCCGGGAAGGGCACCACCCGCCGGATCAGCTCTTCGACGCGATCACCGTCAGCGGCGGGCGCGCCGGTGTCGGACCGCACGAGCGGTAGGGGAACCACCTCGTGGAGACCGCCGGAGATCGCCTGGAGGCGGCGGCTGAGCTGATCGTCGGAGACCGGCGGTGGATCATCTAGCAAACCGTCCCAGAACAGCTCCCGCCGAACCAGCGAGGCGAGGGGGTTGGCTCCTTCGGCGGTCCGTCCCAGGAACAGCGCCGTACGGCCGCCGGACACCTCCACGATTCCCACATCGAACGCCGTCGTGCCCCCATCGCCGGGGACCGGATCGGGGTTGTCGACGAGATAGGCGGTCTCGCCGAGGAGGGACTCCCAGCGCTCCTCGTCGACGACCTCGATCTCGGGGATGCGGAGTCTCATGGTCGCTGCCACCGCCTCGACGGCTGACTCCGGCGACAGCAGGCCGATCGGACGTCCGGCGACCTCCAGTTGCGCGGGCACCAGGACGGCGGTCCCACCTCGTGCCGTTTGCCCGACCGACACGACAACGGTGATGCCCGACACCTCACCGCCGACGACCTCGACCACACCGAGGACCGGGGAGGGATCGATCAGCGCCTGCCACCCCGGGTCGGACGGACCGGGGTCTTCGACGAACGTGCCGGTTCGGGTGTCCAGGAGGGTTCGGAACCCGGCGTAGGCCAGGACCGGAATGGCGCAGAGCAGCACCAGCTCGAGGCTGACGAAGACGAGCCGCACCCGTCCCGTCATGACACCGCGTCGGGTTCCCGGTAGAGGGCGTAGGCGGCGATCAGGCCTTCGACCGGGGCCGGCACCAGGTGCCGCACCGAACGGCCCTCGTGCACCCGACGGCGG
>JBFGLT010000093.1:0-13117 GCA_041576015.1 Acidimicrobiales bacterium
GCTCCGGGTCGCTTCGGCGTCGCTTCGCACCGCAATACCGCCGGTCGGTGGTGCTGCCTCGCTGGGGCGTCGGCAGCCTGACGGACAGCTGCCAGCCCTCGTGAGGCTGCTGCGTCGGCGACGCAGCAGCACGCTGCGGTTCCAGCATTTGTCCGAGCGGAGCGAGTCCGGCGGAGCCCTCGGGCGGAGCCGGCAGAATTGCCGCGAGCCGGCAGTGTTACAGCGCGGCGGCGACGGAGTCGAGGAGGTGGTCGCAGGCGCCGGCCAGGGCCGAGGCCGCTTCGTTGGCGCCCACCTCGCCGATCACCGCCTTGGCCTCGGCGACGAACCCCTCGGCGACTCCGAGCGACGATGCGATGCCAGGACCGCTCCGCACGATGTCCAGCGCTCGGAGCCGGTCTGCCTCGGTCATGTCGTCGCCGAGCAGCGGGCGCAGCCGCCCTCCGGCGGGCGACGCCAGCGTGTGGATCACCGGCAGCGAGTAGACGCCCTCCATCATGTCGTTCCCGGCCGGCTTGCCGAGCTGCTCGTCGGAGGCGGTCACATCGAGGATGTCGTCGACCACCTGGAAGGCCATGCCATAGAGCCGGCCGAACTCGCTGAGCAGATCGATCGAGTCCCGCGACTGGTTGCTGACGATGCCGCCGATCCGGGCGGCGGCCGAGTACAGCGAGGCGGTCTTGCCCTCGATGCTCGGGAAGTAGTTGTCCTCGCTCCGGTGGGTGTCGTAGAGGGTCTGCAACTCCCCGACCTGCCCCTGGCACAGCGAGCTGATCGTGGTCGCCAGCAACCCGGCCACCTCGACGCCGAGGTCGGCTGCGATCTCCGATGCCTTGGCCAGGAGGTAGTCGCCGGCCAGGATGGCTCGCAGGTTGCCCCACCGAGCGTTCACGCTGTCGACCTGTCGCCGGAGCTGGGCCTCGTCCATGACGTCGTCGTGGTAGAGGCTGCCGATGTGCACCAGCTCGACCGACACGCCGCCCCGGACCACGTCCTGGTGGACCGGTTCACCGTCGGGCAACGCACAGCCGGCGGCGGCGATGGCGAAGCGGGGCCGGAGTCGCTTGCCCCCCGCCTTGATGAGATGCGAGGCGATCTCGCTCAGATAGGGATCGGCTTCGATGTGCACGGTGTCGAGCAGGGTCTGCTCCACCCGCTGGCTGTCGGCTGCTGCGGTCGGCAGGAGCGTCAGAGGATTCGGTGCCACCAGCACAGGCTACGGCGCCGTGTCGAGCGGGACCCAACCGCGCGCCACGGACCGACTCAGGGTACGACGGTGACGCTGAGTACCTGACCCCGGGAGGCGTGGCTGTTGGGACCGGACTGGATGTTGCAGAGGAACACGTAGTTCCCGGGGTCGAGATCGAAGCTGATCGTGACCTGCTCCTCCGGACCGATCCGCTCGGTGCGCCCCATCCAATCGGGACCGAGGCCTTCCTCATCGACCGCTCCGTTCCCAAGCAGCGGCAGTGTCTCGTAACTGTCGCCTCGGGCGATGGCGAACTCATGGGAGAACTCGCCGATGTTCGACACCTCGAAGGTCACCGTTCCCGCTGCGATCTCCGTCGGAGCATCGACGGCCCACTCGAACAGGCTCACCGGAACCGTCGATCCTGCGGTGGCGGCGTCGTCGCCAGTGGCGGCCGACTCGGAGGTCGTCGTGGCTTCGGTGGTTGCCGCCGGCTCGGTGGTCGTCGTGGTCGTCGACTCGGCGGCGGTCTCAGTGGTGCTCGTGTCATCGGTGGCTGCTGAGCTGTCGCCGTCGGACCCACTGCAGGCAGCGAGCACGAGCACGAGCGCGGTCAGGATGGCGATGGGGAGGTTCTTCACGGCGCTCATGTTTCCACGGAATCCCGTCGCAAAACCTTCACCATTGAAGTATTTTTGGCGACGCTCAGTCGATGACGTTCTCCCACACCAGCCGGGCACCCTCGTGACCGGTACGGATCATCCAGATCGTCGCCAGCACTCCGAGGCAGGCGGTGACGACCGGCAGCACCGAGGCGGTCACGGTGGAGTCCTGCAGCGCGTGAATTCGGTCGGTCGCCAGATTCACGAGCGCCAGCACGGCGAAGGCGGCGGTGAGCACCAGCGTCGTCTCGGCGAGGTTCTGATGCTTCTCGACCGCCACCTCGACCTCCAACCGCTCGGCGAACTCCTCCCCCGAACCGTTGGCCAGGAACGCCCCGATCAGTGCCCCGACTCCACCCAACCCGACCAGGACGCCGAACCGGTCTCGGAGCCTCCGGGAGACCGCCACCACAGCAGCGCCCGCAGCGGCGAGGGGGATCAGCACGATCGGAGCGTGAACGAACAGCGGATGCGCCGGAAGCCCCCAGATGGTGTCCATCTGCGAGATCATAGGATGGATGGGTGGACCGGTGGACGTGCCCTGCCTGCCAGCGCGAGTTCGGCAAACCGAACCAGAGCCACCAGTGCAAACCGGGCCTGACGATCCAGCAGTACCTCGCAGGAGGGGCGCCGTTCGAGCGGCCGGTCTTCGAGGCCGTCGTTTCGCATCTGCGCTCCCTCGGCGATGTGATCATCGACCCGATCGCCGTCGGAATCCTCTTCAAACACGGACCGGTGTTCTGTGAGCTCCGCGCCAGGAAGAACTGGGTGGCCCTCGGGTTCGGCCTGCGACGCAAGCTCACCAGTCCCCGGCTGTCGCGCAAGGTCACCGGTTACCAGGGAAGGTACTACCACGTGATCAACATCATCGATGCGGCGCAGGTCGACGACGAGGTCAAGGAATGGTTGACCGAGTCCTACTGGACGGAGGTGGGGATGACGGTCCCGGCCGACGATCGGCCCTTCGAGCCCGACGACATCGACGACCCGTTCGGGGCCTGACGCCCGTGTCGGTCGGCTAGTCGAACGCCTCGGGCTTGAGAGTGGGAAAGAACACGACGTCCCGGATCGTGTGGACGTCGGCCAGCAGCATCACCAGCCGGTCGATTCCGACGCCCAGCCCACCGGTCGGGGGGAGTCCGTACTCGAGCGCTCGAAGGTAGTCCTCGTCCACGGCCATGGCTTCCTCGTCGCCGCCGTCCTTGGCGG
Organism: Acidimicrobiales bacterium; assembly: GCA_041576015.1. Lineage (GTDB taxonomy): Bacteria > Actinomycetota > Acidimicrobiia > Acidimicrobiales > SZUA-35 > JABDIY01. The sequence continues at coordinate 3,061 of JBFGLT010000093.1, forward strand.
TCGCCTGGTCCTCGAAGCGGGCTCGTTGCACATCGGGATCGATCAACTCGGAGAACGCATTGCAGAGCTCCCGGCCAGCCACGATGCCCTCGAACCGTTCGGTGTACCCGGGTTTGGTGCGGTGCACCCGGGCCAGCGGTGAGACCTCCTCGGGGTACTCGGTCACGAAGATCGGTCCCCACAGGTTGTGCTCGGTCGTCTTCTCGTACAGCTCGAGCAGTAGTTTGCCCGGCCCGTAGGAATCCCTGATCGGGACCTCGTGCCGCTCGCACACGGCGCGCAGCGTCTCGACCGGTGTGTCGACGTCGACGTCCTCGCCGGTGTGTTCACGCACCAGCTCGACCAGCGTGGCCCGTCGCCAAGGCGCGGCGAGCTCCATCTCCCTGCCGTCGTAGGTGATACCCGTTGATCCGGTGAGCTCGACGGCGAGGTGCTCCACCAGTCGTTCGACCAGCTCCATCATGTCGGTGTAGTCGGCGTACGCCTGATACAGCTCCAGCATCGTGAACTCGGGGTTGTGGCGGGTCGAGATCCCCTCGTTGCGGAAGACGCGGGCGATCTCGAACACTCGCTCGACGCCGCCGACGACCAGCCGCTTGAGGTACAGCTCCGGCGCGATCCGGAGGAAGAACTCCGAGTCGAGGGCGTTGTGGTGGGTGACGAATGGCTTGGCCAGGGCGCCGCCCGGGATCGGATGGAAGACCGGTGTCTCCACCTCCAGGAACCCGCGGTCGTCCAGCCAGCGGCGCGTGAGCCCGAGCAGGCGGGAGCGCAGCACGAACACGTCTCTCGCCTCGGGGGTCACCCAGAGGTCCACGTAGCGCTGGCGGAATCGCAGTTCGGGGTCCGAGATGCCGTGGAACTTGTCGGGAAACGGGCGGCGGGTCTCGGCGAGCACCTGCCAGTGCTCAACCTTGACGCTCAGCTCGCCGCGCTTGGTCTTCATGACCTCGCCGGTGATCCCGATCCAGTCCCCCAGCGAGAGGGTGCAGAAGCCGTCGAAATCGGGGGTCACCCTGGCGAGGGCGAACAGCTGGATCCGTCCAGTCCCGTCCTGCAGCGTGCCGAACGCCAGTTTCCCCTGAGTGCGGCGGAGCATCAGACGGCCAGCGATGGTGACCTCGACCCCGGTCTCGGAGCCGTCGACGATCCCACCGTACTCGCCGGCCAGAGCGGCCGCCGTCGCGGTCGGTTCGAAGCGGTAGGGGATGGTTCGGGTCATGACGAGGCGATCGGGTCAGGAGTCGGGACGCACGTCGAGCCCGATGTCGAGGGCGCCGGCGGCGTTGGTGAGCGAACCGGAGGATACGAGATCGACGCCGGTCCCCGCGTAGGAATCGAGCGTGTCGATGGTGATCCCTCCACTCGCCTCGAGGAGGGGCCTGATCCTGCCATGCTGCTCGGCCCAGCCGTGGACCGCCTTCACGAGGTCGGTGAGTTCCGCCGGCGCGAAGTTGTCGAGGAGGATGATGTCGGCCCCCGCTTGGAGCGCCTCGAACATCAGCTGCTCGCTGTCGGCCTCCACCTCGACGGTGCGGCCGGGCCAGCGCCGACGGGCACGAGCGACCGCGTCGCCGATGCTGGCTCCGAAAAGGTGATTGTCCTTGATCATCAACCAGTCGCTCAGGTTGCCCCGGTGGTTGGCCGCCCCGCCGGCGCGCACGGCCGCCTTCTGGAGGCTCCGGTGGCCCGGTGTGGTCTTGCGGGTGTCCCACACGACCACCCGGCCGGCGGCGATCTCCACCCAGCGGGCGGCGTTGCTGGCGATCCCGCTGAGGGCGGAGAGAAAGTTGAGCGCCGTCCGTTCGGCGGTGAGCAGGGCGGCGAGCGGACCCCGGGCGAGGCCGATGACGTCGCCGGCGACGAGTCGATCTCCGTCGGTCTTGGCCCAGTCGACCCCGAGCGCCGGGTCGACGGCTGCGAAGGTCTCCTCGACGCACAGGCAACCGGCGATCACGCCCCCCTCTCGAGCGCGCAGTTCGGCCGTGGCGGTGAGAGCGGGATCGATCAAGCTCGACGTGAGATCACCGAGCGGGGTGAGGTCCTCGGCGAGTGCCAGTGCGACCAGCGCCCGCACATCGGCGAGCGGTGGCAACAGGTCTCGGCGCATGGGGATCGAGGCTACCGCAGCCAGTGTGCCCCCCTCTCACTGCGCCAGGGCGACCGCCACCGGGACGGTGAGGAGCGAGAGACCCGTGATACTCACCAATGCGCTGGTCACCCGCCTGGGAAGGAGATCATGTTCGAGGGCGACGAGCATGGTGAACACCGCGGGCGGCATCGATGCCTGTATCAGGACCACGCCGACATCGACATCGGAGAGATCGAGGACCTGGGCGACGGCCCACGCAGCGGCCGGGGCGACGACGAGCTTGGCCGGCGCGCTGGCCAACACGCCCGGTGTCGGTCGCGAAGCGCCAACGAGTCGCAACTGGAGGCCGAGGGTGAGCAGCATGACCGGGATCAGTGCGCCGGCGACCAGGCCGACCGGGCGGTTGACCCAGTTCGGAAGGGACACGTCGAGGGCGTTGACCGGGATGGCCATGAGGGCGGCCACTGTCATCGGTGTGGTGAGGGCGATTCGGAACGCCCGGACCGGCGACGAGGAGCGGGCCGATGCGAGGGAGACACCGATCATCACGCCGAGGGTGTTGACGACGACCATCACGACGCTCGCCGCCGGCCGCACCGCATCGCCCAGGGCGAAGACGCACACGGCGATACCGGTGTTGCCGACGTTGCCGTAGATCGACGACACCACGTCAGCCGACACCGCCTCGAAGCGATTCCCCATCCCTCGGGAGACGAGCCCGCCGGCGAGTCCGGCGGCGAGCATGCCGGCAAGGGACGCTCCGGCCAGACCCACGACCGTGCCGCTCGGCAGATCGGCCTGGGCCAGGCTGTCGAACATGAAGGCCGGTCCGAGGACCCAGAAGGCCAGTTTGGACAGGGTGGCGGTATCCAGTTCGAGGCGGGGACCCAGCCATGCGCCCGTGGCGACGACGAGAACCACGGGCCCGATCACCGAGACGAGGATGTCCACCACGGCAGCGACGCTACCGCTGCTCGGTCGGGCACCACCAGACGTTGCGGCCATCGATGTCAGCGGAGCGGATGACGTCGCCGCAGCGCCGGCAGTCTTGGCCCTGCCGCTTGTAGCAGTAGAGGCGCTCGAGACGCTCCAGGTCCCTGCGGCGGCGACGGCCGAGCTCTGCGGGATCGACCGTGACGATTCGTCCGCTTCGCTCGCCGAGCCGAAGCAGTCGAACCGCCTCGGACCACAGGGCCGACAGTGAGGCCTCCCCGACATCGCGAGCGGGAGTGAATGGGTCCAGTCCGATGAGGTAGAGCAACTCGCTGCGATAGACGTTGCCGATCCCGGCGATCACCTTCTGATCCAGCAGGGCGGCCCCGATCGGAATCGCGCGACGGCAGAGCTTGTGACCCAGCCGCTCGACCGGATCGATTCGATGCCCACTGGCGAGCGGATCGGGACCGAGTCGCGCCCGTATCCGGTCCGCCTCCTCGGGGGTGATCAGCTCGCACACGGTTGGCCCGGCCAGATGGAGTTCATCGGTTTCGGTCCACAGGAGCCAGCGGCAGTTGGGCGACGGATCCGGCGTTGGGAGCGTGCGAACCTTGAACTTCCCGAACAGGCCGAGGTGCACGTGGACGACATCCGCGGACTCGAAGTTGTAGAAGAGATGTTTGCCGTTCGCAGTGATGCGGTCGAGGCGGACTCCGTCGACACGGGCGGCGCCCGTTGAGAACCGTCCCTGCGGCGAGTCGCTGTTGACTGTCGTCCCGGCGAAGCGTTTGTTCTGCAGCCGGGCGGCCCGATGGATGGTGTGACCTTCAGGCACCGACCATCACCTGCCGCAGCCGCCACTCATCCGAGCTCTCGGGCGCGTCGTCGCGGGTGTGAGCTCCCCTGCTCTCCCGGCGAGCGAAGGCAGCGGTACAGACGGCGCGGCCGAGCGTGAGGAGGTTTCGGATCTCGGGCCAGGACGGTCCGCCGCCGATCGCCGGAACCTCGCCGACGAGCCGATCGAGCGTCGCCTGGGTGGCGGTGAGGGACCCGGCGTCCCGGAGAACGCCGGCCCCAGTGGTCATGGCATGCTGCAGACGGTTGCGCACGCTGGCCGGTTCGGCCCCGGCGGCCCCCCACTCCGGCGGCGCCAGGGCCTGGATGTGACGACCCCGAACCGATGCGCCGTCGGGGGTCATGACCGCCCGCATGGCACCGGTCGCCGACGGGCCCTGCATCCCCATCGCGATGGCATCGACCGCCCTGGGGCCAAAGACCATGCCCTCGAGCAAAGAGTTGGACGCAAGCCGGTTGGCGCCGTGAACCCCTGAGCAGGCGACCTCACCGGCCGCCCACAATCCGGGAAGACTCGAGGCGCCGTTGAGGTCGGTGATCACCCCACCGCAGGTGTAGTGGGCCGCCGGCGCGATCGGCAGGAGATCGGTGGTGGCATCGAGTCCGACCGATTCGAGGGACCGGTTGATGGTCGGGAAACGCTCGGCGAAGTCGCTCAGGTCGGTGGCGTCGAGGTAGAGGTGGTCGACCCCCTGGTCGATCATCGTCCGCATCATCGCCCGGCTCACGACATCCCTCGGCTCGAGCTCGTCGACGAAGCGATCCCCATTGCTGTCGCGCAGAAGGGCGCCGTGTCCCCGCAAGGCTTCGGACAGCAGCGGTCGCGGCATCGACGGGTGATGGAGGGCGGTCGGGTGGAATTGGACGAACTCGATGTCGCCGAGGGCAGCACCGGCGGCCAGGGCCATGGCCATACCGTCGCCGGTCGCCTCGAGGGGATTGGTCGTGACCGAGTAGAGCTGACCGGCTCCACCGGCAGCCAACAGAACATTGTCCGCCTGCATCTCGTGCAACTCACCCGAGGCGCTCTGGTAGCGAACCCCGACGCACCGCCCGTTCTCGACCAGAAGAGAATCGGCGAAGGCGTGCTCGACGAGGGAGGCGGCGGTGTCGTGAACCGCCACCACCAGGGCTCGTTCGATCTCGGCTCCGGTGGCATCGCCCCGGGCGTGCAGGATGCGGGGCAGGCTGTGCCCACCCTCGCGGGCCTTGAGATACCCGCCGTCGCGATCACGGTCGAAGATGGCGCCCATGGCGATCAGCTCGCTGACCCGGGGTGGGCCCTCGTCGACCAGGACTCGAACGGCATCGAGATCGCACAGGCCGGCACCGGCGGCCAGCGTGTCGGCCAGGTGGAGGTCGGTCGAGTCGGGGTCGTCGGTGCCGCCGAGGACGGCGGCGACCCCACCTTGCGCCCAACGGGTCGTGGTCTGGTGGAGCTGGCCCTTGGTGATCACGCCGACCCGTAGACGGTGGGCGCTCGCAGCGCGCACCGCGGCGGACAAGCCGGAGACGCCACTCCCCACGACGAGGAGATCGAGTACTGGCATGGAGGCGGTCCCTTCGAGAGATCGGGTCGGTCGACCACCGAGTCTGCCCTAGAGAGGCCCCAGGCGGCGGACCTCGCCGACCGTCTGGGCGGCTTCGTAGCCGGGCAACCGGAGGGCAGGCTCGAGGTCGAGGAGGGGCACCATGACGAATCCACGTTCGTGGGCTCGCGGATGGGGAACGGTGAGGTCCGGGCGGTCCGAGGTGAACCCGTCGATCCAGATGATGTCGACGTCGAGGGTCCGAGGTCCCCACCGGTCGCTGCGAACGCGCTGGGCCTGGCGCTCGAGACGTCGGCACTCCTCCAGCAGGCCGACGGGAGTGCGTCGAGTCGCCACCTCGACAACGATGTTCAAGAAGGCGCCCTGCTCGGGCCCGCCGACCGGTTCGGTCTCGTACACCGGGCTGACACCCACGACATCGTCCAGCGAGGCGACCGCCGTCCTGAGGTGGCGGCGACGATCTCCGAGATTGGAACCCAATCCGAGGAAGGCTCGAACCGGCTGGTCGGTCACGTGCGCTGGCGGCGCATGGTCACGCCGGTGCTCTCCACCTGGTGAGGCACGGGGGGTCGCATCTTGTGGACCGAGATCTCCGCCGCCTCGACCTTGGGGTCCGACAGGATCATCTCCAGGGCTCTCCCAGCGACCCGCTCAAGGAGGTCGAACCGTTCGTTCTGGAGCTCGGCCAGTTGGTCGATGACCGCTGCGTAGTTGACGGTGTCGTCGATGTTGTCGGTCGTGGCCGACCGTCCGAGGTCCAGTTCGATGCTGATGTCGAAACGAAACGGTTGCCGACGAACCTTCTCCTCGGGGAGAACGCCGCAGAACAACAACACTTCGACACCGCGGAGCTCGATCCGGTCGTCTCCTCTCATGCGCTCGACTCAGCCTCGGGTTCGGGAGCCGGCACCGCTGTGTCTTCGTCGGAGATCCGGCCGGCGGTCGTGATCATCTGCCGGGCGATCGGTCCCAGCGCCCGCCCCATCAACCGCTCCGTGAGCTGGATGGTCTCGCCAACCTCGGGCACCATGCCGGTGAACACGACGTAGCCGCCGATGAACCCGGCCATCCGGTCTCCCACCTCCTCCATGTGCAGCAGGATCGGATACTCGGTGCGGAGCATACGCTGCAGCTCGGTGTACACGGCCACCAGGGCCTGCTCGAGATCGGCGGTCGGAGACAGGGGCCAGTGCTTCCACCGCACGCCGAGTTCGTCGTAGCCGCTGAGGTCGTCACCGGGATGCAGCGAGATGACGTAGCGGAAGCGTCGTTCCCGGACCCAGATGACTTCCTCCTGGCGGCGGACCGGTCGGTGTTGCTCGCCGAACCCGCCGAGCTTCTCGCAGATCGCCAGCCGATCCCGTATCACCCACTTGAAGTCCCGAGGCTGGATTCCCTGCGCCCATTTGCCCTTCGCCATCGCTCATCCTTCCCCAACACGTCGCGCTGGTTCGGTGGTTCCCGCCACCACTGTTGCTGCCTGCCACCCGGCCTTGACGTCATGGACTCGGATCATCCGGGCCCCCTGCATCATGGCATAGGTGGCGGTGGCGACCGACCCTTCACGCCGGTCGGCCGTGCCGACCACACCGATGGGTTCGTCGCTGATTCGCTGGTCCGATCGCGTGTGCATCGCTCCGATCCACCGTTTCCGGCTCAACCCCACGAGCACGGGATACCCGCTGTCGACCAATTCGTGGAGCCGGACGAGCAACTCCCGGTTGTGAGCCTCGGTCTTCCCGAATCCGAACCCGGGATCGATCCACACCTCGGTGCACCCGTCGGCGCTGGCACGATCGGCGCACTCGACCAGGAAACGTCCGACTTCGGTGACGACGTCGTCGTACCGGGGCCGATCCTGCATGGTGCGGGGATCGCCGAGCATGTGCATGGCGACATACCCGACGCCCAGTTGGGCGGCGACGGATCCCAGTGAAGCCGACACGTCGTTGATCAACGTGGCGCCTGCTGTGACGGCGACCCTGGCAACGTCGCCGTTGCGAGTGTCGATCGAGATCCGGACCCTTCCCGCCAGCCCCTCGATGACCGGCATCACCCGCCGAAGCTCCTCGTCGGTTGGAACCGGCTCGGCCCCCGGCCTGGTCGACTCACCGCCCACGTCGATGAGGTCGGCGCCCTCGTCGATCATAGCGCCGGCCCGGGCGATGGCCTGTTCCGGCGAAGCGAACAGCCCGCCGTCGGAGAACGAATCGGGGGTGACGTTGAGGATCCCCATGACCAACGGACGCATCGGCCTCACCCTAGCGAGCGAAGCTCCAAACGGCCGCTGGTCCGGCCCAGGTGCCAACCACCTTCGAGGTCGGTACCCCGCGTGCGATGAGTGGCGACATCCATCACACGATCGGTGGCGCCACTGGAGATCGGCCGGCCGGTCTGGGCGGCGATCCAGCGACGCAGAACGAGCCGGGCTCGGTCCGCCGGGAGGGTGCGAAGCCAGCGCGTATCCTGCGGATCTCCGTCGGGCAACAGGTCGGTGAGGGCGTCATCGTGGGATCGGGCGTGCGCGGCGGAGCGAACCAGGAGGGGCACGACATCCCGGTCTGCGATCTCCGACAGCAGGGGGAGCACCTCGGAACGAACTCGATTCCGCCAGAACCGGGGATCGACGTTGGACGGGTCCTCCACCCAGTGAATACCCAGCGTCCGGCACACCCGCTCGGTCTCGAACCGCCGCAGTCCGAGCATCGGTTTGGTCGGCCCAGGCCGCATGGCCCCGAGGCCGTCCACGCCGGCGCCCCTGATGAGGCGCAACAACACGGTCTCGGCCTGGTCGTCGGCGGTATGGGCGGTGAGCGCATCGGGCCCGAGCACGGCCAGTCGAGCCGCCCGGGCCCGCTCCTCGAGATTGGGGCCCGACGCGATTTCGACGGTGGTCGAACGGAACGATGCACCGAACCGGTTCGCCAGGGCGCCAACCATTCGGGCCTCGTCGGCGCCTCCCGCTCGCAGACCGTGATCGATGTGGACGACGTGCACATCGAGGCCGGCCGCCCGGGCGAGGACCACCAGCGCGCTCGAGTCAGCGCCGCCGGACACGCCACAGACGACAGAGGTACCTGCCGGTGGAAAGGTACAGCGGGGGAGCAGGCCCTCGATCAGGCCATGCGCTGGATCCATTGCGCCGGGTCCTTGATCTCGGCGCCCGTCGGAAGGTGCTCGGGGGTCTCCCAGACACGGTCGAAGAGCGACCGGCCACCGGCCCGTTCCACCTCGTTGACGAACCGCTCCCCCTCGACGTACTGGGCCAGCTTGGCCTCGAACCCGAGGAGGCGCTGGAGCACCTTCGCCGGTCCGGACGCCCGGGCTCGCCGGTTGGCGAAGACCCGGTGGAAGCGGGGCTGACTGGGGATCAGATCCTCGCCGGCCCGATCCATGACGATGTCGCCGTGGCCCTCGAGGAGACTCATGAGCCCGGTCATGCGGTCCATCACCGCCTTCTGCTCGGGCGTGGCGAAGAGCGTCGACAGCCCGCCGTTGTCCAGGACCGCCTCCCCGTTGCGCTTCTGCTCGGCCAGTCGCTTGATGGTGTCCACGAAGTGCTTCGGATCGGGGTCGACGGCGTCGATCAGTTCCTCGACCAGCCCGAGGAAGTGGGGACGCAGCCACGGCACCCCGGTGAACTGGGCCCGGTGCGTGCACTCGTGGATCGCCACCCAGAGCCGGAACTCCTCGGGGGGGAAGCCATACCGCTCCTCCAACGCCAGCACGTTCGGTCCGACGTAGTAGACCCAGTCCTGGTCCTCCGGCCGTTCCTCTTCGATCACGAGCAGGTCGTACTGGCCGACCACCCGACCGCTCATCCAGCCGAGTAGCACTCCCAGCTCGCCGCCGGCCACCTTCGGCCCGACCCGGCCGGCGGCTGCGTTGACCACCTTGCCGACCGGCGCCAGGATCTGCCTGACCGTCGACGGCTCCCCCGACTCGCTCTTCGCTTCTTCGGCGTGCCGGTCGAGTTTGGCCAGCAGCGGTCGCATGAGCCGATCGAAGGCGGCCAGGTTGACATCGACCCACTCGGTGCGGTCGACCACCTTGACCTTGGCCGGGCCGGCCAGGCTGACGAGCCCGGTCTCGCCCTCGACGAGCGTCTCCGCCTGCGGAGTCAGCTCGGCCATGTCGTCGCGAAGAGACTGGGCTTTGTAGCTGGAGGCGAACTCGTCGTCCCTGGTGATACGTGCCGCGACCGAGCGTGCGGTGGCCCAGTCGACGGTCGGGGCCATCAGCTGTCTCGTGGGTACTGGATACGCCGGACCTTCACGACATAGCCGAGCACCAAGGCGAGGACGGCACCGATGGAGGCGATGCTGAGCAGGACCCCGATCCAAAAATGCCAGATGACCGCAAGCATCTGGCCAGCCTACCGCACGGTCTCGGTCCCCGAGGCTCCGAGCCCCGCCGTCTTACTCCTATCCTGGCCCGGTGGCCGACAGGGCAACGTTCACCGACGACACCGAGGAGTACATGGGGGCGCTGTTCGGCACCGCCCTGCGCCTGACCAGCAACCGGGCCGATGCCGAGGACCTCGTCCAGGAGACCTACCTGAAGGCGTATCGGGCCTACGACTCGTTCAGCGCCGGTACGAATCTCCGGGCGTGGTTGTTCCGCA
>JBFGLT010000094.1:0-12782 GCA_041576015.1 Acidimicrobiales bacterium
GACGACGGGCACGGTCGCAACCTGCTCGAAAAATCGTCGACCAACCACAAAAAAGGCAAACGTCGTTTCCTGACAACACTGGATGTAGTCGAGCGACGATTTTTCGAGAAGATGTGGTCGGGCGACGATATTTCGAGGGACCTGGCCGCGGGGCGACCGAGGGCTGTGGACGCGAGGCGGCGCGGGCTGGCCCGGGGGCGGGGTCAGAGGATCTGGGAGAGGAAGAGCTTGGTGCGCTCGGACTTGGGGTTGGAGAAGAACCCCTCTGGATGGTTGATCTCGATGACGTTGCCGTCCTCCATGAACACGAGGCGGTCGGCGACCTCGCGGGCGAAGCCCATCTCGTGGGTGACCACGACCATCGTCATGCCCGACATCGCCAGCCCCTTCATGACGTCGAGCACCTCGGAGATCATCTCGGGATCGAGTGCCGACGTGGGCTCGTCGAACAGCATCACCTTGGGTTCCATGGCCAGAGACCGAGCGATCGCCACCCGCTGCTGCTGACCGCCCGAGAGCTGCCCGGGGTACTTCTTGGCCTGCTCGGGGATTCCGACCCGAGTGAGCAACTCCTGGGCGGTTTGCTCCGCCTCTATCTTGGCCTTCTTGCGCACCCATATGGGCGCCAACGTGATGTTGTCGAGCACTGTGAGGTGGGGAAACAGATTGAACTGCTGGAAAACCATGCCGACTTCGGAACGGATCTTGTCGATGTTCCGCATGTCGTTGGTGAGGGCGATGCCATCGACGATGATGTTCCCCTCCTGGTGAACCTCGAGGCGGTTGATGCAGCGGATCAGGGTGGACTTCCCGGACCCGGAGGGGCCGAGAACCACCATCACCTCCTGTTCCTTCACCGTGAGATCCACACCCCTCAGAGCCTGGAAATCACCGAACCACTTCTTCACCCCCTGACAGACGATCATGTCCGGCCGGGCGGCCAGTTCGGGGCTCATCGCTTGGTCATCGACAACGGTCATCGGTGGTTCCTCGGTTGGCTAGCGGGCACCCACGCCCAGCTTGGTTTCCAGATTACGACTTGCTTTGGACATCGAGTAGGCGAAGATCCAATAGACCGCCGACACGAACAGCAGCGGGGCGAGCGAATGCCCGATGAACGCGGGCTGGGACGGGATCACGTTGCGGGCGATGTAGAGGATGTCGAATGCACCGATGATGGCCACCAGCGACGTTTCCTTGAACGTGGCAATCGCCTGGCCCACCAGGTTGGGGATGGAGACTCGGAGCGCCTGGGGCAAGATGATGAACATCGTGCGCTGCAAGGTGGTGAGGCCCAGCGCATCGGATGCCTCGAACTGGCCCTGCCGCACGCTCTGGAGACCACCCCGAATGTTCTCGGCCATGTAGGCGGCCGAGAACAGGGTGTAGCCGATGAACACGCCGGCCAACTTCGACACGGCCATCCCCGAAGGCAGGAACAGGTTCAACAGATTGTCGAAGAAGAACAGGATCACGATGAGCGGGACCCCGCGAACCACCTCGATGTAGGTGGTCGACATCACCCGGAACAGCGGCATCTTTGAGGTCCGGGCCAGCGCCATCAGGACACCGGCGGGGAATGACGCCAACATGACGTAGTACCCGAGCGTGATCGAGATCATGAAGCCGCCGAGGAAGGGGGGCGACACGATATCGAGGGTACTGGGTGTGTTGATCCCCGTGATGAAGTAGTGGGCGATGGCCACCAACCCGGCCCAAGTGATCGCGAGGCGAAGGCGTACCCGATGTTCGCCGGCGAAGGTGGGGGCGAGCAGGGCGGCCATGCCGAGCACCAGGATGGACAATCGCACCTTCTGAAGCATCGAGACCGAACCGGTGAAGGCCAGGACGAACGTGAGCACTCCGGCGCTCAGGATCACGATCCCTGCGATGCGGGCGAGTGCCTCATTGCCGGGGGTTGCGAGCAGGTAGAGCAGGGCGCCGCCACCCAACCCGAACGCCAGGGCGATCGGGATGTCGACCGAGAAGACATAGCCGTAGTCGAAGGCCGGGTCGCGGAGCACGAAGAAGATCAAAAAGGCTGGACCGAGAATCCACCAACCGATCATGGTCAGCTGGAAGGGCCGCACGGGAATCGTCCGCGCCAGCGCTTTTCCGACGAACAGGGAGGCTACGGCGATGCCGATCATCAGACTCAGCCACAGCTTGGTAGAGGTGAGAATCGTTCCGGGTTCCAGCACCGCCTCCCGGTTGATCAGCCGGTCGTTGCCGAAGGGAACGAACCACACGACGGCGAGCAGAAACGCCGCCACTCCACAAATGATCGCCCAGAACGGCACCATGATCTGGTGCGGGTCGGTGAGGTAGATCAGAATCCCGACCGCAGCAGCGAGAATCACCGCTCCGACGGCGAGAATCCCCAACCGGGTGCCGGAGGACACCGGCGCCAGGACGCCGATGATGACGACGAGGGCGCCCAAACCCGAGAAGTTCAACAGGATGCGACGGGCCGACAGGCTGGGCCGCAGATTGAACGCCGCCACAGTGAACATGGCGGTGAGGAGAAGCGACCCGAGCGTGAACCACACCCGCCCGTACTGCGAGGCAGGGTAGATGTTGGTGAACAGGAGACGCATGTTGGTGGTGACGGCGTGCCAGTCCCGCTCCTCGGCGAAGATGAGACTGAGTAGCCACCGGAGAATGATCGCCAACAGCGCCGAGAAGAAGATCGTCTGGATGGTGTTGCTCACCGACGAGAAGAGGTTGTCCTTGACCCAACGAACCGGATGGGCGACCGGCACCTCGGGGGCCTGGTCGTCGACCACGGTGGGCAGTTCGGGGTTCATCGGGTTGGTTGCGAGATCGGTCATGTCATCGCTCCACGATCGCCAAACGGCCGTTGATGTAGTTCACAATCACCGAGATGGTGAGCGAACAGGCTAAGTAGAAGGCTGCCCAGATACTGAAGACGGCGAGGAACTGGTTGTTCTTGTTGAAGACGCTCTGCCCGACCTGCACCAGGTCCGACAGCCCGATGGCGATGGCCAGCGACGTGTTCTTGGTCAGGTTGAGGTACTGGTTACCGAGCGGCGGCATGATCACCCGAAAGGCCTGCGGCAGGATGACCTTGCGCAGCGACTGGCCCCGGCTGAGACCGAGGGCGGCGGCGGCCTCGGTCTGTCCCTTGGGAACGGCCAGCACGCCGCCGCGGACGATCTCGGCGATGAACGACGCGGTGTAGAAGACCAACCCGAAGAAGAGGGCGGCGAAGTTGACCGTCATGGTCAACCCGGTCGGGCCGAAGTTGCTGAACCGGCCGGTGCTGATCGTCGGTCGCATGGCATCCAGAGGCCGGCTGCCGCGGTCGCCACCGAACTTGTCGGCCGCCACCTCCCAGAAGTCACGGCCCGAGTTGATGATCCAGCTGGACAACCCGGGCCAGAGCACCCACACGACGAAGGCGGCCACCAGCGCCATGAAGCCGGCGAAGATCATGCGGAAGTAGTCGTCGTCGGTGAGCTTGGCCAAACCGGCAGGCGTCCGACGGCTGTTGAGGAACCGCCGGACGAAGTCGACGGCGGCCACGACTGCGATGGCGGTCAAGAACAACTGCATGGCCACCTGTGGGATCGACCCCCAGGCGCTGGCGACCCCGTCGAACACCGATCCGAGGAACCCCATCACGGGGTTGGCGAACCAGGCGATCGCCGCCGCCACGATGGTCAGACCAAAGGCCACGGGGCCGGCGAGGCTGCGTCCGCCCTCTCGATCCCGCTTGGCGGTCAGATAGCGGCGGACGTACCAGATCCCCACGCCGAACACCGCCATCAGGGCGGCGAACTGATAAAACCCGTCGGCCAGGAACACGCGGGGGAGCGACACGCCCTTCTGCGAGACGTAGAACCACCCGGGTATCGGTCCGCTCTCGCCCTCGGGCGCATCGGCGTTTCGGAGCGCCCCCAGTGCACCGATGATGAAGAACCAGAGGATGATCTGCACGAGCACCGGGATGTTGCGGAGCGTCTCGACGAAGACCGATCCGATCTTGTTGGCCAGCCAGTTGTGGCTCAACCGAGCCAGACCGACGAAGACTCCGAGGATCGTGGCGGCCATGATACCGACGATGGCGATCCGGAGGGTGTTGACCATCCCGGACCAAATGGCTCGACCGGCGGTGTTGGGCACCGTGTCGATGCCCTCGTTGAGCTGGATGTTGGCCGGTCCCTCAATCCAGTCGTAGTTGACCTCGAATCCTTTGTCCGACAGGTTGGTGGCGGCGACGTCGGCGAGGAACCAGAAGACGCCGACGACCAAGACGAGTACGGCGATCTGAATCAACCACTTGAGGATGGCGGCATCGCGCCAGAGCGGTGGCCGCTCGTGGACCGAGCCTGACGCCGGTGATGGTGCGTGGGCCACTGCCACGAGTTGTCTCCCCCTTGGTTCTCGGTGCCGGTGCACCGGTGCGAGCAGTTCTACGGTAGCCGAGTGTGACAGACGTCATCGGGATCGTCGATTCCCGATCAGAGAAGAGGGGGTGGACCGGGGGCCCACCCCCTGTAACGAGGTTCGGCGACTCCGAGGAGCCCCCTGGTGAACGACCCGCTAGCGGGCCGGCGGAGCGTAGATGAGACCGCCTTCGGTCCAACGGGCGTTGGCCGAGCCGGCACGGTCGAGTCCGACCGGATTCAGGTTCCGGGCGAAGATCTCGTCGTAGTTGCCGACCTGGCTGATCACGTTGTAGAAGGCGTCGGGGCTGAGGCCCATGGCCGACTGCAACTCGCCCTCGCCACCGAGCAGGCGCACCATCTCGGGGTTGTCGCCGGCGAGGGCGGCGTCGACGGTGGACGAGGTCACTCCGTTCTCGTCGGCGATGATGGTGGCGTAGACGGTCCAGTTGACGACGTCGGCCCACTGGCTGTCGTTCTGCGCATACACCGGACCGAGCGGCTCCTTGGAGATCGGCGTGGCCGGGAAGATGACCCATTCCTGATCCGGAGGCTGCTGCTGGGCCTTGCGGCCGACCAGACCCGAACCGTCGGTGGTGATCACATCGCAGGTGCCGGCGATGAAGGCATCCACGACCTGGTTGTAGTCCTCGAAGGTGTTGAGGGTGATGTTGATCCCCAGCTCCGCAGCGAGCTCGGAGATGTTGGTCTCGGTGGTCGTGCCGGCATTGGTGCACATGACGGCGCCGTCGACCTCGGGAACCTCGCTGGCGGGGCTGAAGCCGTCACTCGCCCGGGCCATCAGCTGCTGACCGTCGTAGTAGGTGGTCGGGCCGAAGTCCATGCCGACCTCGGTGTCCCGGCTCTGGGTCCAGGTCGAGTTCCGCATCAGGACGTCCACCTCGCCTGCTTGCACGGCGGCGAAGCGCTCAGCGGCGGTGAGGTTGGTGAACTGTACGGCGTTGGCATCCCCGAGGACTGCGGCGGCCACGGCTCGGCAGTAGTCGGCATCGATCCCATTCACCGAGCCATCGGCTTCGACGAAGGAGAAGGCCACGGCCGCACCGGACACTCCACAATTGAGCGTGCCTCGAGCCTGCACGGCGGCGAGGGTGCCGCCGCCCTGGACGAGGTCGACCTGGTCGCCGTCGCCGCTGTCATCAGCCGTGGCACCGTCGTCACCGGTGCCGTCGTCGGTCTGGGTGGAATCGTCACCGCCACCGTCGTCGGCCGACTCGTCCGAGCTCCCGCAGGCGGCGCCCACTAGGGCGAACGCGAACAGAAGCGTCAGTAGTTTCAACAGGGATGCGCGCATATGTACTCTTTTCCTTCCGTGGCCGAACGGACAACCGTTTTGGCTGAAACTCTCCCCGTCTCGGCGCTTCCGGATCATAGCTCACGAGACAGCAGTCACACCGGATGCCCGAGGCCGTTCTTAACGGGGCGGTAATACGCGTGCTTCGCAGGGACTGCGGTGTCGTGCGCCCGATCTCAGGGATCGACGGTATAGACGGTCAGGTCGAGGTTGTTCTTTTCGACCGTGCCGAGCGCAACACCGACCGCGGTGTTCAGCCAGGCCAGATCGGGGTCGGCGGTCTCGAACACGAGCAGCTCGCGGGGCCCGCCATCCTGGGTTCCTCGGCCGATCGCCCGGTAGCCGACGGTCTCTTTTCCGGCACCGATCCGGGCGACGATGTCGAGGTTCTGCACGCCGTCGGCCCCGATGGTGATCCGGTCCAGTCCGGACACGGGTCGTTCACCCTCCCAATGGGAGGACGTGGCCACCCCGTCGAAGGGGACGTCGAGGCGGAAGCCGGCCGAGACGTTCCCGATCGGGGTGAAATTGAGGGTTCCGGTGATCTTGGCGAATTCGATGAGTTCGGGCATGGCGTAGCTTTACCAGACCGCCGCCGGGTCGAGCGAAATGACCTCACCGAGGGATGCGTGGAACTCGTCGAAACCCGGTGAGCGCGCCGTGCGGGGAGTCGGCGGTGCTGTGAGCTCGACTCCTACGTCGTCGAGTCCGAAGTCGACCCGATCGGCCTCGATCAGGGATCGCCAGGCGGCCGCCAGTTCGTCGGAGGATGTGTCCGTGATGCCTTCGGCGAGGGCGGCGGGCTCGCAGTCGGGAGGCGCCCACAGCGACGTTGCGTCCGGGGCGAGGAGCGCCAGGGCCCGCCTCACCCGTTCCTTCGCCTCGGGGTCGGCGGTGATGCGCTCGAGGTACATGCGTGCGTGAGAGCGGTGGAACGCCTCCTCCCGATCGACCTGCCGGGCCAGCCCGGCCAGCTCGGGGACGCTCGAGTGGCGCAGCGCCTGCCAGCGGAGCTGCTCGGCTCGGTCGTAGAGCCAGTGGCGCACCAGGGCGAGGTCCCATGAGGCGCATTCGAGCTCGGCCAGCGTGCAGCTGCGATACGCCGACGGGTGGCGGAGCAGAGCGAAGCGGTCGATCTGGTCGCTGGGAACGATGAGGTCGTACAGGGCGAGAGCGTGACCCAGCTCGTCCTGGGCGATCGAGCAGAACGCCAGATCCTCCTCGAGGAACGGCCCGAGCCCGATCCAGTTGGCATGCCGGGATCCGATCATGTGCTCGTCGTCGGCGAACGCGAGCACCACTCCCCGCAGCGCTTCGGTCGGGTTGTCGATCACGTTGCCTCCTCCCGGAGTCGCCGGCGACGAGCGGCCACGGCGCTGCCATCGTTGGTCCGGTGCGCCAGGTCGGCCGTGACGGCCAGGAGCTCCGGATCGGCGACGATCAGGTCATCCCGATCGACCAGCCACATCTCGGACCCTTCGCCGCGCCGGCAATAGGAATCGCGGGCGAGCGTCCTTGCCATTTCGGCGTCGGGGGCCTCCATGGATCCGGCATGCCGGAACTCGTCCTTGCCCTCCTTCTTCAGGAACACTTCGTAGGTCCTCACCTCATCACCTCCACCGGGTTGCGACAGTCCGGGCACCAGGCGAGCGACCGGCACCGGGTCGGTCCGGCCGGCGAGGTGTCGGCCACCGCCGCCGAGCCGCATACGGGACATCGAAGGGACCCGTCGGCGCGTCGAAATGTCACCGTGAATTCGCGCTCGAGATGGCGACGGGCGCTCGGGGCGACTCGGTCGGTCGACCACACGGGTGAGCGGAGCCACTCGACCGAGCAGTCGGTGACGGCGTCGACGGACCGCACCGCACGATCGACGTCGGCGGCGATGAAATCGAGCGCCGGGCAGCCGGCGAACGTGGGGACGAGCCCGACTGTCACCGAACCCAGACGGTCGACGTGCACCCCCTCGACCAGACCGAGCTCGACGATGGACACCCCGGGATACTCGGGGTCGAAGACGGTCTCCAGGGCCTGGTGGACTGCTTCGTGAACCGTCGTCGTGCTCACGCCGCCACCGCCGCTCGCTCGAGCGCCTCCCGCACCCAGGCCGTGTCGGCGTGATTGGCGGCGGCGGTGGCGATCCGTCGCTCTGAGTCCGGTCCGCCCTGGCGCATGGTGGCGATCAGCGGCTCCCAGTCGATGTCGTCGGTCACCCACGCCCCCCTTCCATCGTCGGCGGACTCGTCGTATCGGAGATTGTCGTCGGGGATGGTGAACCCGTATCCCTGGAGGAGGGGCACGTACTTCTGGAGGTAGGCATGGCGCAGATGTTCGTTGCGCTGGCTCTTGATCTTCCAGCGCAGCATAGGATCATCGGGGTCGGAGTCGGGGCCGAACAGCTGGACGGCCGGCCACCACCACCGCTCCAGCGCGTCTTGAAACATGCGGCGCTGCGTGTCGGTGCCCTCCGCCAGCCGAAGGAGCATCTCCTCGCCGTGGCGCATGTGGAAGCCCTCCTCGGCGACGATCCGTTTCAGCACCCGCTTGTACGGCCCGTAGGAGCACTCGGCGAACACCGCCCGCTGGGAGGCGAAGGCGGCGGCGTCGACCAGGTAGGCGATGGCGATCTGGTCGGCCCAGGTCACCGCCTGGTAGTGGAAGACGTTGTGGAACCGGCTCTGGCCAGCGAACAGCTCCTCGAGCATCTGCTCCCGGCTCTTGACCCCCATGTCGGCCGCCACCTGGTAAAGGAGATGCGCGTGCCCGATCTCGTCCTGGGTCTTGGCGAGGAAGATCTGCTTGAGCCGGACGCCCGGGGCGCGGGGAATCCAGTCCCGTTCGGTCAACCCACCCATGAGCTCGGAGTTGGCGTGGAACTCGATGAACCGGAACACCTCGGTCCGGTACTCCGGTGGCATGGCATCGTGGGGTTCGACCATGCCGCCGGCGTCGATGAAGGCGTCGAAGTCGTCCATGTCGTTCCATGTGTGGCTCATGAGAGCTTCCTCTCGTCTCTGGTGCGGGCCAGCTTTCCCCCTTCGGAGCGGGGTACCGACCCGGGGTCTTCGACCGTGACGGTCACGTTCAATCCGAGCGCCGCAGCCATGGCGGCGCCGATCGTGTCGGTCAGGCTGGCGGGATCGGACCCGTCGTCCAGGTGTTCGCACCGCACCAGCAGGGTGTCGAGGGTGCCTTCTCGCCTGACGACGAGCTGAAAGTGGGGGCTGACCCCCCGAACGCCGAGCAGGGTGTGCTCGACCTGGCTGGGGTACACGTTGACCCCTCGGATCACTAGCATGTCGTCGCTCCGGCCGACGACGGCGCTCATCCGGGCATGGGTCCGGCCACACGCCGCCGGCTCCCTCGTGATCGAGCAGAGATCGCCCGTCCAGTAGCGCAGGACTGGGAACGCCTGCTTTGTGAGGCTGGTGAGCACCAGCACACCGACTTCGCCGTCGGGGAGAGGTTCCCCGCTCTCGGGATCGACGACCTCGGGGAGGAAGTGGTCCTCCATGATGACCAGTCCGTCCCGATCAGCGGTCTCGCAGCTGACGCCGGGGCCGATCACCTCGGACAGACCGTAGATGTTGACCGCGATCAATCCGAGCCCGGCCTCGATCGCGACCCGCATCTCCTCGGTCCACGGCTCGGCACCGAGGATCCCCACGCGCAGCGACGACGACGGGCCCCGGTCGCCGAGCAGTTCGGCGAGCGTCAGCGCGTACGACGGCGTGCAGCAGATCGCCTCGGGCGCGAAGTCCTCCAACAGCATCAGCTGGCGCTCGGTGTTGCCGCCGCTCACCGGCACGACCGTGATGCCGGCAGCCTCGGCACCGGCGTGCAAACCCAGCCCGCCGGTGAAGAGCCCGTAGCCGTAGGCGTTGTGCAGCATCCAACCGGGCTCGACCCCCGCGCCGCGCAGGCAGCGGGCGACGCACTCGGCCCAGATCGCGAGATCGTCGTCGGTGTAGCCGACGACGGTCGGCTTGCCGGTCGTGCCCGAACTGGCGTGGACACGTGCCAGCTCGTGGCGCTCGACTGTGAACAGCCCGAACGGGTAGTTGTCGCGCAGGTCGGACTTGCGCAGGAACGGCAGCTCGGCGACGTCGTCGAGGCTGTCGGGGTCGTCGAAGGGCAGGAGGCGCTCGGCCATCGTCGGCACGCTCGTGCGCAGCAGGTCGATCGTCGAGCGGACCCGGTCGAGCTGCAGCGACTCGAGCTGCTCGCGGGGCATCGTCTCGACGTCCTGTGAGTGGAAGCCGGGCCGTACGTCCACCATCGCCCCAGTATCGCCGGTCAGCGGCCGCCGGTCGCAAGGGTGCGACCGCGGAAGACGGCCACGATGACGTCGTCCTGGTTGCGCACCGTCACGTCGGACACGCCGGCGCGGCCGCGCTCGACGATCCTGACGCACTCGGCCGTCAGCCGGTCGCCGGCCCGGGCCGGGTTGACGAAGTCGATCTCGGCGTTGGTCGCGAACGCGCGGTCGCCGCCGGCGTTGGTGGCGAAGGCCATCGCGGTGTCGGCGAGCGTGAAGATCAGGCCGCCGTGACAGACGCCGAGGCCGTTGCACTGGTCCTCCCGCACCGTCATCGTGGTGACGGCGCGTCCCGGGTCGGCGACGACCACCTCGATGCCGAGCGTCCGGCTGGCGAGGTCGTCGGCGTACATCGCCCGGGCGTCGTCGCTGATCGGCTCCCCCACGGTCGGCACGCTACCGGTCGTCCGACACCTGGGTGCCGGCTCAGCGCCCCCGGAGCGCGGCGATGACCGGTTGGAACTCGTCGAGGGCTCGGACGGCGAAGTAGCTGATCCCCCACCGCTCGCGGCAGGCCCGGATCTTCGCGACGATCTCCTCGACCGAGCCGATCAGGACGTACGGGATCTGCACGACGTCGTCGGGGTCGAGACCGTCGACGGCCGCACAGAGCTGTTCGATCGCCGGGCCGGCGTCGTCGGTGATCACGACGCGCTGGACGAGGGCGTTCAGCTCGACGTCGCCGAAGCGATCGCCGGCGCCGGCGCGCACCTGCGCGATCTGCTCGTCGAGCCTGGCCGGGGTCCAGTCGACGTCGTGGCGGTGGCCGTCGTCCAACGTCCGGCCGAGCCCCTGGAGCCCGATGATGTCGGCGTGTGCGCCCGCGTGGCGGAGCAGCGCCTCGCCGTTCCCGCCGACGAGGATCGGCAGCCGCGGCTGGGCGGACCGGTCGACCGACGCGGCGCCGAGCCGGTGGAACTCCCCGTCGTGGTCGACCGTTTCGCCGTCGAGCAGGCGCCGGAGGATCTCGACCCGCTCGGCCAGTGCCGCCTTGCGGGCGGCCGGCGGTTGCATCTCGATGCCGGTCGCGACGTACTCCTGTGGCGTGTGCCCTGCACCGAGCCCGAGCTCGAAGCGCCCCTCGGAGAGGCGGTCGAGGGTCGCCGCCTCCCACGCCAGCTGGACCGGGTTGCGCATGTCGGCGTTCAACACGAACGTCCCCAGCCGGATCGTGCTCGTCACCGCCGCCACGGCGGAGAGGACCGGCATCGGCGCTAGGCCGGGGCCCACGTGGTCGGCGACGAGGAACGTGTCGAACCCGATCGCCTCGGCACGCCGCGCGGTGCCCGTCGGGTCGGCCTCACCTTCACTGGTGATCTGGTACCCGAAGCGGAACGTACGCATCCGGGGCAAGCTACCGGCGCGTCCGCGCCGGTCAGCGGGCGAACGCGGCGACGGTGTCGGCGGCGTCGATCAGCCAGCCCGGCAGGACGCCGACGACGAGCGTGAAGGCGGCGGCGGCGGCGATGGCGATTCCGGCCGAGAACGGGATGCGCACCCGTTCGTCGCCGTCGGGATCGCCGAGCCACATCTTGACCATGATCCGCAGGTAGACGAACGCGGCGACGACAGCCGACACCATCGCGATGATCGCGATCGCGTAGCTGCGCTCCTCGACCGCGGCCTGGATCACGCCGAACTTGGCGATGAAGCCACTGGTGAAGGGCACCCCGGCCTGGGCGAGGAGGAAGATCGTGAACGCGATCGCCAGCGCCGGGCGACGGGTCGCGAGACCGCCGAACCGGTCGAGGCTGGAGTCGTCGCGGGCGACGACCGCCACGACCGCGAACGAGCCGATCACCAGCACCGCGTAGAGCAGGAGGTACAGCACGACCGCCGACATGCCCGAACCGGCGTCGGCCTCCCCAGCTCGATGGCCGGCCGCCTCGACACCGACCAGCAGGAAGCCCGCATGGCTGATCGACGAGTAGGCGAGCATCCGCTTCACGTCGGTCTGGACGACGGCGACGACGGAGCCGACGACGAGCGAGAGCAGCGCGAGGATCCAGATGACCGGTCGCCAGTCGTCGCGGTAGAACGGCAGGGCGATCACCAGCACGCGGAGCATCGCGGCGAACGCGGCCGCCTTGCCGGCCGAGGCCATGAACGCGGTCACGGGGGACGGCGCGCCCTGGTAGACGTCGGGCGCCCAGGCGTGGAACGGCACCGCCGCGACCTTGAAGCCGAGGCCGACGATCAACAGCGCGATCCCGGTGAGCGCGAGGGCTTCGTTGCCCGACGGGTCGACCGAGCGCTGCAGGCTGGCGACCATCTCGCCGATGTTGGTCGACCCGGTCGCGCCGTAGACGAGAGCGATGCCGTAGAGCAGGAACGCCGACGAGAAGCCGCCCAGGACGAAGTACTTGATGCCGGACTCCGCGCTGCGATCGCCGTGCCGGTTGCTGGCGGCGAGCACGTAGAGCGCCAGCGACAGCGTCTCGAGCCCGAGGAAAAGCACGATCAGGTCGTTGGCCGACGACATCACGATGCCACCGATCGCGGCGACGAGGTACAGCGCGTAGATCTCGGGCCCGTCGTTCGGTGTTCCGCGGAGGTGCTCGTCGGTGAGGAGCGAGACGAGCAGCACCGCCACGCAGATCGTGATCGTCATGAACATCGCGAACGTGTCGAACGCGACGGCGCCTCCGACGAGCGTCGTGGCGCCGCGGTCGGTGATGTCGTCCCACTGCACCATGGCGAGCGCGCCCGCGGTCCCGGCGGTCGTCGCGCTGACGAGCGC
>JBFGLT010000095.1:0-12632 GCA_041576015.1 Acidimicrobiales bacterium
AGCCGGCCAGCCGGCGGCGGACCGAACGGCGAAGGACAACCACCGGGCTCACGACGATGCATCTTCACGACACCACCTGCTCACTGCGCCGCCGGCGATTCGTCGCCGTGCTGGTCGTCGCGATGACGGCCAGCGCGTGCGGCGGCTCCGATGATGCTGCTCCGGTAGCCGAAGAGACCACCACGACAACAGCGGCGGAGACGACCACCACCACTGCGTCGACGACGACGCTGGCACCGCCGAGAACTCTGCCGCCGGTGACGGCGCCCGACCCGATCCCGCCCGAGCCGCCCGTTGGCATGGAGCTGGTGTGGAGCGACGAGTTCGACGGTGACATGGTGAACCTCGACAACTGGACCTACGACATCGGCGGCTGGGGCTGGGGCAACGGCGAGGCGCAGTACTACACGGACCGCCCCGAGAACGCCCGACTCGAGAACGGGGTTCTCGTCATCGAGCTTCGTGAGGAGCGGTTCGAGGACAGCTTCTTCACCTCTGCTCGCCTGAAGACACAGGGCCTGAAGGAGTTCCAGTACGGTCGGATCGAGGCCCGGCTCAAGGTTCCAGCGGGAGCGGGCACTTGGCCTGCGTTCTGGATGCTCGGGGCGAACTTCGAAGAGAACGCTGCCGACGAGGCCGACCGATGGCCCAACGTGGGCGAGATCGACATCATGGAGTACACCGGAAAGGACCCCGATCTTGTCCTGGGGACCCTCCATGGACCGGGTTACGCCGGCGGCGGGGGCAGGACCAAGTGGTTCCGGCAGGACTTCGACATCGCCGACGACTGGCACACCTATGCCGTCGATTGGAACGAGGAACGGATCCAGTGGTTCTTCGACGGCGAGATGTACTTCGAGGTCAAGCCCGAGGATCTGGGTGGGCGGGAGTGGGTGTTCGATGCGCCGTTCTTCGTCATTCTCAACCTGGCTCATGGCGGAACGCTCGGTGGCTTCATCGATGCCGACCTCGAGTATCCGATCCAGTATCTCGCTGACTACGTCCGGGTCTACCAGCGGGCGGATCAGGTCGGCGCGTGACCTCAGTGGCGCAGCCTCAGCCGGCCGGGGAAGCCGGCGTCACGGACCTGCTGCAAGGGATGACCCTGCCCGAGAAGGCAGCCCAACTCACCCAGGCCGAGAAGAACTCGATCACGCCTGCCGAGGCCGCCGAGCTCGGCATTGGATCAGTGCTGTCCGGGTGTGGCGGCAATCCGGAACCCAACTCACCGTCGGCGTGGCGGGCGATGGTGCTGGAGTACCTCGATGCGGCTCAGCGATCCCGGCTCGGCATCCCGCTGCTGTACGGCACTGACGCAGTCCACGGCCACGCCAACGTCGTCGGGGCCACGATCTTTCCCCACAACATCGGGCTCGGAGCCGCCGGCGACCCCGATCTGGTCGAAGCGGTGTGCCGGGCCACCGCCGTCGAGACGGCCGCCACCGGCGCCCGCTGGGCGTTCACTCCCACCGTCGCCGTCGCGCTCGATCCCCGGTGGGGCCGCACCTACGAGGCGTTCGGCGACGACCCGGATCTCGTGTCCAGGCTGGCGGCAGCGGCCGTGCGGGGACTGCAGGGAGCTGATCTCGCCGACGAGGAATCGGTTGTCGCCTGTCTGAAGCACTACGTCGGCGACGGCGGGACCGAGTGGGGATCACTCGCGACTCACGAGTGGATCGACTGGTGGGAGGAGTGGAGGCCCCGCTGGCAGATCGACCAGGGCGACACCCGAATCGACGAAGCCACGCTGCGCTCGGTTCACCTCGAGCCATTCCGCCACGGGCTGGCCCAGGGGGCTTTGACCGTCATGGCCTCCTACAACTCGTGGAACGGACAGAAGCTCCATGGCCATCGCCGCCTCCTCACCGACGTCTTGAAGGGGGAGCTCGGCTTCGAGGGCGTGGTGATATCCGACTGGCTCGGCATCGATCAACTCCACCCTGACCCGTACCGCTGCGTCGTCCTGGCCATCGAGGCCGGCATCGACATGGTCATGGTGCCCTTCGAGTACCGCCGCTTCATCGACAACGTCGTTGCGGCGGTGGAGAAGGGCGATCTGTCGACACAGCGGCTGGACGATGCGGTGCGCCGCATCCTCCACGTCAAGGAGGCGCTCGGGCTCTTCGAGGCCGATCCTCCCGAGCTGCCCCCCATCGATGTGGTCGGATGCGACACCCACCGAGCGCTCGCCCGCCGGGCCGTCGCCGCGTCGGTGGTTCGGCTCACTGACCCGGCCGGCGTGCTACCAATCGGTTCCGGACCGGTGCTCGTCGTCGGAGCGGCCGCCGACGACATCGGCCTGCAATGCGGCGGCTGGACCATTGAATGGCAGGGTGGCACGGGACCAATCACCGTCGGGACGACGATCCTGGACGGCTTTCGCCAGCGCCAGGCCGATCTGGACATCCGGTTCGAACCGACTGGACGCTTCGACGAAGGTGTCCGAGCGCCGGTTGGCATCGTCGTCGTGGCGGAACCGCCGTATGCGGAAGGTGCGGGCGATCGTGGTGATCTCTCGCTATCGGAGGACGATCTCCGGCTGGTCGATCGCCTGCGGCCGCACGTGGACCGACTCGTCCTGGTCTTGCTCAGTGGGCGGCCGCTGCTCGTCGACTCGGTTCTCGATCGCTGTGACGCGATCGTGGCGGCCTGGTTGCCCGGCTCGGAGGGAGCGGGCGTGGCCGATGTCCTGACCGGGCGACGCCCGTTCACGGGTCGGCTACCTCGCCGCTGGCCGGCCGATGTTTCGCAGGTGAACGACCTTGACCATGGAGGTATGCCGCAATGGCAACGCGGGCACGGCGTGATCACATGACGGGCGACCTTCCGCTCGCACGAGGCCGCTTCACCGAAGCGGACGGTCAGAAGTGGTATCGCATCGACGATTACGACACGCTCGATCCGTTCCTGGTCAATGTGGTGACACCGGGCGATCAGTGGATCTTCGTCTCGACAAGCGGGGCGCTCACCGCCGGCCGATGGTCTGCCGAGTTGTCGCTCTTCCCCTACGAGACCGATGATCGGCTTCATCGAAGCGATGGACGGACCGGCCCGCTCACCGTCATTCGTGTTTCCGAGGCGCAGGATGTCTGGCAGCCGTTCGCCGCGTCTACGCCCTTCGGTGTGGTCGAGCGGTCGGTCGCCAAGACCGCGTACGGAGACAGGTTGCGTTTCACCGAGCGCCATCTCGCGCACGGACTCACGTTCACCTACACGTGGATGGCGGCGGGCCGATTTGGTCTGGTGCGGAGCTGTGAACTCATCCTCCACGCCGGGCGCCCGCCGATCGATGTCGACGTGCTCGACGGTCTGGTCAACGTGCTACCCGCCGGTGTGGAACTGTCGACCCAGCAGCGGGCGAGCACGCTGGTCGACGGCTACCGGCGCACCGAGCTCGACGCTGAATCCGGGCTGGCGCTGTTCACTCTGGAGGCCATGGTCTCTGATCGAGCCGACCCGGCCGAGGCGTTGCGGGCCAACACGATCTGGTCCGAAGGGCTGCCCGACCCCACCGTGGCACTGTCGGAGCGTCAGGTGCGACGGTTCCGATCCGGCAGTCCGCTCGAGCCCGAGCACCTCGTCACCGGTCAGAAAGGGGCGTATCTCGCGGCGGCGTCGGCCCGACTCGATGCCGATCGACCGCTGCGCTGGATCGTCGTCGCCGACGTCGGTCTCGATCACTGCGCCACAGCAGAGCTCCGGACCTGGCTGCTCGACACAGCCGATGACGAGGGTGCCCGCTGGGGCCACGTCCAGGCCCAGGCCGACGAGGCCCACCGATCCCTGGGCGAGATCGTGGCCGCCGCCGACGGCCGCCAGTCGACCGCCGACCAGCGAGTCACCGTGCATCACTTCGCCAACGTGCTGTTCAACTGCATGCGGGGTGGGGTCTTCCTCGACGACCACCGGATCGAGGTCCCCGACGTCCAACGATTCGTGGGCCGCCGAAACCGAGCGGCCCAACCTCGTTTCGCCTCGGTGGTGTCGGCGCTCGACGACGTGGTCGAGATCGGCGAGCTTCGGCGAGCCGTGTCAGCAGATCCCGATCTGGTGCGGCTTGTCAACGAGTATCTCCCCCTGACGTTCAGCCGGCGGCACGGAGACCCCAGCCGGCCGTGGAACAAATTCCGTATCCCCGAACGCGGCCCCGACGGACATCTGGTTCGCGGCTACGAGGGGAACTGGCGGGACATCTTCCAGAACTGGGACGCGCTGCTGCACAGCTTCCCGAACTTCATCGAATCGGTGATCGCCAAATTCTTGAATGCGAGCACGCTCGACGGTAACAACCCGTACCGCATCACCCATGACGGGATCGACTGGGAGGTCCCCGAGGACGACAGCTGGGGGCACTTCGGATACTGGGGCGATCACCAGATCGTCTATCTCCACCGCCTTCTCCTGGCGGCGCGGCGCTTCCACCCCGGCCTCTTGGAATCCGGCCTCGGCGTGAGCGCCTATTCCTATGCCGACGTGCCCTACCGGATGCATCCCTACGAGCGACTGGTCGCCGACCCCAAACACACGCTCGAGTTCGACCACGAACGGCAGGCGATCATCGAGGAGCGGGTGGCCGCCCTCGGAACCGACGGCAAGCTGATCCCAACAGCGGACGGGACCGTCCATCTCGCCTCGCTGGCGGAGAAGCTGATGGTGCCGGCGCTGGCAAAACTGTCGAATTTGGTGGCCGACGCCGGTATCTGGCTGAACACCCAGAGGCCGGAGTGGAACGACGCCAACAACGCCCTCGTGGGAAACGGCGTCTCGGTCGTCACCCTGTTCCACCTCCGTGACTACCTCGCATTCGTCGATTCGCTTCTGAGCGGGTCGGCGGTGGTCCAGGTGCCGGTGGGTCGGGCGGTCCTGGAGTGGATGCAGGGTCTCGAGCAAGCATTGTCCGAACAAGCCGACTTCGCCGACGGTTCGGAGGACGTGACCTCCCCCAAGAGGCGCCGGGAGTTGCTCGACGCCCTCGGCACGGCGTACTCGGACTACCGAACTGCCACCTATGGCCGGGGACCGGGCGAGGCGGTGTTGGTGCCGCTGGCCGATGTCCGCCGTTTTCTGGCCGTGGCCAAGCCGCACCTCGACCGCGCCGCTCGATGTGCTCGACGCGACGATGGTCTGGTGCACACCTACTGGCTCCTGCGCCTCGAGCCTGGGAAGGCGCATCTGGAGCCGCTGTACGAAATGCTCGAGGGGCAAGTGGCCCTGCTGTCGAGCGGTGACACACGGGCCCCACAGGTCGTTTCCACGGTCGACGCCATGTTCGCCGCCGATCTCTACCGGCCGGACCAGGATTCATTCATCCTGTACCCGAACCGGCTCCCTCCGTCGTTCCTCGAGAAGAACCGGCTCCCCAGCGCGATGACCACGCCGGTTGTCGACCGGCTGGCCACCGCGGACGTCGGCATCGTGTGCCGGGACGTCGACGGCGCGCTGCACTTCGACCCGAGCCTCGAATCGGCCGACCATCTGGCCGGCCGGCTCGACGCCCTCGAGGCCGACCCCGCCCTCGGTCCCCTGGTCCGGGAGAACCGCGCCGACATCCTGGACGCCTTTGAACAGGTATTCCGGCACCGGTCCTTCACGGGGCGGTCCCAAACGATGCACCGATACGAGGGCCTCGGATCGGTCTACTGGCACATGGTGTCCAAGCTGCTCTTCGCCGTACAGGAACGGCTCGTGGCGGCGGTCGAAACCGACGCTTCCGACGATGTGGTTTCAGATCTGGCGGACCGCTACCACCGCATCCAGCACGGTCTCGGGTACCTGAAGAGCGCAGCGGTCCAGGGAGCGTTCCCGACCGATCCCCACTCTCACACACCGGCGCACACGGGGGCTCAGCAGCCGGGCATGACCGGTCAGGTGAAGGAAGGGGTGTTGATCCGCTGGGGTGAGTTGGGGGTGCGAGTCGACGAGGGCCGGCTTCGGTTCCAGCCCATCGTCCTCGATCCGGCCGAGTTCGTCGACCAGCCCCGACCCTGGGAGATCCTCGGACCCGACGGTGTTCTCGAGGCCGGCACCCTCGGCTTCACCTACTGCGACGTCCCGGTCGTCTACCACCTTGTGGACGAACCTGGTTGGACGAAGGTGGCCTGGGCCGACGGCCGCACCGCCTCCTTCGGAGTGGAACTCGACCGCGACACGAGCGCTGCGCTGTTCTCCCGGACGGGATCGATCGAGCGGATCGACGTGGGAGTGCAGCACAGCCGACTCCGTTAGAGCCTCCGTTCCTCGGGTGGTAGGGTCCGCGCACGGGAACGAGGGGAGGGTTCGATGAGCCGGCAAACATCTCCGCACTGGGCGGCGGCCATGCGGGACTCGGACTGCCTGTCGATACGCGACGGCGTCCTCCACATCGAGGGCGTCAGCACCCTCGACCTCGCCGAGCGCTACGGCACTCCGCTGTTCGCGTTCTCCGAATCGCAGCTGAGCGAGAACCTGCGCCGGTTCCGGGAAGCATTCGCCGCCGGATGGCCCGGGCCGGTGGACGTCCTTCCGGCGATGAAGGCCAACACGATGCTGGCCATTCGTCGCCTGCTGTCCCGTCAAGGAGCGGGGGCCGACATCTACTCACCGGAAGAACTGGCTGGCGTGCTGCGCACCGGCGTCGATCCCGAACGGGTGTCGGTCAACGGAGGTGGGAAATCGAGATCCCATCTCCGGGCATGTGTCGAGGCCGGCGTACGGATCACGGTGGAGGACGTCGAGGAGATCGAGGTGATCCAACAGGTCGCCGCCGAGCTCGACACGACGGCCAGGATCCGTTTCCGGGTCAAGCCGGCGTTCCCCTCACTGTGGCGGCGCACCGACTTCTCGCAGCTGACCGTGCCCATCGACCTCGGGATCCAGGTCTACAAGTCGGGGATCCCGCCCGAGTATCTCCCGTCGATGGGGCGGCGAGCGCTGGCGATGCCGAACGTCGATCTGGTCGGGATCCACTTTCACGCTGGCCGCCACCACCCGAGCCTCTGGTACTGGGAGGGCATGATGGTGCAGCTGGCTCGGCTGGTCGGGGAGCTGTCGAGCGCCTGGGGTGGGTGGCAGCCCTCCGAAATCGACATCGGCGGCGGGTTCGCCAGTCCACGCGATCCTCTCAACAAGGAGTTTCCCCGGTCTGAGTTCGTGCTCACCGCGCTCGGCTATCCGTTCCTCGTCGGGCTTCGTGGACTCGGCGAGCGGGCCTATCACACGCTGCTCTCCCGGATCCTGGCATTGCTGACCAGCCACGCCGATCCCGAGGCACCGCCCGCCATCGAAGAGTACGGCCGGGCTGTCACCGCAGTGCTGACCAGGGAGCTACCGCGTCACGGCATCGACATCGACGGCGTCCGCCTGCAGGTCGAACCGGGACGAGCGATGTACGGCGACGCCGGGATCCATCTGGCCACGGTCAAGACGGTCAAGAGCCAGCACCACCCCATCCCGTACACCTGGGTGCTCACCGACACGACCTACTTCTTCCTCGCCGGCGGGGTCTTCGAGCACAACCGCCATCCCTTCGTGTTCGTCGGGCAGCCTGAGGCGGCGGCCCACCGGACCGCCGACATCGTCGGCCACTCCTGCTACGCCGACCAAATCGTGCTCGGCGCTCGGGTGCCCGATGTTCGAGCCGGAGAGGTCATCGCCTTCCTCGAGACCGGGGCCTATCAGGAGAGCTCGGCTTCGAACTTCAACTCGCTCCCCCGTCCGGCGTCGGTGCTGGTCCACGGGGAGACGGTCGAGCTCATCAAGCGAGCCGAAACGATCGACGACGTCTACGGACGCGACATCGTTCCCGAGCGGTTGAACGAGCCGGCGTCCCGGTCGTGAGCAGCGACCCGATCACCTGGTTGATCGCCGGTGTCGAGGTTGCCACCGCTTTGGGTATCGGGATCTTCTGGGTCAGCTGGTTCGCCCGCCCCCACGAGGAGCCCTGGCTACCGGCGGGGTACCACGACCACGAAGCGCCGTTCGTCTACTCCGACACGGTCTTGGCCGTCGTGCTGGTGGCCGGCGCCTTCCTCCAGGTCACCGAACGATCGGCCGGAGCATCGCTGGGCCTGCTGGCGGCGGGCATGCTGGTCTTCCTCGGCGTACTGGATTTCGGCTACTTCGCTCGAACCGGTCTCTTCGCTCGGGAGCGGGACGGTCTGCTCAATGCCGCACTGGTCCTCTCCGTGCTGGGGGTAGCCGTCGTGCTGATCGTGCGGTTCGTGTGATGAGTGCGCCGACGTCCCACGCCATCGTGACCGGCGGCTCCTCGGGTATCGGTCGCGCCCTCGTCAGTCGTTTGGCTGGGCGAGGGACCCGCGTGGCGATCGTGGCTCTGCCCGACGCAGACCTGGAGGCGGCCGCAGCCGAACACCGGCACGGAGCCGTAGCGGTCTCGGTTCACGGCGCCGACGTCGGCGACGCCCACGAGGTGCAGGTGGCGGTCGACGACGCCCTCGACCGCCACGGCCCCTGTGACCTGCTGATCACATCGGCCGGCATCGCCCGCCCCGGACGCTTCCTCGAGTTGGAAGCCGAGCAGTTCGAGCGGCAGATGCGAGTCAACTACTTCGGCACCCTCCACGCCATTCGCGCCGTAGCGCCCGCCATGGTCGAGCGACGCCGAGGCAGCATCGTCGCCATCTCCTCGGCGGCCGGCCTCCTCGGAGTGTACGGATACTCGGCCTACGGGGCGTCGAAGTACGCCGTCCGGGGGCTCTGCGACGTCCTCCGCACGGAGTTCACCCCCCACGGTGTGTACGTCGGCTGCGTCTTCCCTACCGACGTCGACACCCCACAGCTCGCCGGCGAGCAGCCCTACCTACCGGCGGAGACCCGTGCCATCTCGGGGACGATCGCGCCGATCCCGGCCGATCGGGTGGCCGCCGCCATCCTGCGCGGCATCGACAAGAGACAAGCCAACATCTTCACGGACCCGACAACCCGGCTGCTGGATCGGCTGGTTCGGATGGCCCCCGGGCTCACTCAGCGCTGGCTCGATTGGCGGGTTCGGTCGGTCTAGAGCCGCCATTGAGTGGTGCTGTTGTGATCACGATCCGTTCCCCACCCAGCTCGGGTCTTCGATCAGACCGGTGAGCGTGGCGGCGAAGCGGGCCGCCGGAGCTCCGTCGACGACAGTGTGGTCGACGCTCACGGTCAGATCGAGGACCAGCCGGGCGACGATCTCTCCGTCGACCACCCGCGGTCGCTCGCTGCGGCCCCCCACCAGAACTGCGAGGGTCATGATCGTCGGCTGAGCGATCCCTTTTCCCGCACCCCGATGGAACATGCCGACCGAGGTGACGTTTACCGTCCCGGTCTTCTGGCGGAGCTTGGGGGAGATGGCCAGCGCTCGATAGACCAGCGATGCCAGTCCTGGGATCCGGCCGAGGTCGGCGACCTGCAAAAGGCGGCCCGACTCGCTCCTGGTCACGTCGGACTTGACGGCGCGGAGTTCGGCCGAGATGTCCTCGACGGAGCGAATGTCGGCATCGCGAACGAGGTGGGCGAGCGGGAAGGTGGTCCCCTGATCGCCCACCTCGATGAGGGTCGCAACATCGACGTGGCTCGGCACCACCAGCCGGCCCCGCCAGTCCCGATAGGCGTGGACCCGGGGGTGGGTGGCAGCCGCCCGGGCAGTAGCGGCGACCACGAACGCCGTGAACGAGAGCGGCTCCGACCGGGACGTGAGAATAGTGACCGCATCGGTGACGTCGAGCTCCAACAGTCCATGCACTGGATAGCTGCGGCGGCCGGCTCGGAGGGCGGCAATGACGAAACGCCGGTGGGACGGGAAACGGTGCCGTTCGATCGAGCGCCTTCGGGTGGGTCTGGGAAGGTCCTCGGGGCTCACCCCGCCACTTTGCGCCAGCCTTCCGGGGCCCACCAGGGTGCTAGGTCCCGGACTCGCTCTCCACGACTGCCTTCAGCTGCGCCAAGCCCTTCTCGAAATCCGGGCCGACCATCTTGTCCATGCTTCGGAACAACCCGATGACGCGAAGCAGGAATGTCACCGGGCCGGTCATCGTCCAGGTGACCGTCGTCCCCCCATCGGTGGGCGCCAGGGAGAAGGCGGTTTTGTTGTTCGCCTTGAACGGCTTGATGAACTCGAGGTCGATGTCGACGTTTGACGGCTCCTCGGTCCCGACGATCTCCATTCGCCCCTGCCCGACCTTGCGGTTTCCCGACCACGAGTAGAAGGCCCCGACCCCGGAGTCGGCGCCGCCAAAGGTCTTGTCCATGTCCGGGTCAAGTTCCTCCCACGGCGACCAGGTGGCCCACTTCCTGAAGTCGATGAGGTGCTGGTACACGCGATCGGGTGGGGCTGCGATCTCGATCGAACGCTCGACCGTGTAGGTCTCGCTCATGGGTCAACCGTAGCCCCCGCGGGCCGGTCAGGAACCCGAAACGGTCAACGACCGATCGCCCGCAGCGTGAAGGCGGTGGCGCCGGTCGCCAGCAACCGCTGTCGGGCGATCCGAAGGCCGGCGTCACCGAACAAGCGCCGGTACTGGTCGACCGTGCGCTCGCGCCCGGTCGCCAGCACGAACATCAACAGGTCGGACGCAGCGGCGAAGTCGTCTTGCGGTAGCTCGGAGGCGACGTTCTCGACCACGATGGCTTCCCCCTCCGGTCCCATCGCCGCCGCCACGTTGGACAGGATGGCGATGGCCCGGTTGTCGTCCCAGTCGTGGACGATGGCCAGGAGAAGGTAGCGGTCGTGACCGGCCGGGAGTCCATCGAAGAACGAGCCGCCGACGATGCTGCGTCCGTCGCCGTCGAAGCGGGCCCGTTCGACGACCTCGGGCAGGTCGAAGAGGGTGGCGCTCAGGTGAGGGTGGTATCGCTGCAACACCCCGAGGGTGGCGCCGTTGCCACCTCCGACGTCGAGAACGGTTTCCACACTGTCCCAGTCGAGGGCGCGGGAAAGCACGATCCCCTGGAGGGTCGCCCCGGCCGCCATCGCCTGGTCGAAGACCACACCCGCCTCGGGGTCGATCTCGGTGGTGTAACCGAAAAAGTCGGTGCCGTGGGCCAGTTCGAATGCGGTGGGAACCTCGGGCTTGACGGCGGCGGACAGGTTGCGCCAGGAGGCGTCGAACCAGTCGCTGGTGGCAAAGCGGACCCAGCCCCGCCACGGCGCTGCTGCGTCGCTCCGTAGCGAGTCCGTCACCGGACTGGATCGCACACGGCTGCGGCGGTCGAGGCCGACCAGTCCCCGGGCGGCGGCATACCGGAGTAGCCGTTCGAGGCGGGTCGGGTCCGCGCCGACCCGCTCGGCCAGGTCTGAGATGGCGGAAGGCCTTTGCAGCTCGTCGGGGATGCCGAGCTCGACGAGGGCGCGCAGGACGTGGGCGTCGAACGAGGAGAAGAGGGCCTCGAGCACCTGGACCGGGGGCGGGGCCAGACGGCGGTGGACGCCTAGCAGGCGACGTCGTAGCGCCGTGGCCCACCGGGCGATCGCCGGCGGCGGGATCACCGGTGCTCCGAGGGCGTCACGTTCGAACCGCCGCAGGGATCTCTCGCTCATGTCTGGTCCTCCGGTTCCTGTTTGGAATGAGCTTCACGCATCTGCTGATCGAGCCGCCGGTTGAGGGTGAGCAGCCGGCCGATCACCGGAAGAACGATCAGGTTGACACCGTGGAGGAGTCCGATGATCAGCAGGATCCCACCCAGACGAATGATGTTGTGCTGCACCTGTTCGGCGCCGACCGTCGTGCCCCAGTTGGATGGTCGGACCACCGTCGTCGTGAAGAAGATGTAGGCGCTGAAGATCAGGTAGTAGGCAAAATCGGTCAACACGATGAAGCTCTTGCCGGTGCTCGGATTGGACCGGAACACATCAGCCGCATAGCTTCGGCCGAATCGTTTGATGAACGGGCCCAGCACCAGAGCGATGGTGCCGAGGACGGCGAACGCGATGATCTCGAGGATCCACCAGTCCATGTGAGGTTCTCCTTTTCGGTAGACGAAAGCGGTCGTTGTCGCAGCGGCCGTTGCCGCGACGGCGAGCGTCAGTACGGCGGCACGGCGCCGCCACCGCCGGCGTTGTCGATCAGCGTCGATCCCGGCGCGGATCCGTTCGAACAGATCCGGCGAGGGTTCCACGCTGGCGCCGGCATCGTTCAATGCGTCCGCGAGCAGGGTCTCCAGCCGGCTCATGGCTGCCCTCCGAGCGTCTCTCGAGCGTCGACGAGATCGGACACCGTGCGTAGGCGGGCCAGCGCCCGGCGCAGGTGGGTTTTCACCGAATTCTCCGAAATGCTCAGAGTCTCGGCGATCTCGGTCACCGACAACTCCAGGAGATAGTGCAGCGCAATGCAGTCACGCTGGCGGCGGGGGAGCGCCCGGACTGCCTCGATGACCCGGACGTGCTCGTCGCGGGTGGCGACGGTCTCGTCGACGCCGGCCGGATCGAGATCGTCGGCCGGCAGGGTGTGGCGCATTGAAAGCAGGCCCCGCCGGTTGTGGTCCCGGGCCAGGTTCAACACGATCGTCCGCAGATAGGCCGGCGTTCTGGCCGGATCCTCGATCCTCTCCAGCGCCCGGGCCAGCCGGATGAACGCCTCCTGGACGATGTCCTCGGCGGCATCCCGGTGGTCGACGAAGACCCGAGCCAGCCCCTCGAGCGAACGCGCGTGCTCGAAGTAGAGCGA
>JBFGLT010000096.1:0-12556 GCA_041576015.1 Acidimicrobiales bacterium
ACCACCGAACCCACGACCACCGAACCGACCACGACGACGACCACCCAACCCACCACCACGTCGGCCGTTCCGCCGGTTCCCATCGGTGAAGCGGGCGTGGAGGTGCTCCACGCCCTCCCGGACACACCGGTCGACGCCTACCTCGACGGACAGCTGTCCATTCCCGGCTTTGGGTCGGGCGAGATCGCCGGCCCGGTCGAGCTCGAGCCGGGCCCGCACGTTCTGGAGCTCTTCGCCGCCTCCGACGATCCCCCGACCGAAGCGACGGACCGGGCAGACGCGCCCCTGGGCACTTCGGAGTTCGACGTCACCGGCCAGCCGTCCACCCTCGTCGTCGCACCGGATACGACCGGTCGCCCGACGACCTACCTCTTCGCCGAAGCCGTCGAGCCGCCGATTCCGGCCGGCGAGGGTCGGCTCACCGTTCGGAACCCCGGCCCACACCCCGTCGAGGTCGCCATCGCACCGGCCGCCGGTGGTCCGCCGGTCGAGCAGAAACTCGAGGTCGGCGACGCATTCACCGTGGACCAGCCGAGCGGCAACGTGCGGGTCACAATCACCGACGCCGCTGGACAGACGCTCGTCGACACGCTCGTCTCGATCCCGGAAGGAACCCTGACGAGTGCAACCGTGGCGGAGTCGGCCGACGGCTACCAGCTCTATCTGCAGCGGATCGAGGGTCTCGGCTCCCCTCCCGACGGCATCCCGACCGGGGACAGCGGCCTGCTCGACCGAACCTCGCCGGCCCGGGCATGGGGCCTGTTGCTGGCTGTCGTGTCGTCCATGCTGTTGCTGCTCCTCGTCGGACACCAGCGTCTCCAGCACCGGAATCGATGAAGCCGATCCGACCATGGGTGTTCGGACTCGCCTATCTGGTTGCCGCTGCGGTCCTGGTCGCCATCCCGTCGACCACCATCGAGGGCGACCGTCCGCCGCTTCGCGCCCGAGCCGTCGCCATGGCTCAACCGCTGGCCCAGCAGGTGCCGGCGACGACCCCGATCGTGATTCCCGCTCGCCGGACCTCGGACAGCGCCATCCTCGACGATCCGGTGGCATCCTCACCTACGCGCATCCGCCTTCCCGGGCTCGACATCGACGGGCCGATCACCCCGGTGGGGCTCGGGCCCGACCGCCAGCTGGACGTACCCGCGCCTAACCAGGCCGGCTGGTATCAGCACTCGTCGGCGCCCCTGAGCCAGGGGGCCACGGTCATCGCCGCCCACGTCGACTTCGGTGGCCATCGAGGACTGTTTTTCGAACTCGGTGCGTCCGGCATCGGCGACGAGATCCTGATCGACCTGACCGACGGTACGACGCAACGCTATGTGGTCACCGAGGTCACCCTGCACGACAAGCGGGCTCTCCCGGCCGCCGAGCTCTTCCGCTCCGCCGGACCGCACGTGCTGTACCTGGTGACCTGCGGCGGGTCGTTCGACCCCAGCAGCCGGTCCTATCTGGGAAACCAGGTGGTCACTGCCGTTCCGGCCTGACGATCACCGAGCGAGGTCGAAAAGCCCGAGCCGCCCTTTCAGGCGCAGGATCCGCTCCACGCTGGCATCGATCCGCTGCTCGGCGACCCGTCCCGAGGCGACCGCCTCGGTCAGACCGGTGACCGCCGCCTCGAGGTCGGGCGGCACCAGCAGCACATCCAGACCGGCCTCCACGACCAGCACGGCGAGTTCGGTCTCGTCGATCCCGTCGAGCGCCCGCATGTCGAGGGCGTCGGTGAAGAGCACACCGTCGAAGGACAACTCGGAACGCAGAAAACGGTCGACCATCACCGGCGACACGGTCGCCGGTGCTCCCGACGGGTCGAGCGCAGGCAGGGCGAGATGACCGACCATGATGGCATCGACGCCGACGTCGATCGCGGCCACGAACGGCGCATGATCGAACGCCCGCCACTCCGCCTCGGTGGTGCCGATCACCGGCAGGCGGGCGTGGGAATCCACCTCGGTCGCGCCATGTCCCGGCCAATGCTTGGCCACTGCAGCCACCCCGCCCTCGTGCAGCCCGGCGATGGCGGCGACGACCATGTCGCTGACCATGGCCGGGTCAGAACCGTAGGACCGGTTGCCGATCACGCCGGCGTCTGAACGCACGACGTCGGCTACCGGGGCGAAATCGACGGTCACGCCGACGTCCCGTAGTTCGAGCCCGAGCTGGAGCGCGGTGCGCTCTACCAGCGCAGCGTCACCCGCCATCGATCGAGCAGATTCGACCGGGGTGATCCCGGCGCCGGTGATCCGTTGAACCCGACCTCCTTCCTGATCGGCGGCGAAAAGCAACGGCGGCAATCCTGCCTCGGCGGCCACCGCCTGGAGCTCGGCGCCGAACAGCCCGACCTGGGCGGGCGAGACGACGTTTCGGCCGAGATACATGATGCCTCCGAGGTGAAAGCGTCGAACGAGCTCGGCCGGGGTGTCGACCCCACCGAGCGCCTGGTTGTCGACGCGGTCGACCTGGTTCACCGTCTCTGGGCCCGTACCACCGACCACCGGCATCAGCATCTGGCCGATCTTCTCGTCCAGGCTCATAGCCGCCACCATTTCAACGACGGGATCGATCGTGGTCGTGGTGGTGGCCTCGGTCGTCGTGGTCGTCGGCCGGGTCATCGTGGTCGTCTCGGAGGTGGATGGCGGCCCAGTGGTTGGTGCGGCGGTCGCCGGGCCCGTCGATGCGGAATGGCCGGCGCCGCCGCAGGCCACGCTGGCCGACAGCGCAGCCGCCATCACGATCGCGCGGTGCAGACCCACCGATCGACACTACAGGGCCACTAAAACGAAGGCGTGGCACCACGAACCGACTGGAATCCGGTCCTGCGCGCCGAGCTCACCAAGGCGTACTGGCGTCCGCTCCAGGAGTTCGTGCACAGCGAGCGCAGCCAGCACCGGGTCTACCCTCCCCACGACGAGGTGTTCGCCGCCCTCCACCGCACGCCGCTCGCCGGGGTTCGGGCCGTCATCCTCGGGCAGGACCCCTACCACGGACCCGGTCAGGCGCACGGCTTGTGCTTCTCGGTGCGCCCCCCGACCCCACCGCCGCCGTCGCTCAAGAACATCTTCATCGAACTGGAGAGCGATCTCGGTCTCCCCCGGCCTCCGAACGGATCGCTGGTCCCGTGGGCCGAACAAGGAGTCCTGCTTCTGAACACCGTCTTGACCGTCCGCGCCGGTGTCGCCAACTCCCATCGCGGGAAGGGCTGGGAACAGTTCACCGACGCGGTGATCGACGTCGTCAACGGTCTCGATCGCCGGGTGGTCTTCATCCTGTGGGGATCGGCCGCGCAGTCGAAGCTGTCCCGCCTCGACCTCGACGTGCACGCCGCCATCACCTCGCCCCACCCGAGCCCGCTGTCGGCGTCCCGCGGCTTCTTCGGATCCAGGCCGTTCTCGCGCACCAACGACCTGCTCACCGAAGCCGGTCGTCAGCCGATCGACTGGAGCCTCGAATGAGCGACCCGGCAGCCGGGCACACGGCGGGAACCGGGCGAAGGCTCAGGCGGCGAGGTGACGGGCGCGGTCGCGCGCAGCTCGTGCGTCGGCGAGCGCCCGGTCTGCTCGCTTGAGCAGGATCTTGTACTGGTTGAACTCGCGCTCGGCGCGGAGTCGTGCGTCTCGGACTTCCGCCGCCGACTGCTCCAGCTCGGCGATGCGGCGAACCAGGGCCGTTCGCGCACCTTCGAGTTCGGCGATCCGCCGGCGGTGTCGGCGGTCGAGAAACACCGCAGCTACAGCGGTTCCGACCACTCCGATGACAAGTCCCAGGAGAAACACGGTCTTCGTCCTTTCGCCGACGGCACAGCCGCGCACCGTCGATCTCCCGGACCCTAGTGAAGAGGCGGCCAGGAGAGGGGGACCCCGCTCCCGGCCGTTGTCACGGGCGCGGACCCGTGTCGGGTCCGTCGATGCGGGTGCGCTTGAGCTCGTAGAAGCCGGGCACGCTCATCACCTTCACCATGCCGTCCCACAAGTCGAGTGCCTCCCGTCCCCGCGGGACGGGCGTGACGACCGGCCCGAAGATCGACGCCTGCCAGCCGTCCGGATAGGTCAGCGAGATGATGGGAGTGCCGATGTCGTCTCCCGCCCGAGCGATGCCTTCGGCGGTCTCGGCCTCGACCGCCCGATCCCACGCTGGATCGTGGAACGCGCTGGCCAGCGACCCGTCGAGACCGACGGCCTCGAGCGCTCTGGCCGCCTCGAAATCGCGATCCCCATCGTGATGGATCCGGCGGGAGTACTCCCAATACAGATCCTGGATCGGCCCGTCGCCGTGGGCGGCTCGCACCGCCTCAACGACTCTGAGCAGCCCGTGAGTGAACACGTACGACGGGCGGTCGCTGTCGTTCTTCACCTTCAACGAGATCGACCGGTAGTGGACATCGAGTGCACGGGATGGTGCGATCTCCTCCACCAGCCAACGGCTGGTGATCCAGCACCACGGTCAAATGGGATCGATCCACTTATCGAGACGAATCGTACCCTCTTGTTCAGAACTCATGTTCCAGCTCCAGGGGGAGGTCGTCGAGCCGGAGTTCGTCGAACAGGGCCCGCTGGCGAGCGTCGTTGCGCCCGGCCAGCCAATGCTCGCGGCATCGCAGATCGTAGGTGACGACCGCACTCGCGTCCGCGCCGGTGTTCCCGACCACCTTCACCTCACCGTCGTACACCTGGCGTCCGTTGACCAACCGAGCGTTGTGGGTGGCCCGCCGGCCACAGAAGCACCGT
Source organism: Acidimicrobiales bacterium (assembly GCA_041576015.1). Classification (GTDB taxonomy): domain Bacteria; phylum Actinomycetota; class Acidimicrobiia; order Acidimicrobiales; family SZUA-35; genus JABDIY01. Next base: position 4,728 of record JBFGLT010000096.1, read on the forward strand.
GCCTCCACCTGGAGCTCACTGCGGGCGTCGGCCATCTCCAAGAGTCGCTGGGAACCGGGGAACAGCTCGCCTTGGAAGGTGGTCAGCAGCCCGTAGGCGTAGACGTCCACCCGCAACTCGTCGACGGCGCGGGCGAGTTGGTCGATCTGGGCCGTCTCGTAGAACTGTGCCTCGTCGCAGATGACGGCGTCCAGGCCCGGTCCGGATCGATGCGACGAGGCGACCAGCCGGTAGAGGTCGACGGTGGGGTTGATCACGACCGCGTCGGCCTGGACCCCCAGCCGGCTGGACACGACCCCGTCGGCCCGGTCGAGCTGAGTGAGCAACAGACATTCGAGTCCGCGTTCGGTGAGGTTGTAGTGAACCTGCAACGCCTGGGTCGACTTGCCACTCCCCATCGTGCCGAAGAAGAACTGGAGTCTGGCCATGCTCACCCACCCGGTACGTCGGGGACGGAGCGGGCCAGGGCCACGGCCACCGCGCTCACGCCAGCGATGCTGCTCGGGAGCCCGGCGTGGGAGCAGTTCACCTCGATCAGATGGGCCTCGGGATCCATCGAGGTCCGCCAGTCCACGATCCCGTCGGTCTTGGAGAAGATCGACACGTAGTCGACATCGTCGGGGAACGGCTTGAACCTGTCCTCGTCCACGTCTTGTTCGGCATCGGTGTCGATGACGCCGAAGACGCCGGTGCGCCACAACCGGTCCAGCGCCTCGGCCGGAAGCTTCACGACCGCATACTTGGGGTACTTCACCAGCAACGGAGCCCCGAGGGCGACCACCTGGCCGACCAGATCCGGATGTCGTACGCCGAGCACCCGCGCGTACTGGCCGCCCCGGGAGTGCCCGATCACCCGTACCCTCTGCCGTCCGCCGTCGACGAAAAGATCCCGGAGGTCGTCCTCGGACTGCTGCACCCCGTGGTAGGCGGGCCCGGCATTCCGACCGACGCCGGCCCGGCGGGTCTTCCACCCGGCCACCGTGAGCACGTGCTCGAGCGCATCGATCGTCTGAGGCCCGGCGAGAAACCCCGGAATCAGGAGCACCGGCCGGCCCTCGCCGGGCGGCATCCCGTAGCCGTCCCACCAGGTGCTCCGGCGCAGGCGCCGGCCCTCGCGGATCCCTCGTGCCTCTCCCCAGACCGGCCGGCCGATGTACCCCGGAATCCCACGGAGAGGGTTGGGAAACGAGCGCTCCGAACCCCCTTTGCGTTCGTCGTTGGAGGTGATGAAGGTCGTCATCGTCGTCGTTCCTCGAGTAGCGAGCGAACCTGGGTCGCCAGTCCATCGTCGGCATTGGTGCCGATGACATGATCGGCGGCTGCCTTGGCATCGTCGGTCGCGTTCCCCATGGCGTAGCCTCGACCGGCCCATCGCAACATCGAGACATCGTTGTGATAGTCACCGAAGGCGGCGACCTCACGCTGGTCGACACCGAGATCGGCGGCCAGCTCGGCAACCGCCATCGCCTTGGTGACCAGGGCGGCAGCGACCTCGACGAACGGAAGGCCCGAGTACGACGGCACACCGACGCCCTCGACGGCGGCGGCCACGGAGTCGTAGAGCTGGTCGACACCGGTGTCATGGTCGAACGCCAGCACTTTCTGCACCGGCCGGTCGAGCACCTCGAGGACGTCGTCCACCGCATTGAGCGGGCCGCTGACGGGCACGATCTGCTCGAACCCGGACTCGAAGATCGCCTCGGTGTCGAATTCGACGGCGAAACCGGCCCCGGGCAACCGGGCCCGGATGCGCTCGACGATCTGGCGCACCTCCGATGGCTGCATCCAGAAGCCGCGCACGGTCTCGGACCGGCCGTGGTGCCAGGTGACGGCCCCGTTGGCGAAGATCCAGTACTCGTCGAGACCAAGCGCCTCGAGGATGTCGGTGGCGATGATGAAGGGCCGGCCGGTCGCCGGCACGACGTGGATGCCGGCAGCGGCGGCCTCGTGGAGCGCTTGTCGAACGGCCGGCGAGAGGGTTCCGTCGGGCCGGAGCATGGTGCCGTCGATGTCGGTGGCGATCATGCGGATCGGCGGTGTCGGCTGTCCCATCAGCTCGCCGGCGCACCGCCGACGTCGCATCGTCCGAGGAGCCGCGAAGCGATGATCGCGCTGCCTTCGGAGGTGGCCGGCTGCCTGGTCATCGCCGTCAACCCTAGCTCGGGGGTCGCATCGAGTCCCAACGTCGGGGACGGCGCCGACAAATAGATCGACCCTGTGCAGGTACGATGCTGCGGGCGTCGTTACACTCGCCCGCGGAGGCACCATTGCTTCCAAGTGAACGAACACCCGAGGAGAGGTCACAATCTCATGAGGAGACTTACAATCAAGGCCGTCGCCCTCGTTGCCGTCGCCGCACTGGCGATGGCTGCGTGCGGAAGCGACAGCGAGACCGCCGACGAGACGACGACGACGACGGAGGGGACGACCACGACCGCCGGCGACGACGGCGAAGAGACGACGACCACCGCTGACGACGGTGACGAGGAGACGACGACCACCGCCGGGGAGTTCACACCGGTGAAGGTGTGTTTCGTCACCGACGACGCCGGGGTCGACGACCGGAGTTTCAACGCCCTCGGCTGGAAGGGAGTGAACGACGCGGTCGCCAGCGGCGCTGCGCTCCCGGACCCGATCCTGCTCGAGTCCTCCAGTGAGGCCGACTACCAGCCCCACATCGAGACGTGCCTGGACCAGGGGGCCGAGCACATCGTGACCTCGGGATTCAAGCTGGCCGGATCCACCGAGACGTTCGCGGCGCAGCAACCCGACGTCCAGTGGACGATCATCGACTTCGGATCGCTCGGTCCCAACGTGACCGGCCTCGAATACCAGACCGATGAGGCGGCCTTCGCAGCCGGGTACCTCGCAGCCGGTGTCACCCAGACCGGGATCGTCGCCACCTACGGGGGCCAGAACATCCCCACGGTGTCGATCTTCCTCGACGGGTTCGCCCGCGGCGTCGCCCACTACAACGACATCAAGGGCACCGACGTCCGGGTTCTCGGTTGGGACGTCGATCAGCAGGAAGGAACGATGACCGGCACGTTCAACCCGGCCGAGCCGACCGTCCGAGCCACCTGTGAGAGCCAGCTCGATGAAGGCGCCGACATCATCTTGCCCGTCGGCGGGGCGATCAACCAGCCCTGTGGCACAGCCATCCAAGACCGTGGCATCGAGGGCGCGCTCATCGGTGTCGACGCCGACGCCTTCGAGGCCCAGCCGGCCCAGTTCCAGGACGTGTGGCTGACCACGATCCTCAAGGGGATCGACATCCAGACCCAGCGGTCGATCGAGGCCCACGCATCAGGTGCACCCCTTGGCGGCTCCAGCTTCGTCGGCAACCTCGAGAACGGCGCTGTCGGGCTGTCTCCCTTCCACGCGTGGGAGGATCGAGTGCCCGCAGAGCTGGCCGCCGAGGTCGATCAGGTCCTCGAGGACGTTCGGTCCGGGGCGATCAGCTGGGACAAGTTCCCGGTCGGCACCTGAGTCTCCGGTCGTCGTGGTGCCCGGCCCGTCCCACGCGGCCGGTCCGGGCACCAGGACCCCGACCCGACACGCCTGGAGAGGGATGCCGTAGAGAAAGGAGCGAGCGGTGGCGTTGGAATTGCGGGGAATAACCAAACGGTTCCCGAACGTCCTGGCCAACGACGATGTGAGCCTGTCTGTCGCTCCCGGCGAAATCGTCGCTCTCCTCGGCGAGAACGGCGCCGGTAAGACGACCTTGATGAACGTCCTCTTCGGGCTGTACTCCCCCAATTCCGGCGAGGTCGTCATCGACGGAAAACCGCTCCAGCTGGGAGACCCCAGCGCCTCGATCGCCGCCGGGGTGGGCATGGTCCACCAGCACTTCATGCTCGTTCCGGTGTTCACCGTCGCCGAGAACGTCATCCTCGGTCTCGAGCCCCTGAAGTTCCTCGACTGGATCGACCAGCAGCGGGCTCGCGAGCTGGTCACCGAGATCTCCGAACGGTACAATCTGGCCGTCGATCCCGACGCGATGGTCGAGGACATCCCCGTCGGAGTTCAACAACGAGTCGAGATCGTCAAGGTCCTCGTACGCGAGGCCCGCTACATCATCTTCGACGAGCCGACAGCGGTGCTCACCCCGCAGGAAGTCGAAGAGTTCTCCGGGATCCTGCGCAACCTAAAAGACGACGGCAGAGGGGTCATCTTCATCTCCCACAAGCTGAACGAGGCGCTCGAGATCGCCGATCGCATCGTGGTTCTCCGGGACGGCAAGAGCGTCGGCGAGGCCGACCCCAAGACGGCCACCCAGGAACAGCTCGCTCAGATGATGGTCGGGCGGCCCGTCGACCTCGTGGTCCACAAGGACAAGGCCGCCCCGGGAGAGGTCGTGCTCTCCGTCGAGCAGCTCGTCGTGCTCGACGATCGCGATCAGACGACCGTCGACGGCGTGTCGTTCACCGTACGATCCGGAGAGATCGTCGGCATCGCCGGCGTGCAGGGCAACGGGCAGACCGAGCTGGTCGAGAGCCTCACCGGAATGCGACCGTCGCTGGCCGGCACCGTGAGGATCTCCGGTGAGGATGTCACGACCCAACATCCCCGTGGAATCCACCGCCGGGACGTCGCCCACGTTCCCGAGGACCGTCAGGAGAGCGGTCTCGTACTCGATTTCACCGTCGCCGAGAACACCGTGCTCGACTCGTACTACGACCGGCCCTATTCACGCGGTGTCCAGATGGACTGGCCGGCGGTGACCCAGGCGTCGCAGCGGCTGGTCGACGAGTACGACATCAAGACGACCCGTGTCGATGTGCCGGTCTCGACGCTGTCGGGAGGCAACCAGCAGAAGGTGATCGTCGCTCGCGAGTTCGATCGCGACGTCAAGTTGGTGATCGCCGCCCAACCGACCCGCGGCGTCGACGTCGGCTCGATCGAGCACATCCACGCCCGGATAATCGAGGAGCGCGATGCCGGAGCTGCCGTGCTCATCGTCTCATCGGAGCTCGACGAGGTGATGGCGCTGTCGGACCGCATTCTGGTGATGTTCGACGGAAAGGTGGCCGGCGAGTTCGACGCTGCCACCGCCACCGCCACCGAGATCGGACTGGCCATGCTCGGATCTGGGACGGGCGGTGAGTGAGGTGACGACCGAGCAGGACACGCCGCCGTCGGGCGGCCCGCCGACCCCCAGTGGTGACCGACCCGAATGGTTCGATCGGGTCACCGGTGTCGGCGAGAGCGTCTGGCGGGGCCTCCTTCTGCCGTCGCTCGCGCTCGTCCTGGCCCTGGTGGTGGGCGCCGTCATCATCATGGTCACCGACGTCGACGCCTGGCGGCTGATGGGCGACGATCCGGTTCAAGCGATCGGCGACATGGCCGAGGGCGTCTGGGTGGCCTACCGGGAGCTGTTCATCGGCGCATTCGGGTCCATCCGGGCGATCTCCGAGACCCTCTTCACGGCCACACCGCTCATCCTGGCGGGGTTGGCGGTGGCTATCGGGTTCCGGGCCGGGCTCTTCAACATCGGTGCCCGCGGGCAGATGTTCATGGGCGGCCTGTTCGCACTCTGGACCGGCCTCCATGTGGATCTCCCGGCGGTTCTGCACATCCCGCTGGCACTGCTGGCGGCGATCATCGGAGGCGGGTTGTGGGGCGGTCTGGTCGGTCTCCTCAAGGCCCGCACGGGCGCCCACGAAGTGATCACCACGATCATGCTCAACTTCGTCGCCGCCTTCCTCGTGCTGTACGCGCTGAAGACCTCGCCGTTCCAGGCCGAGGGCTCCAACCTGCCGCAGTCCGCCCCCATCGCCGAGTCGGCCCGCCTCACCCCGATCTTCGGCTCGCAGTACCGGGTGTCGATTGCGCTGTTCGTCGCCCTCGGGACCGTGTTCTTCGTCCACTGGCTCCTGTTCAAGTCGACGATCGGCTTCGAATTCAGGGCTGCGGGGTCGTCCCCCTCCGCCAGCCTCTACGCCGGGATGAAGGTCGGAATCCTGTACACCTCGGTGATGTTCATCTCGGGTGCGCTGGCCGGCCTGGCCGGAGCGACGATGACCCTCGGTCTGCCCCCGTACACGGTGACGTCGAACTTCCCGGGAACGATCGGGTTCGACGCCATCGCCCTGGCGCTGCTCGGGCGCTCCCACCCATTCGGTGTGTTGTGGTCGGGCCTGCTCTTCGGAGCGTTGATCGCCGGCGGCAGAACCATGCAGGCAGCGGCTGGGGTGTCGGTTGATCTCGTCATCGTGATGCAGTCGCTGATCATCATCTTCATCGCTGCGCCCGAACTGGTGCGAGCGGTGTTCCGCCTCAAGCCCGAGGAAGCCGAGCCGGCCCAGCTGACGAAAGGTTGGGGAGCATGACAACCACGGTCCAGGCCGACGCCCAGCCGGTGAAGCGGCGCTCGAGACCAGAGGAACGCCGCTCGTCGGTCATCGGCGTTGTCCTCGTGCTGCTCGGCTTGTACGTGTTCTGGGCGTTCGGGATCCGTGTCGACGGCGACCTCGACGCCCGTTTCAACCTGTCGCTCCAGACCGACCGGTTCAAGGATCTGGCCTGGGTGGTCAACGCCCGCGGGCTCTCGATGACGATCGCCGTGATCATCGTCGGGCTCGGCATCTGGCGGCTGACTCGCCTGGGGTTGCGCTGGACCAACGTGGCGCTTGCCATCGGCATCGGGCTGTTCTCGCTGTCGTTTCTCGCGTGGGCCGCCGCTGGCAGTCAGTTCAGCATGGTCGGAATGCTGCGATCCACGGTCATCCTGGCCGTGGTCGTCGTGCTCGGTGCGCTCACGGGGCTCATGTGCGAACGGGTCGGCGTGATCAACATCGGCATCGAGGGCCAGCTCCTGGCCTCGGCGTTCTCTGCGGTCGTGTTGAGCAGCGCCTTCGGAACCGTCGCCGGGATCACCGGCGCCATCCTCACGGGCGCCCTGCTCGGATTCTTGCTGGCGTGGCTGACGATCAAGTACCACGTCGACCAGATCATCGCCGGAGTCGTCATCAACTTCCTCGCCCTCGGGCTCACCTCGCTCATGTCAGCCCGGATCCTGTCCGACGTCCAGGACCTCAACGCCCCGGACCGGATCCCGGCGATCCGGATCCCCCTTCTGGCCGACATCCCGGTGCTCGGCCCGGTGCTGTTCGACCACACCTACTTCGTCTACGGGATGTTCGTACTGGTGTTCGCCATCCATTTCGGACTGTTCTACACCCGATGGGGACTTCGGTCCCGTTCGGTCGGAGAGCATCCGAAGGCGGCGGACACCGCCGGCATCGACGTCTACCGGGTGCGGTACCGCAACGTCGTCCTCGGCGGCATGATCGCCGGGTTCGGAGGGGCGTTCCTGGGCCTGGCCCAGGTCGCCCGTTTCGAGGAGGACATGACCGGCGGCATCGGGTTCATCGGGCTGGCCGCCATGATCTTTGGCCGCTGGCTGCCCTTCGGGGCACTCGGCGCCGGCCTGGTCTTCGGGTTCTCGCGGGCCGTCCAGCAGAAGATCACCATCCTCAACACGGGCATCCCCGGCGAGTTTCTGCTCATGCTCCCCTACGTCGTCACGGTGATCGTCGTCGCGGGGGTCGTCGGGAAGACGAGGCCGCCGGCCGCCGACGGGCAGCCCTACATCAAGCAGTGAGGAGCGAGCCGGACCGACCTGTTCGGGCCGGTCGGAGAAGCGATGACAGCGCCGATGGGTGACAGGGAGCGGGCCTCGCTCATCGAGGTGCTCCGACACGCCGAGTCGGCCGGTCTGAACCGAGGAACATCGGGCAACGCCAGCTTCCGCTCCGGAGCCGGATTCGTGATCACACCATCGGCGATGAGCTACGACCTGATGAAGCCAGCGGATCTGGTGTTCA
>JBFGLT010000097.1:0-12521 GCA_041576015.1 Acidimicrobiales bacterium
CCAGCCAGATCGTTGGCGGTGATCTGGCGAGGGACGTACTCGCCGGTTCCCATAGGCTCGGCGGCGGTTGGTTCTTGGATGTCGGTCACGGAACTCGGGGATACTTTCATCGATGGTGTCGCGGCGCATGGCACAACGCTGCCGGGCGTTTCCCGGCAGACCACCACGCTACCGTCGAACTCCGCCCGGTCCCACGTGGGACCGGGCGGGAGCGGTGTCAACGCAACCGCTATTCCTTGGCATCGGCCCAGGTGGCGCCGAAGGAGAGATTGACTTCAAGGGGCACCGAGAGGTCGAAGGCGGTCGACAGCTCGTGGCGCACCATCTGTTCGGCGACATCACGTTCGTCGTCGGGCACCTCCAGGATGACCTCGTCGTGCACCTGGAGGACGACGGCGGACCGGAGCCCGGCGTGGTCGAGGGCCCGGTCGAGACCGACGAGCGCGACTTTGAAGATGTCGGCCGCCAACCCCTGGATACCGGCGTTCATCGCCTGGCGCTCCCCGGCCTGACGCACGCGGGGGTTGTCGCTCCGCAACTCGGGGATCAGTCGCCGGCGGCCGAACAAGGTCTCGGTGTATCCCCTGTTCCTCGCCTCGGTCACTGTGCGATCCATGTAGTCGCGGACCGCGGGAAAGCCCTCGAAGTAGGCGTCGAGGATCTCAGCCGCCTCCGACGTACGGATGCCGAGTCGCTGACCGAGGCCATAGGCCTCCATACCGTAGGCGAGGCCGTAGCTGACCATCTTGGCGCGATTTCGCTGCTCGTAGGTGACCTCGCCGGGCTCGACGCCGAACACCCGAGCCGCAACGGTGGTGTGGACGTCGGCGCCGGTCGTAAACGCTTCGACCAGCCCGGGATCGTGAGCGAGATGGGCGATGCAACGCAACTCGATCTGGTTGTAGTCGGCGACCAGCAGCTGCCAGCCGTCGGGAGCGGCGAACGCCTTGCGGAACGACCGTCCCCGCTCGGATCGCACCGGGATGTTGTGTAGATTCGGGTGCTCGCTGGACAGCCGCCCGGTGCGGGCGACCATCTGGTTGAACGTGGCCCGAATTCGGTCGTCGGGATCCACCTCGTCGAGCAGGCTGGCGCCGTAGGTCGATCGGAGCTTCTCGACTTCGCGGTAGGCGAGCAGGTGTTCGATGATCGGGTGTTCGCCGGCGAGCTTCTCCAGGGTCGCCTGGTCGGTCGAGTAGCCGGTCTTGGTCTTCTTCTGGGGTTTCAGTCCGAGATCGTCGAAGAGCACCTCCCGCAACGCTTTCGTGGAGTTGACATTGAACTCGTATCCAGCGTCTTGGTGGATGGCGGTCCGCAGATCCTCGGTTTCGGCGGTCATGTCGGCGTTGAGACGTTCGAGTTCGGCCCGGTCGACACCGATTCCACGGTGTTCCATGCGAGCCAAGACTCCGACGAGGGGCACTTCGACCTCGTCGTTCAGCTTCGACAGTCCCTCGTCCGCAAGCGCACCCGCAAATGGCTGATACAGGGCGGCCACGGCGGCCGACTCGACGGCGGCCCGCTCGGCGGGAGGCGGCCCGTCGCCGAAGTCAAGCTGGCCCTCGGGCACGGTACTCGAGTCCGGAAGAGCCAGAGCCGACCTTTGGCGAACGAGGTCGACGAGCGGATACGACGCTCCCGCCGGATCGAGGAGGTAGGCGGCCAGTGCCGTGTCGAGCACGAGGCCGTGCCCGAGGCGGGCCGGTCCGATCCCGGCCGCCAGGACGGCGCGGAGCATCGGCTTGGCATCGTGGGCCACGAATCCACTGGTTGCGATCGCCTCCAGCACAGGATCCAGCTCGCCGTCGGCAGACTCCACCCACCACGCCGACGCTCGTCCGGCCACCGACGGCGGTGCCGTGCACACCGCCAGACCATCGAGACGGCCGTCGCTGATCGAGGCGGCGACCGCGACGGGCCCGGCTGCGGCAGCGATCGCCTCCACCAGGCGACCGGCCCCCTCGGAACTGCCCACGACCTGCACCGCTGGCTCGATGACCGCCCGGTCAGAATCGGCGATTCGCGGTGAGGAGTCGGCGGCGAATGATTCGACGAACCTGTCGAACATCGATCGGAACTCGAGGAAGTCGAAGATCTTCTTCACCTCGTCCATCTCGAAGGGCCGTCGTTGGATGAGTTCGGCGATGTCGGCGTCGACGGGGACATCGCGCAACAACCCCATGACCCGTTCGTTGACCCGCACCTGTTCCTCGTGGGCGGCGAGGTTCTCCCGCAGTTTCGGGGTCTGCTCGTCGAGGTGTTCGAAGATGCCGTCGATCCCGCCGTACTTGTTGATCAATTTGGCGGCGGTCTTCTCCCCGACGCCGGGGACGCCGGGCAGATTGTCGGAGTTGTCACCGCGCAGGGCGGCGTAGGCGACGTAATCGGTGGGGATCACGCCGGTGCGTTCCTTGATGCCCGCTTCGTCGTACAGGGCGTAGTCGCTGACGCCCCGACGGTTGTACACCACCCGGATGTGAGGGTCGGAGACCAGCTGATAACAGTCGCGGTCGCCGGTGACCACCTGCACGTCGACGCCGGCGTCGGCCGCCCTGGTGGCCAGGGTGGCGATGATGTCGTCGGCCTCGAATCCTGGAAGCTCGAGCATCGGGATGTTGATCGCCTCGAGGACCTCCCGTACCAGACCCATCTGCTGACGCAGCACATCGGGGGCGGCGGTCCGGTTGGCCTTGTAGGTCTGCACGGTGTCGTGCCGGAACGTCGGTTCTGGCCGGTCGAAGGCCACCACGATTCCGTCGGGCTTGTGGTCGCGGACCAAGTTGATGAGCATGCTCGTGAATCCGAATACCGCATTGGTCACCTGACCAGACGCCGTCGCCAGATCGTCGGGGAGGGCAAAGAAGGCGCGATAGGTCAGCGAGTTCCCGTCGATCAGCATCAGCGAGCTCACGCCGTTGATCCTATGGAGCGGGTGACGGCGTGGCGCCTCAACTCCTATGGATCGCCCGGATCCTCGTCGGTGTCGGGTTTGAGCTGGCCGTCGAGGATTCGCTGGGCCACCTCACCCATCGACGTGCGCTGGTTCATCGCCGACGAACGAAGGAAGCGGAAGGCATCGGCCTCGTCCAGCCCGAAGCCGTCCATCAACCGCCCCTTCGCCCGATCGAGCAGCTTGCGCTCCGCCAGCTTGGCCTCGGCAGCGTCCGCCCGCTCCGACTGCCGTCCGGCCGACGCCTCGGCAGCGGTGAAGTCGACGAATCGGGCGATGGCCATCTCGATGGCCGGGACCAGGTCACTCCGCTCGAATGGTTTCACGACATAGGCCAGGGCGCCGGCGTCGCGAGCCTGCTCGATCAGCTCCCGCTGTGAGAAGGCGGTGAGAATCACGACCGCCGACAGCCGCTCGCCGATGATCTGGCGGGCCGCCGCCAATCCGTCCGTGCCCGGCATCTTGATGTCGAGCACGGCGACATCGGGCCGGAGCTTTTGTACCAGCTCGAGCGCACCGTCGCCGTCGGCTGCTTCGCCGACGACGTCATACCCCTCCTCGAGCAGGGTCTCCTTCAGGTCTAGCCGGATCAGCGCCTCGTCCTCGGCGATGACGACCCGGGTCATGGGCTGCTCCTCGAATTCAACTCGTCGAGCAGATGGTCTTGCCGGGCCTCCAACTTGGCGAGGCGAGCAACCTTGGCTTCCCGATCCCGCTGCAGGGCGGCGACGGTGCGGGAGGCATCCTTGTGCTCTCGAACCGACAGCGGGGTCTCGCTGACAAGTGCCCGGAGCCGGGCGTCGTCGGCCTCGTCCTGGAAGTGAGCCAACTGCTCGTCGATCACGCGAAGCTCCTGCCGGAGCTCCATCAGTTCGCCCGCAACGTCGCGCAAGCGACCCTCGATCGAGGACTTGAACATCGTTGCGACTCCTTCCGTTTGTTTGACCGACGCCGGCGTGGTGGTGGACGGTCGACCGACCCTGGTGCCCGGGGTGGGATTCGAACCCACACGCCCTTTCGGACAGCGGATTTTGAATCCGCCGCGTCTGCCATTCCGCCACCCGGGCGGGTGGACTCACTCGGTTCGATTCCCGAGCCTCGACCGGTGATCGGCACAACCAGCCGGAAAGGACAGACTACCCTACGCCCGGCCCAGGATTGGGCGGACCGGCCCAAACGTCGGCCGGGCCACCGCTGTAACGCCTCGGGTCGGACTCAGGTCTAACCACCGATGGCACGCACCCAGATAGCATTCACCTTTCCAGGTCAGGGCAGTCAGTCGCCCGGGATGGGATCCCCGTGGACCGGCCACCCCTCGTGGGAGCTGGTCACCGAGGCCAGCGAGGTGGCAGAACGCGACGTCGGCGCACTGCTCCTCGACGCTGACGCCGAGGAGTTGAAACAGACCAGGAACGCCCAGCTGGCGACGTTCGTGCTGAGCATGGTGGTGCTGGACGCGGTGGAGCGGCTCGGCGTCGAACCCTTCGTTCACGCCGGCCATTCACTCGGCGAGTACTCCGCTCTCGTGGCGTCGGGAGCCGTGTCCTTCGCCGACGGGGTACGGCTCGTGACCGAGCGGGGCAACGCCATGCAGGCAGCGGCTGAAGCGGCGCCCGGAACGATGGCGGCCGTCCTCGGGCTCGACGACGAATTGGTGGAACTGGCCTGTGAGCGCTCGTCGGCCGACGTGTTCGTGGCAAACTTCAACGCCCCCGGTCAGGTCGTGATCGCCGGGTCGGCCGAAGGTATCGAATCGGCCGGGAACCTCGCCCACAGCCTGGGTTCCAAACGCGTCATGCCGATCAAGGTCGGCGGGGCGTTCCACACCCCGTTCATGGCCCCGGCCAGGGAACGGCTCGACAAGGCGCTCGCCGACGTGGAGTTTCGTCCGCCGGAACGGCCGGTCGTGGCCAACGTCGATGCCGCCTTCCACTCTGGCGATACCGAGTGGCTCCGCCTCCTCAGCGAGCAGCTCACAAGTCCGGTTCGATGGCGCCAGTCGCTCCACGCCATCGAGGAAGCCGGCGCCAGCCTGCTGTTGGAGATCGGTCCTGGCAGCGTGCTGACGGGGATGGCCAAGCGCACCGTTCCCGGGGTTGCCTGTGCGTCGGTGTCGACTCCGGCGGCGCTGGACAATCTGCTCGAGGAGATCGCTCGACACCCAAAACTTGAGCGCTCGCCGGATGGAGAGTTCCTCTATGCGAGCGAGCGTGTCGTCGTGTCCCCGGCCAGCGGGCTCTTCACCCCCCTCCACGAGAACCTCGAGGGCACGTCGGTCGCCGCTGGTGACCTCATCGGGATCGTCGGGACCGAGGAGGTTCGGACGCCCTTCGCCGGCACCCTCCACGGCATGCTGGCCCTTGCCGGTGAACGCGTCGCCGCCAGTCAACCCATCGCCTGGTTGCGGGTGGCTCCGTGACCGGGATCGGGTTCCGGCTCAGCGGCGTCGGTACGGCGCTTCCGGAGAAGGTCCTCACCAATCGAGATCTCCAGTCGTGGATGGACACCACCGACGAGTGGATTCGTGAACGGACGGGTATCGGTCAGCGTCACATCGGTTCGAGCACCACCGAGCTGGCCACCATCGCCAGCCAGCGGGCCATGGATGCCGCCGGGGTCGGCCCCGACGACATCGACCTCCTGCTGTTGGCGACCACCAGCCCCGAGTACATATGCCCCGGCACCGCGCCCGGCGTCGCCGCCGAGCTCGGGCTCGACTGCGGGGCGCTCGACATCCAGGCGGCCTGCTCAGGGTGGGTCTACGGCCTCACCGTCGCCAACGGATTCTTGCTCCAGGGCATGAAGCGGATCCTCGTGGTCGGCTCCGAAGCCCTCGACAAGATCACCGACTACCACGACCGCGGCACGGGCATCTTGTTCGGAAACGGGGGCGGTGCCGCCGTGGTCGAGCCCGACCCGAGCGGATTGGGCGAGCTGCTCTCGTGGGACCTCGGCGCGGACGGCAACTACGTCCGCATCCTCTACGCCGAGCACGGTGACGTCTTGAAGATGGACGGCAAAGAGGTGTTCCGTCAGGCCGTCACGGCCATCCAGCGGACCGTCACGAACACCCTGGGGCGCGCTGACGTCTCGGTGGATGACATCGCCCTCATCGTCCCCCATCAGGCCAACATCCGGATCGTCGAGTCGGCCTGGAAGAAGCTCGGTCTCGACATGGAGCGAACCTCGATGGTGCTGGAGCAGACCGGGAACACCTCGGGAGCCACCATCCCGCTCGCCCTGCACGACGCACTCGAGAAAGACCGCATCGCGCAGGGCGACCTGGTTCTCTTCGTCGGTTTCGGGGCCGGGATGACCTGGGCCAGCGCGCTGGTCCGGTGGAACGGGTCGTGAGCGTCGCACTCGTCACCGGCGGAACCCGTGGCATCGGATTGGCAACCGCTCTGGCGCTCGCTGGCGACGGCCACGACGTCGCCGTCGCCAGCCGCTCCAAGCCTGAGGCCCTGCCGGAGCCGCTGACCTGGTTCGAATGCGACATCACGTCGTCGGACAGCGTCGACTCCCTGTTCGCTTCGGTCGAAGCACAGCTCGGCCCGATTTCGGTCGTCGTCGCCAACGCCGGAATCACCAGGGACGGACTCGTGCTCCGAATGAGCGAGTCGGACTTCACCGAGGTCATCGACGCCAACCTGACCGGTACGTGGCGGGTCGCCAAACGAGCGGTGAAGCAGATGATGAAGGCCAGGTTCGGCCGGATCATCCTGATTTCGTCGGTCGTCGGCGCGACCGGGCAGACCGGTCAAGTCAACTACGCAGCCAGCAAGGCCGGCCTGGTCGGCCTTGGCCGTTCGCTGGCTCGGGAGTTCGCCTCCCGCAACGTCACCGTGAACATCGTGGCCCCCGGCCCGATCGCCACGGACATGCTCGACGCGGCCAGCGATACGGCTAGGGACGCCATCACCTCGGCCGTACCGCTCGGCCGCGTCGGATCCCCCGAGGAGGTTGCCGCCGCAGTCGCCTTCCTCGCCTCGGACAAGGCGGGCTACATCACCGGGGCGGTGCTCCCGGTCGACGGCGGCCTCGGAATGGGCGCCTGAGGGCGCCCTCGCACCCGTACCCTCTTATCAACCCACCACCAGCATCACGGAGAACAACACAGTGAGCGACAACGACAACTTTGCCCGCTTCACCAAATGCGCTGTCGAGGTCCTGTCCGTCGACGCCTCGTCGGTCACTCGCGAGGCCCGCTTCGCCGAAGACCTCGACGCCGACAGCCTCGATCTCGTCGAACTTGTCATGGCGCTGGAGGAGGAGTTCGACGTCTCGGTCGAGGAAGAGGAGCTCGAAGGCGTCGAGACCGTCGGTGGCGCCTACGACCTGATCGTCTCCAAGCTCTGATGGCCATGCGCCGGGTTGCGATCACGGGCCTCGGTGTCGTCGGCCCGTGCGGCACCGGCCGGGCCGCCTTCTGGGAGGGCCTGCTCGGCCCTGCGCCCGACGGCGAACGCCGAGTCCACGACTGGGATCCGTCCCCCTACTTCGCCAACCCGAAGGAAGCCCGCCGGGCAGACCGGTTCACCCAGTTCGCTCTCGCTGCCGCCCAAGAAGCCGCCGAGCAGGCCGGCGACCTGTCGATCGACCCCGACCGGATCGGCACGCTGATCGGCACCGGGATCGGCGGCATCGGCACCAACGAGGAACAGATCGTCATCCGCCACGAACGGGGTGACCGGCGTGTGTCGCCGTTCCTCGTTCCGATGATGATGCCCAATGCAGCCGCAGCGGCCGTGTCGATGCGGCATGGGTTCCAGGGTCCGTGTGAGGCCACCGTCACCGCCTGCGCTGCTGGCACGCACAGCATCGGCAACGCCATGCGCCTAGTCGCCGATGGACGGTGCGACGTCGTCTTCACCGGCGGCTCCGAGGCGGCGTTCACACCGACCTCGCTGGCCGGGTTCGGCAACATGACCGCACTGTCGTCCAAGGGGATCTCGGTTCCGTTCGACATTCGCCGGGACGGGTTCATGATGGGTGAGGGCGCCGCCGTGCTCGTACTAGAGGAATGGGAGCACGCCATCGACCGTGGGGCGCCGATCTTGGGCGAGATGCTCGGTGCGGCCAGCACCGCCGACGCCCACCACATCACCGCACCCGCTCCGGGTGGGTCGGGGGCCGTCCGGTCGATGGAGCTGGCCCTCGACGACGCCGGTTTGTCGCCGTCGGACATCGTGCACGTCAACGCCCACGGCACCAGCACCCCGCTGAACGACGCCGCCGAGGCCCACGCGATGGCCAAGGTGTTCGGCGAGCCGGGCCCGGCCGTCACCTCCACCAAGGGCATCACCGGCCACGCCCTCGGCGCCGCTGGCGCCCTCGAGGCGGCCGCTGTCCTGCTCGCCATCGAGCACCGTCTCATCCCGCCGACGGCAGGCTACGAGCAACCGGATCCCGAACTTCCCGCAATCGACCTCGTCGTCGGCGAGCCACGGCCCTGGACTCCGGGCCCGTCGATGTCGAACAGCTTCGGGTTCGGCGGCCACAACGGGACCATCATCATCGGCCCCGCCGCCTGATGGAGCCGACGCTCCCGAAACCGATCGATCTGCTCCCGCACCGTCCTCCGTTCCTTCTCGTCGACGAGCTGGTGGAACTGACCCCCGGCGAACGGGTTCGGGCTCGCTGGACCCTGCGCGGCGACGAGTGGTTCTTTCCCGGCCACTTCCCCGATCGCCCGGTGGTCCCCGGCGTCCTCCAGGTCGAAGCCCTCGCGCAGACGGGAGCCTGTGCGGTGCTGGCCGAGGAGCGCTTCGCCGGCAAGATCCCCTATCTCGCCGGCGTCGACGGCGGCAAGTTCCGCCGACCGGTCGAGCCCGGCGACACCCTCGACCTGGAGGTGACCTTCGGGCGGCTCTCGTCCCGCGGTGGCCGCGGCCACGGCACGGCCACCGTGAACGGCGAAGTCACCTGCCAGGTCGATCTCATGGTGGTCCTCGGCTAGGCCTCGACCTCACCTTCCGCGCCACTACTCCCTCGTGGCAGCCATACCAGTCAGATCGGCTGATCGGCAGCCAGATCCCACCAGCCTGCCGGACCTGGCTGCCAACGGCCGGAAAAGCCGGATCTGGCTGCCATGAGTACAGTGTTGCGGTGATCGTGTACGAGGTGGTCGGCGGGCGGGAGTTCTTCGTCGACCTGGTCAACCGGTTCTACGACCGGGTGGCCGGGGACGATCTGCTCATGGCGATGTACCCCGAGGATCTGACCGAGTCACGTCGCACGACCACCGGTTTCCTGGCCCAGTACTGGGGCGGCCCGCCCGACTACAGCGCCGAGCGGGGTCACCCGCGTCTGCGCATGCGTCACGCTCGATTCCCGATCGGTGGCGATGCCCGGGACCGCTGGCTGCACCACATGCTGGTGGCGCTGGAGGAGACGACCGACGCCCACGGCACGCCCGATGACGTGCGTGAACAGATGACGCAGTATTTCGCCCAGGCGAGCCGCGCCATGATCAACAAAGCGGAATGATGACGCATAAAGGTCGGTTAAAAGTTCCGTGGTTGCGCTCATGACCCGCCCGGACGAGGACACCGACCTCGCCGCCCGCGGCGCCAAGTTCGCAGAGCACGTGCAACCGCACATCTCCTTGCTTCTGGCGACGGCTCACACGCTCACGCGAAACGCCGCCGAGGCCGAGGATCTGGTGCAGGACACGCTGCTTCGCGCCTACCGCGCCATCGACCGCTTCGACGGCGCCTATCCCAAGGCGTGGTTGCTGACGATCTTGCGCAACACCAACATCAACCGATCGCAGAAGAAGAAGCCGTTCTTGTTCGATGATCCCGACGACCCGTCCAGGGAGGCCGTCGACGAGACCACACCCGAGGATCTGATCGTCGAACCGATCTTCGAGGAGGCGGTTCAGACGGCGCTCGACGACCTCCCCGACGCCTTTCGCGCCGTCATCGAGTTGGTGGATGTCCATGGTCTCCGCTACGCCGAAGCCGCCGACGTGCTCGGCGTCCCCGTCGGAACGGTGATGAGCCGGCTCCACCGGGCGCGGCGCCGGATCCGCATTCGCCTGTCGCCCGATTCGATCGAGAACCGCTCAGAAGGAGGTCGACGGTGAAATCTTTCGTCAACGACCTGTACAACCGCCTACGTGGCCGACTCACGTGCGCCGAAACCCTCACCCTGCTCCAGCAGTACCTCGATGGCGAACTTCCCGTCGACGAAGCTCGACGAGTGGCTGCGCACCTCGATCACTGCACGATGTGCGAAGAAGAGTCGGCCGTCTATGCCCGGATCAAGGCGTCGATCGCTTCAGTCGCATCGGGAGCCGATCCCGAGGTCCTCGCTCGATTGGAACGATTTGGTCAACGTGTCGGCGACGGCGAGTTCTCGGACTACAGTTGAGGCCATGCAGTCGATGAGCCTCACCCCTGGTGCTGGTCTCCTCCTGCCCCTTCTCGGGCTCGAGCTTCGACTTCTGTGCCCGGCCGCCTGAACCTCACGAGGCGTGTCGGGAAACCAGCTCGATCCATGAACTGAACAGAAGTACTCATTTCGCTCGCACAAGGACAGATTGAAAACCATGCCCGTCAACCACAAAACAGGCGTCATGCCCATTCACAAGTACCAGCCGTTCCCCCAGGTCGAGCTGGCCGATCGCACGTGGCCGAACGCCACCATCACCGAGGCGCCGCTCTGGTGCAGCGTCGATCTGCGCGACGGGAACCAGGCGCTCATCGAACCGATGGACCCGGAACGCAAGCTGATGATGTTCCAGCACCTCGTCGAGGTGGGATTCACCGAGATCGAGGTCGGCTTTCCCGCCGCCTCCGAGACCGACTTCGCCTTCGTGCGAGAGATCATCACCGAGGGCCTGGTTCCCGATCACGTGACCATCCAGGTGCTGACTCAAGCCCGGCCCGAGCTGATTCGCCGGACCTACGAGAGTCTGGTCGGCGCCAAGAACGCCATCGTGCACCTGTACAACAGCACCTCCACTGTCCAGCGCCGCGTGGTCTTCGGGCTCGACGAGGACGGCATCGTCGACGTCGCCGTCGAGGGAGCGCAGGAGTGCCGGGCCAACGAGCACATGTTGCCGGGCACCAACATCCGCTACGAATACTCCCCGGAGAGCTTCACCGGCACCGAGTTGCCCTTCGCCAAGCGTGTCTGCGAAGCCGTTCTCGAGGTGTTCGAAGCATCGCCGGACAACAAGGTGATCCTCAACCTGCCGGCCACAGTGGAGATGAGCACGGCCAACATCTACGGCGACATGATCGAGTGGATGCACCGCAATCTCGACAGGAGGGACTCGGTCATCTTGAGCCTGCACCCCCACAACGACCGGGGCACCGGTGTGGCCGCCGCCGAGTTCGGGGTGATGGCGGGCGCCGATCGGGTCGAGGGCACGCTTTTCGGCAACGGTGAACGCACCGGCAACGTCGACATCGTCACGTTGGCGCTGAACCTGTTCAGCCAGGGCGTCGATCCCGAACTGGACTTCACTGGCATCAACGAAAGCCGGCGGGTCGCCGAGCACTGCAATCAGCTGCCGGTCCATCCTCGCCATCCCTACGTCGGCGACCTCGTCTACACCGCCTTCAGCGGCAGCCACCAGGACGCCATCAAGAAGGGCTTCGAGGCGATGGAGCGGACCCAGCAGACGCTGTGGGAGGTTCCATACCTGCCGATCGATCCCAAGGACGTGGGCCGAACGTACGAAGATGTCATCAGGGTGAACAGCCAGTCGGGCAAGGGGGGCGTGGCGTACCTGCTCAAGACCGAGCAGGAGCTCGACCTGCCTCGCCGCCTCCAGATCGAGTTCACCCGCGTGATCCAGCAGATCACCGACACCACCGGCAAGGAGGTCAGCGGCAACGAGATCTGGGAGGCGTTCAGGGATCACTACCTCAGCGCCACCAAGCCCTACGAGCTCGTCCGCTTCACCTCGTCGCAGAACGCCACCGGCCAGGATCGCACCCAGCTCACCGCCATCATGCGGATCGACGGCGCCGATGTAGAGATCAGTGCCATCGGCGGTGGTTCGGTCGAGGCCTTCGCCACCGCCGTCAGCGACTACACCGGTATCCCGATCCGGGTGCTCGACTACCACGAGCACGGCATCGGCGCCGGCACCGACGTGAAGGCGGTGACCTACATGGAGATCCAGCTCGGCGAGATCGAGCTGTGGGGCGTCGGCATGCACACCGACATCACCACCGCTTCCCTCCGGGCGATCCTCTCGGCCATCAATCGCGCGAGCTGATCTCGTGCCCGAACCAGAGGTTCGGCCACGAACTACTGGATGAGCGCCTCACGGCGCCCTGACATCAGTGTTCGACCGGCAAGGCCGGCTCGAACACGGTGAGGGGCTCCGGCGGAGCCTCTGCCCCTCACACTCCCCGCCGGAGCGCGAGTGCGCAGAGCGAGGCAACCAAGACCGCGCACCGCTGTCGCCGCGCCAGCAAGACAGCTCGACAGGACCGGACCAGTTGACCGAGCGAAGCGAGACCGAGCGGCAAGCCCGAGCGCCCGCGAGGGCGCAGAGCGAGGCAACCAAGACCGCGCACCGCTGTCGCCGCGCCAGCAAGACAGCTCG
>JBFGLT010000098.1:0-12511 GCA_041576015.1 Acidimicrobiales bacterium
CGCCGGCCGCCGGGCGTGGGCCACCTCCCAGGTCGCCGGCCTCATCGACCGACTTGTCGCGTCCGACGCCGTCGGGACGGTGGTCGATCGCACGGTGCTCGACTGACCCTGCCCGATTTCGGACCGTCCGGAGCGGCCACTAGCCTCGGCCACCATGCGAGCTGTGCTGTCCAGGGAAGTCGGTGGGCCCGAAACGCTGGTGGTAGAGGATGTTCCCTCCCCCACCGCCGGGCCGGGACAGGTGGTGATCGACGTAAGGGCCATCGGTGTGAACTTTCCCGATTCCCTCATCATTCAGGACCTCTACCAGCTGAAGCCGCCGCGCCCGTTCTCGCCCGGCGGTGAGCTGGCCGGTGTCGTCAGCGCCATCGGCGATGGGGTGACGGGACTTGCGTCCGGCGACCGGGTGCTGGCCTTTCCGGGGCACGGCGCCATGCGCGAGGAGATCGCCGTCGACGCCGCCGTCGTGTCGAAGATCCCCGACGGGATGCCCTTCGACGAGGCGGCCGCCTTCCTCATGACCTACGGCACCAGCTACTACGCCCTTCAGAACCGGGCCGCCCTCCAACCCGGGGAGAAGCTCCTCATCCTGGGGGCCGCCGGCGGTGTCGGCCTGGCCGCCGTTCAGCTCGGCAAGGCGATGGGCGCCGAGGTCATCGCCGGCTGTTCGTCACGGGACAAGGTCGACCTCTGCCTCGAGCACGGCGCCGATCACGGCTTTGTCTACGACCGCCAGCCCCTCGACCGCGATCAACAGCGAGCGCTCTCGGCGCAAATCAAAGAAGCCGGCGGTGGCGGGGTGGACGTCGTCTACGACGCCGTCGGTGGCGACTACGCCGAGCCGGCGGTCCGGGCACTGAACTGGGAGGGCCGCTTCCTTGTGATCGGATTCCCGGCCGGCATCCCACGGATCCCCCTCAACCTCACGTTGTTGAAGTCGTGCCAGATCGTCGGGGTCTTCTGGGGCGCCTGGCTGATGGCGTTTCCCGACCAGGCCGAGAAGAGCATGAGCGAGCTGTTCGAGCTCTACGGGGAGGGCCGAATCAAGCCGCACATCTCCAGCCGCTACCCCCTCGACCGGG
Source organism: Acidimicrobiales bacterium (assembly GCA_041576015.1). GTDB lineage: Bacteria > Actinomycetota > Acidimicrobiia > Acidimicrobiales > SZUA-35 > JABDIY01. Next base: position 1,083 of record JBFGLT010000098.1, read on the forward strand.
CCGACGACGCGATCACCGAGCTCATCGAGCGGCGGGCCAAGGGCAAGATCGTCATCGAGCTCTAGGCTCGAGAACCGCCTCCCGCAGGTCCGTTGACTGCTCAGATCGTCGCCAGCTCACCGTCGTCGAACAGGGCGGTCATACCGAAGCGCTCGATGTCGGCGGCGATCTCGGCCTCCGTCGGCTCGGGAAACTCGTCGGCGAAGTCCAGGAGGGCCGGCAGGATCGTGGCGTCGCTTGTCGTGTTGAGGAACATCTGACCGTCACCGAGCACGTAGCCGACGGCGCGACCGATGGCGCCCCTGTCGGTCAGCGGTTCGTACCAGCTGTGGCGCGGTCCGGCATGGTCGGGTGCCCAGCGCCCGACGGCGATCGACTTGATTGCCTGGACGGCGATGTTCCGGTCGGCACAACGAGCCCGCAGCTCGGTCGCCGACGCTGCGTAGGCCGGATTGGACATCAGCGTGGGGTTGAAGGGGAACAGGACCGAGTCGAAGTCGAACTCGTCGAGGCTCCGCACGTGCATGTCACAGACCGTGATCCCATGGCCGGTGACACCGATCCACTTCACCAATCCCTCGTCCCGTGCCTGCACCATCGCCTCCAGCGCTCCGCCCGGCCCCATGGCCTGGGCCCATTCGACCTCGCCGACCAGGTTGTGGAGCTGTATCAGGTCCACCTCGGCGACCCCGAGCCTCTCGAACGACCGCTCCAGTTCGGCCCGGGCGGCCGACCCCGACCGCTGTTCGGTTTTGGTGGCGAGAAACACTTCGGCGCGGTGGTCGGCGAGGAACGGGGCGAGCCGGAGCTCGGAGTCCCCGTAGGACGCGGCGGTGGCGATGTGGTTGAGCCCGCCGGCCCTGATCAACTCGATCGTTTCGTCGGCCTCCTCCTGATCCATGGACCACAGCGCGGCGGCGCCGAAGATCATCCGGCTGCTGGCGTGCCCGGTCCGGCCAAAGTCGCAGTGCTGCATGTCCCGAACCTAGCCCGATCGGTGACACGGTTCCGACGACGGAGTCGAAGCGTGCAGGGTTGAGTTCGCACTTGCAACCGCACGTCGGTGTTGTCGCTGTACGGAGAAGTTCTTCTGACCTAGGGTGAGAACACGACAACACAGGCCCTCGGGTCTCGAAAGGGCATCATGGACGTACTACTGCTGGCGCACCTGAGCACGAGCTACGAGGAGTGGAAGAAGGTGTTCGACTCCCACGCCGACGCCCGTGCCCCGTTCATCAGCGGCACCTCCACGGCCGCTCAGGTCGACGACCAGACGGCGATGGTGGCATTGTTCGGAGTCGATCTGCAGGCCCTCAACGAGTTCATGCATGAACCCGAGAGGGCAGCGGAGATCGCCTCGGTCACAACGGGACACACGATGTACACGCTCACGGAGATGCAGCCACCGAGCTGACCCCGGCGCCGATCAGCGGCGAGCCTGTGGACGGTACCGTGACCTGGTCATGAGCGGACCAGGCGGACTGGTGATCACACGAGCGCTGAAACGGCTGCTGTCGGACCGGCCTTTGGTCGGTACGTTCCTCGCGTCGACCCCCGGGCGATCGTTGCGCAAGCGTCTCTACCACGTCCCGGCTGCCGAGGTCGCCCGGATCGGCTCGGCATTGGACCGGGCCGGTGTCGTGTGGTTCCTCGCCGGGGGGTGGGGCGTGGATGCGCTGGTCGGTTATCGAACGCGGCGCCACGGCGATCTGGACGTGTGCGTCGAGGTGGCAGCCGACGGCGAGTCCAGGGCGGTCGAGGCGCTGGCCTCACTCGGCTATGAGGTGACCGTGGCTCGCGCTCCGAGCGGGCGACGATTCCCCTTTCGTTCGGTGCTACGCGACCGGTCCGGACGGACCGTCGACCTGATCCTCATCACCTGCTCCGACGCCTCTCCGACCGACGAGGACGTCCCGGTCCTCGGCGTCGACGACTGCTCCACTGGGGAACTCGTCCTCGATGGAGGGACGATGCGGGTCTCGTGCCTGGCCCCGGCGTTCCAGATCGATCTGCATTGTGGCTACCTTCCCCAAGGGCGCGATCGGCGCGATGTCGCTCTCCTGTCCAAGACATTCGACCTGCCGGTCCCGCCGATCTATGGACGGGCGGCGCAACCCCGCTCGCTGAAGACCCAGATGCAGGACGCATTCTGGGAGTTCACTTCGCGTGTACGAGGGATCTCGGCTCTCGTGGTCGTCGTGCCCGAGGCGGAGGCCGTCCTCCACGCAGTGGGTGGTAGCGTGCCCGGCGACATGCCGGCGCATCTGACCATCACGTACCCGTTCGTCCCGCCTCGCCGGCTCCGACCCGGCCATCTCGAGCTTCTTCGGACGATCGCCGCCCGCACCAGTCCGATCAACGTGACGCTCCCACAGCTGGACCACCACGAGCTCATCACCTTCCTGACCGTCACCCCCGACGGGCCGCTGCGAAAACTCATTGCCGATGCACTCGACGCCTGGCCTGACCATCCGCCCTACGGCGACGGCGACCTCGACGTTCCGCCGCATCTCACCCTTGGCTACGACGTGCTCCCCGCCGAGATCGCCGGCACGGTCGAACCATTCCTCCCGGTGGAAGCGGAGATCGACCGTCTCACGCTGATGGTTCGAGGGCTGCTGGGCCGGTGGCGGATCGCAGGGGAGTTCCCACTCTGCGGGGAGCGGGCCTGGGATCCCGATGACGACGACTGACAGCTCGCCGAGCCGGGGCCTGCTCGCCAATGCAAGCTCCCTGTTCGCCGGGCGTCTCGGCATCGCCCTCATGGGGTGGGCGGGAACGGTCCTGATCGTCCGCACACTGACCGAGGAGCAGTGGGGCCAGTTCGCATTCGTGTTCGGCCTGCTGGGCATGTTGACGATCTTCACCGACATGGGGATCGGGCGGGTGGCGATCAGCGGGGTGCTCGACGACAGTGCTGGCCGGGCCGAGTTCGCCGGAACCTACGTGGTGCTCAGAGCGATGCTCGGCCTGGTCGGCTACGTCTTCGCCGTCGTGTTCGTGGTGGTCGCCGCCTATCCCGGCATCGTCGTTCGGGCGGTCGCCATCGCCGGCGTTGCGGTGTTGATCTCGACACCATCCCACGCTCACCAGGTCGCGTTTCAGGCCCACCTTCGGCTTCAGGTGGTCGCCGTGAGCGGGGTGATCGGCCAGGCCGCCCAGCTGGCGGTGACCGTGGCCATCGCAGTACGGGGCGGCACGCTGCTGTGGTTCCTCATTCCCCCGATCGTCGCCGAGATCGTGATGCTCGCCCACCAACTCCCCAGGGCCAGGGCGCTGATCCCCTTCCACTATGTCGTCCGGCCCGACATCTGGGCCCGACTGCTGCGTGAGGCTGTGCCACTGTCGATCGGCGGCGCTCTGCTCACCCTCACCTACCGGATCGACACGGTGATGCTCTCCAAGCTTGACACGTTCGAGGCGGTCGGCGCCTATGGCGTCGCGTACAAGTTCGCGGATCTGGCGCGCTTTGCGTCGACGGCGATCACCGTGCCGATCCTCACCATGTTGACAAAAGCATGGCCCGGCGACCTGGACGCCTACCGCTCCGCAGTCCGGCAGGGGGCGGTGTACCTGAGCTTCGTCGGTGGAGGTCTGATCGTGGTCTTCACGCTCTTCGCCCCCGACATCATCGGCTTGCTGTTCTCCGACACCTATCGAAGCGCCGGACCGGCAGCGGTCACCCTGATCGTGGCGACCGGCGTGGTGTATTTCACAGGGCTGTCGTTCAACGCGCTGGTCGCTGCCGGACGAAATCGTTGGTACCCGACGGTCACCCTGACCGGGCTGGTCGTCAACGTCGGGCTCAACCTCGTGTTCATTCCTCGATTCTCATTCGAGGGCGCGGCTGCGGCCACCTTGATCACCGAGATCATCATCGCCTCGATGCTGTGGACGCTGCTCCTGAGGATCCCCGGCTTGCGACCGATCGGGTTGGGATTCCTCATCCGAATGGTCGTGGCCGTCGCCGCCGGACTGGCCATCGGCTTGGTGGCGGCGTCGGTCCTGCCGTGGTTGCTGGCGGCCGCAACGTCCGGCGTGGCGTATCTGGCAGCCGTCCACGTGGTCAAGGCGACCGGTCCAGCCGGACTTCGAACCCTCCTCGAGGAGGCCCGGTGAACGACAATCCGCCCAACCGAGCCGCCTGGTGCGAGGTCCTCGACATCACCTCGGGGGACCGGGTCTTGGTGTTCAGCGACCAGCCCGATGCCCCCCGCCGTCGCCTCGAACCGATGGGGGCCACGGTCGCGGTGAGCGCCACCGCCGAGGGTTCGGACCGGTGGGATCTCGTTGTCGTGGACCGACCGAAGAGCCTCGACGGTCTCGCACGGGCGTGGCCGCGGGTGCGTCCCGGAGGACGGCTGGTGGTTGTCACGGACAACCGGCGCAGCCCCCTCCGGTGGCTCGACGAACGCACCGGGTCGAAAGGAGGACCAACCGTCGGGTCAGTGACGACGATCCGGGCCTCGCTCGCTGAACTCGGAGCCGCCCACGCCGAAGTGTTCGGGCTGCTCCGGGGATCGTCGTCCTCCCCCACCGTGTTTCGGACCGATCTCCCAGCGGTGAGTCGGGCGGTCCTCTCCAGCGCAGCCGCCAACAGCGGCACACTCCGCCGCACGGCTCTCTGGGCGCTCGAGACTCTCGCCGTCCGTGGCTGGGCCACAGCGCTCCTCCCGGCCTGGATGATCGTGGCATCCGATCACCGGCGAGCGACCGGCCCCTCTACACCGACGGGGCGGATCGGTGTCGAGCTCAACGCTCAGGGGGTCGTCGTGCTCGGCCCCGGTCCCGAAGGCGTCGAGAAGTTCTACTGCGATCCGGCCGCGCTGGCCGCCTCGATCGAAGCCCTCGAGACCTTGGCTGCGGTCGGGTTCACCGCCGCGCCTCGCATCATCGATCAGCCCTCCCCCACCCGGCTGCGCCTCGAGTGGGTCCAGGGCACCGACGTCGACGCCAACAACCTGCCCGTCGACGAGCTCGAAGCCTGGCTGCGCCGAGCCGGCGCGGTGCTGGGCGAACTGCAGCGCCGCACCCGCAGGCCCGACGGCACGGTGTTGGTCCACGGCGACCTGTGGCTCGGAGCCATGGTGGCCGACGGCGATCGCATCGCCGCCATCATCGACTGGGACGACAGCCACTGGGGGGATCCCGAGAACGACATGCGCACGCTGCTCGCCGTCGCCCGGGAACGGGCTGGCTTCACCCCCCGACAGCGTGAACGCCTGATCGCCGCCGCCTACGATGGGCACGCCAAGGCCGGCGGACCCGTGCGAGCCCGCTCGCAGACCGAACGTTAGGAGCCACCGATCAACCACCTTCATGTGGACCGCGCCACCTGGGAAGCTCACGAGGGCCGCCGGCCCTTCGCCCTGACCCACTCCCTGGCCGGCGACGACCGGCTGACCCAGGAGGCCGTCATCGCCCTCGCCGACCGGATCCCGACGGGCAACGTCGAGATGAACGACAGCGACCTTCCGACGCTGTTCCCCGACGACGATGTTCCCGTCCTGGACAGACGCCCAGGTGAGCTCGTCGAGCGAATCATCGAGCTTCGGCGTTGGGTGGCGCTGAGCTACCTCGAGTCCGACCCGGCGATGAAGGCGTTGATCGACCAGTGCCTCGACCCGATCGCCGACATGATCGGCGGGTTCCAGGGCGGCATGACCGGCCGCGAGGGCTACATCTTCCTGGCTCCACCGGGAGCGACCACACCGGCCCACCTGGACTTCGAACACAACTTCCTCCTCCAGATCCGGGGAACCAAACGGGTCACGGTCGGATTCGTCGACCCCGAGCTCGAGCAACGAACACTGGAGTCGATGACCGGCGGCGGCTACGGACGCCTCCCCACCCTTCCCTCCGAGACCCAGGAGTTCCTGCTCGAACCGGGGGACGGCATCTACATCTCGCCCCGCCTGGCCCACACGATCGACACCCTGGGCGAGGACGTGTCGATCTCGTTCTCTCTGGTGTTCCATACGCCGTGGCTGAAGCGGGGATCCCGGGTCCACGCCGCCAACCATGATCTCCGCCGGCTCGGACTCCGGCCCGGGCCGTACGGTTGGTCCCCGCTCGCCGATCACGCCAAGTCGAGTGCGGTCATTGCGTGGCGCGGGCTGAAGACGATTGGCCGGAGGTGAGTCGCAGCCGGTCACGGACCGCCCGGTCCCACGAGGTCATCGTGATCGATGCCGTCGATCAGGCCCAGGTGCTGCGTGACGAGTGGCTCGAGCTGGCTCGGTCATGCGGGGGCGGCCCCTTCACCCTTCCGGGGCTGGCCCTCCCCTGGTGGCGCCATCTCGGGCGCGGTCATCTTCGGATCGTGACCGTCCGCAACGGCGCCGGCGACCTCATCGGCCTGGCGCCGCTGTTCGAACGGCACCGGGGTCCCGTGGCCGTCGTCGGGTTCCTCGGTACCGGTGTCGGCGCCGTGGGCGAGTTTCTCGTTGCGCCATCCAAGAGCGACGTCGTCGGGAGCCTCCTCCAGGCTGCTCTCGGCGATGGCCGGACCGCTCTTGACCTGATCAACGTGCGGTACGGCGACCCGCTCATCGCCTCGCTGCGTAGAGATCGGGAGCTGACCACCCGGGCCGAACTGCAGGACGAGTGCCCGATCGTCACCCTCGACGGTCACGAATCGGTCGACTCTCTCATCGACCGCCCGTCACGCGCCGGTCTCCGCAAGAAGCTCGCCAAGGCGGCCCGGGCGCTGGCCGGCCACACCGTCGACTTCCAGGCGGCCAGGGGATCAGAGGACGTGGCGACCGTCTGGAAGACCGTTCAACCCCTCTACGACCGAGCCGAACGGGACCAACCTCGCCAGCACTTCGGCCAGGGAATCGAGGGCGAGTTCTTCGCCGATGCCCTCGCCGCCCTGGCCGCCGTCGACGCCGTTTCGATCACCACGATGGCCATCGACGGCGAACCGGCCGCATTCGACGTGTTCGTGCACAACGGCGGCACGGCCTCGGCCGTCCTCGGTCGGATGGACCCGTCGCTGGCCGAGTTCTCGCCTGGCCAGCTGCTCCTCCGCTACGGCATCGATCAGGCCATCACCAACGGAGATCGAGTGGTCGACCTCCAGCTCGGGGACGATCTCTACAAGCGGAGGTGGGCCGACGACGTCTACGACACGGTGCACCTGCGGTCGGCGATCACCCGCAACTTCACCCTCGCCGACGGCGTCCTTCGCGGCGTCGACGCCGGCTACGCCCTCCGCACGCGCCTCCACCGCTGACCGGTCCCGAGCGAATCCGACCGCTCTGACCGGCGCTCCGCCTCACACCCCTCAGCCCCACCCTCCATCGAAAAATCGTCACCCCACCACATCCTCTGTCGTCCCCCGTCGACAGAACCCCCGATTGTGGTGCGGAAACGACGTTTCAGGCCTGCAGCCGGTCGGCGAGCTCGATGAAGTCGGCGACGACAACGTCGGCGGGCGGGAAGATCGGGTTGAACCGGGTGCCGGGCCGCTCGACGAACGCTGTGCGCATGCCGACCGCCTTGGCCCCGGCCAGGTCCCAGTCGTGGCTGGCCACCATCCACATGCCCCTCGGCTCGGCGTCGGCCACCTTGGCGATGTGCCGGTAGGGCTCGGGCGCCGGCTTGAACTTCTGCACCGCCTCGACCGACACGATGGCCTCGAACCGGTCGGCGAGACCGGCGTTGGTGAGCTGCGCTTCGACCGCCGCTTGGGCGCTGTTGGTGAGGGCGAACAACCGCCACCCGCCAGCCTGGAGGGAGGCGAGCCCGGCGGGAACATCGCGATGGGGTGGCAGGGTCAGGATGGCCTCACGGACCTCATCCCACTCCGGGTCGGCGACCGCCGGCTGGCCCGTCACCGACGCCGACACCGAGTCCAGCGCCGCCCGGGCGAGGTCGGTGAAGCTCTCGTAGCGGCCGGTCGCCGATACCGCCATCGACAGCTGGAGGAGCCGGCCGAACCACATCCCAGCGGCCCCGGGATGAGCGAGCGTGCGATCGATGACCTTGCGTACGGGACCGAGGTCGAGGGTGGTCTCGTTCATGTCGAACACCGCAATGCCGCTCATGGGTTCACGCTACATCCGTCGCCGATCCGTGTCAGCGGGTTCTCACCGCAGCGACATCCGGCGCAGCGCCACCGACGACGCGACGACGAGGGCGACGGCGATGCCGGCGAGCACCATCACCTCGGTCACCACGTCGGAGAGGCCGGCGTCGTCGAAGATCGACGCCTTCCATCCTTCGAGGGCCCAGTAGTGGGGGGTGAGCCGGCTGATGGCGAGGATCGAATCCGGGAACACCTCGATGGGCACCATGCATCCGCCGAGGGCCCCGAGCACCAACGCGATGGGCGGGCCGGCGGAGTTGACCATGTCCTCGGACGGGAACAGGGTCCCCACCAACAAGCCGGCCCCCGATCCGACCATGGCGAACAGGATCAGGAGGACGGTGGCGATCGACGGCGAGCCCCAGTCGACGCCGAAGAACACCCCGACCACCACGATGATCAGAGACTGCACCATGGCCAGCACGAACCACGCGCTCATCAACCCGACGGTCACCGCTCCGAACCCGGCCGCGGTGGACAACGCACGGGCCAGAACCCCGGAACGCCGGGCTCGGACGACGATCACCCCGGCGGTGAAGGCGGTGATGAAGGTGAACAGCACCAGGTTCTGGGCGGCGGTGAGGGAGAACGGTGATCGCCCGGCGAACTCGTTCTCCCCGACCACCGCCGTGGTGACCGTCGGTCCGGCTGCCGGGTCCCCCTCGAAGAGGGCCTCGTCGAGGAGTCGTTGGGCGATCGACCGGGCCCCGATGCTGTCCTGGGAGGTCTCGTCGGCGACGAACGCCGGCGGGTCTTCGTCGAGGAGGATCACTCCTTCGACGTCGTAGCGACGGGTCGCCTGGCGTCCTTCCTCGGCGGTGTCGAAGACGGTGACCGACACGTCGTCGACCCGCTCGGCGGCCGCCACGATCCCGTCGGCCAGCGGATCGTCGCCCACCACCCCGATCTCCCACTCCTGGGCGCCGCCGAAGGTGGTACCGATGATCGCCATGATGGCCACCGGCAGGGCGAACATGAAGAAGATCGACGCCCGGTCCCGGAACTGCTGGATCAGGGTGACCGTCGTGAACGCCAGCGGCGCCCGGAGACTGGTCACGGCGTCACCGCCCGTTCGACGCGGGTAAGGCCGACGAGTCCGAAGACGGCGGCGATGGCCACCAGCCCGAGCGTGACCGGCAGGATGTCGGCGAGTGCCCCGGCGTCGGCGCTGAGGGTGGTGAAGCCCCGGAGCGAGAGGCCGTTCGGGGTGATGTTGCGCAGGATCCGCAGTCCAGCCGGCGTGTCGGCCGGGGGGATGAACGCCCCACCGGCGAGGGCGAACAGGAACCCGGCGACGGCGGTGAAGGTGTCGGCCTGCTGGGGTGTACGGGTGAGCGAACCGAGGAACGTGGCGACGCCACCGATGGCCAGGGTGGTGGCGACGATCAGGATGACCACGCCGACCGGGGACCCCCATTCGGCGCCGAAGGCGAACGTGGTCACCAACCACACCACGACGAACCCGAGCACCGACAGCGTGACGACGGCGATCACCTTGCCGACCAGGATCGCCCGGGCCGATGTCGGCCCCGACAGCATGCGAGGCAACGTCGAGTTGTCCCGATCCTCCAGCATCGACTTGGCGGCCAGGCCGACGGTGAAGAACAACAGCAGTCCGGCCATCCCGGCGCCGTAGTAGGCCATGACATCGACGGGGCGACCGCCCAGGGAAGCCGGCGCGAGGATGATCGGCTCGGCATCGCCCCGGCGGATCGATCCGACGACGGTGTTTGCGATCGACTCCCCCACCTGCGCGGAGATCGGCCGCTCGGCGTTCTTGATCACCTCGATGCTGCCGTCGGAACCGATCAGCAGCGCCGAACCGACGTCGCCGTCCTCGACGAGGCTGCGGGCCCCGTCGGCGGTGGCCACCGAACGGAAATCGAGCGCGGCGGCCCCCTCCTCGTCGGCGAAGCCGAGGATTCCCTCGACGACCCCGGCGCTGAGGGGCGTCCCGCCGGCGTCGACGACGGCCAGCGGGAACGACGCCGACGACGCCCCCTGGATCAACGACCCGAACACGACGGCCAGCGCCAGCGGAGCGATGAAGGCGTTGACGACCGCCGAGCGGGACCGTATCCGGCGTTTGAGCTCGGTGACGGCGATCGTGAGGACGTCAGTCACGGAGCGCTCTGCCGGTGAGATTGAGGAACACGGCCTCGAGGTTCGGCTGAGTGACCTCGATGCCGGTGATGGGGAGGCCAAGATCGTCGAGCCCGGACACGACCGCCGCCAAGACGGCGGTCGGCTGGCGACACACGAACTCCAGTCCCCTGGTAGTCAGCTGCACCTGATCGACACCAGGCAGGGTCTTGAACCTGGTCTCGAGATCTCCGTCGCCGTCAAAGCGCCCCTCGACGACGAGGCCGGCCAGCTCCTCCAGGCCGGCGACCAGCTCCTCCCGGGTGCCCTCGGCCAGTTTCTTGCCGTGGTCCATGATGATCACCCGGTCACAGAGCCGTTCCGCCTCCTCCATGTAGTGGGTCGTGTAGATCACCGAGAGGCCGGCGCCACCGAGCCGGTCGACGCTGTCGAGGATTTGGTTGCGGGACTGCGGATCGACACCGACGGTCGGCTCGTCCAGAATCAACAAGCGAGGCTCATGTAACATCCCAACTGCGATGTTTGCTCGTCGCTTCATCCCGCCGCTGTATTCCCCGATGCGGTCGTCGGCCCGATCACGGAGCTGAACGATGTCGAGCACGGCATCGATTCGTGACTTGAGCTCTCGAGGTTGCATGTCCTGTAGCCGCCCGAAGAACTGGAGGTTCTCCCGAGCGGTCAGGTCGTCGTACAGGGCGATGTCCTGGGGCACCAGCCCGATGTCGGCCTTGACCTGGTGGGCCGACGTCGTGAGCGGCCGGCCGTCGAGCGCCACGGCGCCGTCGTCGCTGCGGAGGATCCCGCAGATCATGCTCATCGTGGTCGTCTTGCCACAGCCGTTCGGGCCGAGCAAGCCGAGTGTCTCGCCGGCCGCCACTTCGAAGCTCAGATGATCGACCGCCACCAATTCGTCGAATCGCTTGGTCAGGTCGTGAACCTCGAGAAGCGGCACAGCCCCATCCTTGTCGCCGAACCGCAGGCGGGCCAGTGACCTTGGTCAGACGATCACGACGGTGAGAAACAGGAGTCCGAGCAGTCCGAACACGACGCTGGACCCGCCGGCCAGAGCGGCGGCCGCCGGAAAGCGGGCGAGGGCGGCCAGGGCGAGGGACAGCTCCTGGAACTCACCGGCCGCCGAGCCGACGGCCGAGCGTAGGCGGCCGATGAGCCGTGCGCGTCTGATCACACCGAGGCCTTCGTCGCCGGCACCGGACAACACGTCCACGAGGTCGCC
>JBFGLT010000099.1:0-12474 GCA_041576015.1 Acidimicrobiales bacterium
AGCGCGTCGCTCAATGCCCGATGGCGCTCCTCGCGATGCAACATTGCGCGGGTAAACGTCTCGAGCCGCAAATCAGCAGTATCCGGATGCGAGATCGCGAGAAAGTCCTGGGTGTCGAGATAGCGGTATTCGCCCAACGCAATCGCGACGAAGCGGGTGAGGAAGGAGCGCTCGAAATCCGCGTTGTGGGCGATGAGCGTCCGCCCATCGAGCACCAACTCGATCCCCTTCGAGGGCGCTGATCATGAGGGCCAGCATGCCGCCCATGCAGAACCCGACGACGCCGACGGCGTCGCCGGTCGTCTCGGGCCGTTCGAGCAAGGCGGTGATCGCGCCGCTCATGTCGCGGGCTGCCCGCTCGGGCGGAAGCGAGTTCATCAGCTGGCCGGCTTTGTCCATCTCGTCGTGGCCGGCCAATTCGCCGTGGTAGAGATCGGGAGCGAGGGCCACGAACCCCTCGGCAGCCAGCCGGTCGGCGACACCCTTGAGCTGGGGGTTCAAGCCCCACCACTCCTGGATCACCAGCACGCCGGGCCCACCGCCGCCGGGAAGGGCCAGGTACCCCCGGGCGCTGTGCCCGTTGGACGGAAACTCGATCATCTCGTTCGACACCATGCCCTTGTGCTAGCCGATCGCACCGCCCCGGACAAACCCGTTGACCGAGACGCCGGCGGCGGGGACTGCACGGTCAGGACCGCGTCGCCCCGATCCACGCATTGTGGAGGTGGGCGTAGATACCGGGTGCGGCGACAAGTTCGGCATGGGGACCCATCTGCGCCAGGCGACCTCGATCGAACACCATCACCACGTCGGCCGACTCAGCCGTCGCCAGCCGGTGGGCGATGCTGATGAGGGTCCGCCCCCTGGAGAGGCGTCGGATGGCGGCGGTCAGGGCGGCGTCGGTCTCGGGATCGACGGCACTCGTCGCCTCGTCGAGGATGAGGAGGCCGGGGTCGGCGAGGGCGGCGCGGATCAGCGCGACGAGCTGTCGCTCGCCGACCGACAGGTTGGTTCCCCGCTCCCCGGCATCGGACCGGAGTCCCCTCGGAAGCCGGTCGACCCACCACCGAAGACCGAGCAGTTCGATCGCCGCATCGATGTCCGCATCGGTGGCCCCGGGGCGACCGAATCGGATGTTCTCGCCGATCGTGGTGTCGAACAGGAAACCGTCCTGGGGCACCATGCGAACAGTGGCCAGCCTCGATTCCGCAGACAGCTCGCGTAGTTCGACGCCGCTGAGCGTGATCGACCCCTCCTGCGGATCGGCCAGCCGGCAGATGAGTTTGGCGAATGTCGTCTTGCCCGATCCGGTCTCTCCGACGATGGCGACGTTGGTGCCGGCGGGGATGTCCACGTCGATCCCGTCGAGCACGACCCCGCCGTCCCGGTAGGAGAACCGAAGGTCCCGAACGCGCACTTCGACGGGCCCCGGTGGCGCCGCCCGGCCGGGAACCGGGTCCGGCACATCGATGTCGGTGTCGATCAGGTGGAGCACCTTTCGCCACGCCGACACGGCGGTCTGGGTCTGGTCGAGCACCTCGCTGAGCGTCGAGATCGGACCGGCAATGAGGGTGACGATGAACAGCGACGCCACCAGCTCACCGGCCTCGAGGCCCAACTCGTCGCGGAACCGGAGACCGAGGAACAGGACCGAACTGAAGGCGAGGGCGGCGAACAGGTCGGAGATCACAAAGACGAGGGCCATGTACCGATTGGCCCAGATCTTGGTGCGATACCGCTCGTCGATGGTCCGACCCATCAGCTTCGACTGACGTTCCTGCACCCCGTACGCGCGAATGACCGCCGCTCCGATGACGGCTTCGCTGAAGCTGCTGAGCATGTGTCCGACCGCCGTGCGATGGCGGTCGTTGGCCTTGAGCTGACGGCGCTGCACCGCTCGCATCAGCGGGACCGCCGGCGTGAACACGACCGCCACGACCAGGGAGAGGGGAAGGGAGTAGACCGCCAACACCACGAACATCCCGGCGATCAGAACCGGGTTCGTGACCCACATGAAGAATCCCCAGTTCACGAACTGGGCAAGAGCCTCGATGTCACTCGTGACGCGGGACAGCAACACGCCTGTACGTGTGTCGTTGTGGTCCGCGACCGACAGCTGGTGGACCTTGCTGAAGGCGGCCAGCCGCAGGCGATACAACGACTGTTCGGCTCGGTGGACGAGCCGGCGCTGTGTCCTCCAGTTGGCGACGGCGGCAAGCAGCACGATCATCCCGACGATGGCCACCTGAATGGTCACCGCCGCGACATCGACCTCGCCGTCGGCGGCGAGGCCGCCCGAGTCCAGGGCGCGCTGGATCAGCACGGGCACGGCCAGCTGGCCGAGCGCGACCGACAGGCCCATTCCGAGAGTGACCCAGAGCCCGCGGCGCAGGTCGGGGGCGGCGACCACGCCTCGGCGGATGACGGAGATCGCCCCCTCGGTCTCGTCAGGCTCGTACGGACTGCGGGTGAGTACAGGTTGGGCGACTGCCGTCATACCGCCGCCTCCTCATACGCCTCGACCAACGCTCGGTAGCCGGCGTGCGTGAGCAGTTCGTCGTGGCGTCCGGTAGCCGCCACGGTGCCGTTCTCCAGATAGAGCACCCGATCGGCGACCTCGATGGTCGAGAGCCGCTGCGCCACGATCACCGCGGTCATGTCCATCTCGCTGCGAAGGGAGGCCAGAATCTCCTGTTCGACAACTGGATCGACAGCGCTCGTCGCGTCGTCGAGGATCAACAGTCGGGGCAGGCGATAGAGAGCTCGAGCGAGAGCCACCCGCTGCCGTTGCCCACCCGACAGCGTCACGCCGCGCTCGCCGACCACCGTGTCGAAGCCATGCGGTAGTTCGGCGATGAACCCATCGGCTGCCGCGAGCCGCGCGGCGCGGTGTAGGCGGGGTTCGTCGAGGGGACCGAGAGCGATGTTCTCGGCGATCGACTCGGCAAAGAGGAACGATTCCTGAAACACGAGAGCCACGTGAGCGGTTCGCTGAGCGGCCGGAAGGTCCGCCACGCGCCGACCGTCGAGTGTGATCGTCCCCGCCGTCGGTTCGGTGAGACCGGCGAGCAGGGAGCAGAGGGTCGACTTGCCCGCACCGGTCGATCCGACGACGGCCAGGATCTCACCAGCGGTCACGTCGAACGACACATGGCGCAGCGTCGGACCACCCGATCCCGCCACAGTGGTCAGGGGATCGGCGAGCGGATGTTCGTCGACATCGCCGAGCCGGGCCACGCTCGGGTAGGTGTAGCTGACTTCGCGGATGCTCAACGACGCCGCCGAACGGTGGGCTCCGAGGGCGGCCGGAACCGACGGTTCGGACACCGGCGGGGGGAGTTCTTCGTCCCACACGGTCTGAAGCCGGCGGTGGGAGACGACCGAGCGCGGCACCATCTCGAGGAAGTACCCCATCACTCGCATCGGGAACGACAGCAGGGTGAACAGCGACGCGACCTGAACCAACTCGCCCGAGGTCATCGCGCCGGCGCGGATGCGATAGGTGCCGATGAGCACGACGGCGGCGATTCCGAGGCTGGGGAGGGCATCGAGCACGGCCTCGAACACCGCACGGATGTCGCCGACCCGTACACGATCGTTGCGAAGCCGCAGTGCAGCGGCGTCGAATCGCCGCTCTTCAGCGTCGGCGCGGCCCAGGGTCTTGACGACCAGCGCCCCGTCAAAGCTCTCGTGGGCGACCGAGCTCACCCGCCCAACGCCGGCCTGTACCGCCGCCGTGGGTCGCTCCACGAAGGACGTGTAGATGCGGTTCAACAAGTACATCGCCGGGAAGATCCCGATTGCGACGAGGGTGACGACAAGGTCGACCGTCACCAGCGAGATCGCGGCGAAGACGAGCAGAAAGAACGTGCCGAGGGTGAACGGCACCGGATCGAGAACCTGGGTCGCCATCATGGTGTCGTTGTCGGCATGGGCGATCAGACGGCCGGCCATCGCCCGCTGATGGAACTCCATCGGGAGCTCCAGGTAGTACCGGCTGAGTCGGCGTCGCAGCGAGCGCTCCACCTGCTGGGTGGTCATCCCCGCGTAGTACCGGCGCATGATCGTGCCGGCGGAACGTACGACGGCGACGGCGATGACCGCCGCCACTCCCCACAGAATGTCTCCGGTGGTGATGGTCGAACCCTCGATGAAGGCCGGAAGCACGACCCGGTCCGTGACCTGACCGATCACGACCGTCGAACCGACGATGCCGGCAGCGGTGACGATTGCGCCAAAGACCGCCACCGACGCCGCCAGCGGGTGCATGCGGTACATGTGCCATACGAGACGGAGACCGATGCGGAGCACCGAGCCCGAGTCGGCGGAGGCGACGGGGCTGGCTGGAACGTCCACTCCCCAGACGTTACCGGCGGGCGCGAAGGCCAGCGGTGCAGTTTCGGGTCTGCAGTGGCGACCGCCACAGTGGTGGGCCGGCGACGATCCGAGCGTTGCGATGACACGGTGAACGCTCAGTTTCGGGTTGAATCGCTCCTCGGAGGCGAAGTGTTCATCCGCTAGGTTGACCCAAATGCGTGCCCTCCTCTCGGTCTACGACAAGACCGGCATCGCCGAATTCGCCAAGCAGCTGCACGACCTCGATGTTCACCTGCTGTCGTCGGGGGGAACGGCCGCTGAGATCGCCGCCGCCGGCATCCCGGTGACCGATGTCGCCGACTACACCGGCGTGAAGCCGATGCTGGGGCATCGAGTCGTCACCCTCCACCCGTTCATCCACGGCGGGTTGCTGGCCGATCGCCGGGACCCGTCCCATCTCACCGACATGGAGGCCAACGGGATCAACTTCATCGACATCGTCGTCGGCAACCTCTATCCCTTCACCGAAGATCCCGGGATCGAGCTGATCGACATCGGTGGTCCGGCCATGATCCGGGCCGGGGCCAAGAACCACGCATTCGTCACAGTGCTGGTCGACCCGGCCGACTACGCGATCGTCCTCGACGAGCTGCGCGACAAGGGCCAGACCAAGGCGTCAACTCGCCGTCGACTGGCACGAAAGGCGTTCGCTCACACGGCGGTCTACGACTCCAGCATCGTCGAGTGGCTCGACCGCCAGGCGACGACCGTGCTGGACGACGAACATCCCATGCCGTTGCCGGACCGCCTGGCTATCGGTCTCGACAAGGTGTCCGATCTGCGCTACGGGGAGAACCCCCATCAGGCCGGAGCCCGGTACCGGGTCAACGGCCAGCCCTCGTGGTGGGACACGGCAGTCCAACACGCCGGGGTGGAGCTGTCCTATCTGAACATCTTCGACGCCGATGCGGCATGGCTGCTGGCCAACGCCATCGAACCAGACGAACCCACCGTAGTCATCGTCAAACACGGAAACCCGTGCGGGGTTTCGGTGGCGCCGGACCTGGCCACGGCCTACGAGCAGGCGTTCGCGTGCGATCCGCGGTCGGCTTTCGGCGGAATCGTCGCGCTCAACCGATCGATCGACGAGGCGACGGTCGCCGCCATGGAATCGGCCGCCCAGGCCGATGTCGTCATCGCACCGGGCTACGAGGACGGGGTCATCGAGCGCCTCGTCGCCAAACGAAAGAACACCCGGTTGCTCGAGGCCCAGGGGAACGGCCACCGAGCCCGGCACGTCCGGCAGCTGTCCGATTCGTTCCTCGTACAAGAGACGGCGCGGATAGACGCCCGTCCGGCCGACTGGCGGATCGTGACCGAACGGCGGCCGAGTCCGCTCGAGCTGGCCGACGCCGTCGTTGCGTGGCGCCTGGCGGCGTCGGTCACCTCCAACGCCGTCGTGATGGTGAAGAACCGAACGGCGTTCGGGATCGGAGCCGGCCAGCAGAACCGGGTCGAGTCCAGCATGCTGGCTGCGTCGAAGGCGGACGGGCGGGCAGCCGGTGGCGCATGCGCATCCGACGCCTTCTTTCCGTTCCGGGACGGGGTCGACGCTGCCGCCGACGCCGGCGTGGCCGTCATCGTCCAACCGGGGGGATCGGTCAACGACGAAGCCATCATCGCCGCTGCCGACGAGCGCGGCGTCGCCATGCTGTTCACCGGCGAGCGCCAGTTCAAACACTGACCGCCGGTCTTGCGCCGGTCACTCGAGCGGTGGATCGGTGCACCCGTTCACCCCGCCGGTTCCCACGGTCGGCGTGAAGGTGCGGGCTTCGCCATTCGGCGCGACACCGGACTCGTCGGTCTCCAGGAATCGCTGCACGGCCCCGGCCAGCGCCTCGGCGGCGGCCTCGAGATACTCGTCGGTGGCGAACAACTCCGCCTCGCTGGCGTTGGCGAGATACCCGAACTCGGCGAGTACCGCAGTGGTCGCCGGACGGCGGATCATGCCATAGGACTCCGACCCATCCGGTCGTAGCACCGAGACGACGCCGGCGTCAGCGGCCGAGACCCAGTCGACATCCTCGAACTGTTCGAGAGCGGTCACGATCTCCTCTTGGAGGAGTCCGGCGAGCCGGGCCGACTCACCCGACGCCGACTGGTAGAAGACCTCGGTTCCCGGCCCGCTGCTCGAGCTCAGGACCGGTGCGTTGTGATGGACCGAAACCAGAGCGACGGCGTCGAGGGTGTCGGCGATCTGGGCCCGGGTGCGGATCGGCAACCGGTAGTCGGCGGTACGGGTCAACGCCACGGTGATGCCGCGAGCTTCGAGCTTGCGGGCGGCGCGCTTGGCCAACCGGAGGTTCAAGTCCTTCTCGACCAGACCGTTCGGGCCGACCGCACCGGTCTCGACGTCGCCGCCATGACCGGGGTCGAGCACGACGTCGACCTCGTACAGAGGCGTGCCGTACACCAACTCGACCTCGGCCTGACACGGTGTCTGAATCAGATAGGAGTCCTGACCCTGCGCCAGGATGGGCGCCACCACACCGGTCGGTGTGATCAGCGCTTTCGGTACTCGGGCCACAGTGGTGGGGGGCAGTGTCTCGGTCGTCGTGGTCGTGGATGACTCCAGCGCACCGACCGCGTCGGGCGGCAGAAGGAACGGCCGCTCGTCACTTGCACACGCCGATGCGAACAGGACGAAAGCGACCAGGAGCGCTCCGAGCGAACTCCGAGAGGGTGCCGCCGAAGAGCCAGACATAGAACGACAAGTCTGACAGTTCCACCGGCGCGAGTGGTGTAGCCGGGGGAGACAACCCGTCGACCCGCCGTCTACAACCCGGCGACGATCTGGGCCATCAGCTCCCCCGTTTCGGTCGGGTTGTGACCCACCTGAGCGCCCGCATCGGCCAGCGCCTCCATCTTGGCCTGAGCAGTGCCCTTGCCCCCCGACACGATGGCGCCGGCGTGTCCCATCTTCTTCCCGGGCGGGGCGGTGACCCCCGCGACATACGACGCCACCGGCTTGGTCATGTGGTGTTTGATGAATTCGGCGGCTTCTTCCTCGGCCGACCCTCCGATCTCCCCGATCATCATGACCGCTTCGGTCTCCGGATCGGCCTCGAACGCTTCGAGGCAATCGATGAACGACGTGCCGGGCACCGGATCTCCGCCGATGCCGACGCACGTCGTCACGCCGATGCCCTTCTCCTTCAGCTCGTAGAGGGCTTGATAGGTGAGCGTGCCCGACCGGCTGACGATGCCCACCGGTCCGCCGGCCTTCGCGATGTGACCAGCGGTGATCCCGACGTTGGCCTTGCCCGGGCTGATGATACCGGGGCAATTCGGGCCGAGTAACCGCGTGGTCGGGTGGTCGCGTTTCAACACGTTGTAGAAATAGGCTTCATCGTGGGCCGCTACGCCCTCGGTGATGACGACGACCAGATCCATGCCCGCTTCGGCGGCCTCGAGAACAGCACCCTGAACGCCGGGCGCAGGGATGAAAACACATGTGGCCGTGGCGCCGGTGGCCTCGGCCGCCTCCTTCACCGAGCCGAAGATCGGAATGCCGTCGACGTCGGTGCCGGCCTTCGTGGGGTGGGTGCCGGCGACGACCTGGGTGCCGTAGTCCCGGTTCAACAGTCCGTAGTAGCGCCCGGTCGATCCGGTGAGGCCCTGGTAGATGACCTTGGTGTTCTCATCGAGGAAGATGCTCATCGTTCTCGGTCCTCTCAGCCGGCCAGCTCGACGGCCTTGCGGGCAGCGTCCAGCATCGTGGGTTCCATCATCAACATGTCGGTCAGGTGGGGCTCGAGGATCTGCCGCCCCTCGGTCGCGTTGGTCCCGTCGAGGCGGATCACGATCGGCGAGTCGATCTGGACCCGCTTCATCGCCTCGATAATCCCATTTGCGACCTCCTCGCCCCGGGTGATGCCGCCGAAGATGTTGATGAAGATGCTCTTCACGCTCGGGTCGTTGTTGATCACATCGAGCGCCCCGGCGAACATGTCGGCGTTGGCGCCGCCGCCGACGTCGAGGAAGTTCGCGGGCCGCCCACCGACTTGGTTCACCACGTCGACCGTGCTCATGGCCAGGCCAGCACCGTTGGCGATCACTCCGACGTTGCCCTCCAGCCCGACGTACTGCAGGCCCTTCTCGTGGGCGGCCCGCTCCCGGTCGTCGCGAGGCTGGGTGACCTCATACTGCTCGTAGTCAGGGTGCCTGAACACGGCGCTGGCATCGAGACTCACCTTGGCGTCGAGAGCGTGGACCTCGCCAGTGGGTTTGAGGATCAACGGGTTGATCTCGACGAGGTCGGCGTCGCCTTCCACATAGGCCGTATACAGCTTCATCAGGATCTCCACCGCACCGTCGGTCGCCGCCGGATTCAACTTCGCCGCTTCCACCCACGCCCGGCACTGGGTCTCGCTCAACCCCTCTGCGGGGTTGACATGGATCCGGGCGATCGCCTCCGGATTCGACTCGGCGACCGTTTCGATCTCCACCCCACCCTGTGCGCTCAGCATCCCGAGGTACTGCTTGGCCGATCGGTCCAGAGTGAAGCTGGCGTAGTACTCCTCGGCGATGTCGCTGGCCTTCTCGACCCAGATCGTCTTCACGACGTGGCCTTTGATGTCGAGGCCGAGGATGTTGGACGCATGCACGCGGGCCTCCTCGGCATCGTTGGCAAGCTTCACGCCCCCAGCCTTGCCGCGACCACCGGTGTGGACCTGCGCCTTGACCACAACCGGATACCCCACCCGGTCGGCGATGACGACGGCCTCGTCCACATCCTGGGTCGCTTCACCATCTGACACCGGGATGCCGTAGGAGGCGAAGAACTGCTTACCTTGGTACTCGAGCAGATCCATGGGGGTGGACTGTATCTGATGCCTGCTTCGCCCGAGGGCTCCGCAGGTCTCGCTCCGCTCGGACACATAGGTCATGTCCGATGTGCTGCCTTGCTGGCGCAGCGGCAGCCTCAGGTGCCCGCCACAAGGGGTCGCCTTCGGGTCGCTCCGGCCTCTCTCCGCTCCGCAATGCACCCCGCCCCCGTTGCTGCCATCGCTGGCGCGGCGGCAGCCTCACGGGTGGGTGCACGTCTCCATGATCAGCTGCACAAGTTGTGGAGCGGCGTCCTCCTGCAGAAAATGTCCGGCGTTGCGAATCGTGGGGTGAGGCTGGCCCTTGGCTCCCGGCACCAGAGAGCGAAATGGCTTGTCGCCGCCGGCGGTCACCGGGTCGCGATCACTGAAGCAGGTGATGAACGGTTTGTCCCACCGTTTCAGCACGTCCCAGGCGGCCCGGTTGGCGGGAGCGGCCGGATCGTCGGGCCCGGTGGGTACCAACGACGGAAAGACGCGGGCGCCCGCCTTGAAGCTGTCGTCGGGAAAGGGCGCGTCGTACGCGGCGGTCTCTGCTTCGTCGAGTCCAGAGACCGTCGCCCGGCTCACCAGCTTCCCGACGTCGAACGTCGGGCTTTCCCTGCTGTACTTCTGCCAGGCGAGGAACGCCTCGGAGACGGGGTGATCGCCGGTCGGAAGGCCGGTGTTTCCGACCACCACACGAGCAAACCGATCCGGATTCTCGGCCACGAGCCGGAGACCGATGAGGCCACCCCAGTCCTGCCCGAACAGCGTGGTGTTCTCGAGATCCAGATGGTCGAGGATCGCATCCTGCATCCAGGCGACATGGCGCTCGTAGGTGTAGTCGGCCTGCTCGGACGGCTTGTCGCTGCGGCCGAAGCCAACCAGATCGGGTGCGACCACACGAAATCCGGCTGCGACCAGTGGCGGGATCATCTTTCGGTACAGATAGCTCCACGACGGCTCGCCGTGAAGGCACAGGATCAGCCCCGCGTCCCCTGATCCCTCATCGAGGTAGTGGATGCGGAGCACGCCGCCCTCCCGGTCGGAGACTTCGACGTAGTGCGGCGCAAAGTCGTAG
The DNA here is from genome assembly GCA_041576015.1 of Acidimicrobiales bacterium. Lineage (GTDB taxonomy): Bacteria > Actinomycetota > Acidimicrobiia > Acidimicrobiales > SZUA-35 > JABDIY01. Next base: position 10,267 of record JBFGLT010000099.1, read on the forward strand.
CCGGGAAGGGCGGCGAAGTGTTCGTCCGGCGTACGGAGTGTCTTCATGACCGACCATCCTGCCCGAACTGGATCCCCACTTCACGTGCGTGGGGCCGGCTGCCTCAATCGGTCCAGAAGTCGTCGAGTCCGTAGGGGTCGCTCGGGATGCTCCAAGCTTCGGTCACCTTTCCGTCATCCACATGGAAAACGAAGACGCTGTCTCCGCTGAAGCTCTTGTCCGCTCGACTCATCGAGCTCGAATTGAGCACGACGACGTGGTCGTCGTCGGCGAGCACGGCATGGGGCTGGTTCTCGATCGTGGCCTCACCGCCGAGGCCGCTCATCATCTCGACGATTGATTCCGGACCGCGGTAGTCGCCGCTCCACTTGTTGCGGCCACCCCCGTGCCAGGTGGCGTCGTTCGAGAACAGCGATTTCATCGTTGCCATGTCGCCTTCTGCGAAGGCCTGGAAGCCGCGCAGAACGACTTGTGCGTTCGGATGCATGACGAATCTCCTTCGGGGCCGCTGCGCCGCGACCTCCTCTCGTACTTATACTCCCTGCGCCGTCGCAATGCCCGAGGTTCGATATCGCCGCAGTCAGCGATCTCCGGCTTCCAGCTGTCGGGGCAGCACCAGCGAGGTGAGCACGGCGCAGCCGGGCGTGAGGTCTGGCCAGGCCGTGCCGAGTTCCAGGTGGGCGAGCGCAGCGGTGGGAAATCGGACGAGTTCCCCGGTCAGCGCGGCGATGAGATCGGACCACGTGGGTTCGTGACCAACGACGAGAGCTGCCCCGATCGACCCGTCGACCCGCCGCAGAGAATCGAGCACTGCCTGATGGGCGTGGCCGTAGAACGACTCCTCGACCTGGACCGGGCAGTCGAATCCGCCGAACTGCATCACACGCTCCAACGTGTCGCGGGCCCGCACTGCGGGGGAGGTGATCGCCAGATCCGGCTCGGGACCGACCGCCGCCAGATACCGCCCGATCTGTTTCGCAGCGCGACGACCCCGCTTGGCCAGAGGTCGGTCGGCGTCGGCGTCGTACTCGGCGTACCAGTCGGACTTCCCGTGACGCAGGACCAGCAGCGTCGGCATGCGTTGGAGGGTAGACGTGACGGCGGTCGTAGACGTGACCCCTTCGAGGCAAACGTAGACCTGACCCCTGTTCAGGAGCCGGCGGCGATGGTGGCGGTCACCTGACCGTCGACGATTTCGACCGGATAGTGGCGCAGGCCATCGCCGTCCTCGGGGTAGACCGTGCCGTCGCACGAGTCGACGAACCGCGACTCGTCGCGACGCCATTCGGCGATGCAGTCGCGGGGCGCATCGTCGGGTCGGGCAGCAAAGACGAGCCAGCCGGCCAGGGGGTCATCGCCGATGTGCTGCACCCACACGTCGCGATCGTTCCCCAGGCCCGGGATCAGCAGCGGATCGCCGCCGAACACGTCCTCGTCGTCGATCTTCTCGGCCAGGTCCTCGGCGTCGCCGATCACGAAGACGTCATCGCCCAGGTTCAGCTGCAGATCCCCTTCGGCAGCTTGCGATGCGATGCGGGTGATCAAGAACGCCATGGCGATCGCCCCCAGCACACCCGCAACCGCAATGACCGACGCCTGGCGGGCGGGGTTCTTTCGGTTCGGGGCAACGGGCATGGGACAAGTATTCCAGCGGCTGATCGGGGCTTCATCAGCGGGCCGGCCATCCGTTACCCTTGTCACTGCGGAGGTGAATCTGTGCGAGCCGAGCCGGTCGTCATTGCCCAACTGACCGACACCCATGTCAGTGTCGGCGACCATGGCCCGGGAGTCCGCTACTGGGCCGAAAACGGCCGCCGGCTCCGGAGCGCCGTCCGAGCCCTCAACGAGGAGACCGAACGCCCCGCCGTCGTCGTCGGAACCGGCGACCTCGTCGAATGCGGCCAGGAGGCCGCCTACGCGGAGCTCATGACGCTCCTCGAAGCGTTACAGGTCCCGTTCTGGCCGGTACCGGGCAACCACGACTCGCCGGCCCGGCTTCGAGCAACGTTCCCCGACATGCCGTGGGCGGACGGACACGCCAGTTGGTCGCAAACGATCCCCGGGACCGACGTCACCATCATCGGTCTGGACTCCACCGATCGAGGGCGCGCCGGTGGCTTCGTCGACCACGACCGTCTCGAATGGCTGTCCGACCGGATCACCGAGGCTTCAGGCCCCACGATCGTGGCCATGCATCACCCGCCGTTC
>JBFGLT010000100.1:0-12262 GCA_041576015.1 Acidimicrobiales bacterium
GCTACCGGCTGAGCGTGCCGAGACCGGCCCTGTCGGTGACGCTCCCCACCACCGATCCGGAACAACCCGACGTCGACACGACCTCGGTTTCCGAGGACGCCGACGAATCAGGTGACGCCCACAACGGCGGTGCCGCCGAGTCCACGACGACCGAACCACCGCATGACCACGCTTCGGTCCACCACGAGGAAGGCACGGCGGGAGGCTCCGAAGGTGCGTCCGACGATGGGAACCAAGCCGACGTCGACAACCCCCATCCCGACGAGGATGCGCAACCGGAACGCCGGCCCGACGACCCGGCCCGTCGCGATGGCAAGTCCGAGGGCGACGCCGGTGAGGCCGACACGGACCGATGGAGCCCTCCCGGCGGCGACGGTCGACTCGACGACGATTGACCGGGGGCCGAGGGTCACCCCCTCGCCGACAGGTTCCGGCCGGGAGACCTCCTCCTCGCCGACATGTTCCGGCCGGGAGACCTCCCCGTCGCCCCTGGCCGGCCGGTCAGCGTGTCTCCGCCGCTTTTCGGGTGCGACTCCAGCGCCGGCTTTTCGCCGCGCCGAGTTCCGGGTCGTCCCAATGATCGTGCAGCGTCGACCATTCGACGGTGCTGCGGTAGATGGTGTCGGCAGATCGCGGTTCGGTCAGCCGTGCGTCGCTCGGAAACAGCGTCGGCCAGCCGGTCGTGACCCGGAGCCCCCGGCCGTGCGGATTGTCGTCGAAGATCAGCGTCCCGCCGCTGGCCTCGATCAATGACGCCACCACGGCGAGACCGAGCCCGGTGCCGGGGCGACCGTGGTCGGCCCGCCAGAACCGATCGGTGGCCCGCTTCTTCTCCTCGTCGGTCAAGCCGGGTCCCTCGTCGGTGACGACAAGCCGGTGATGCATATGGCCCCGCTCGACCGAAACCAGGATCCGAGACTTCGGGGGTGCCACGTGGAGGGCGTTGTCGAGCAGGTTGTCGAGCACCTGCTCGATCGCCCCGGCCACCGCGATCGCCTCCACCTTGCCGTGCGGGCTTTTCAGGAGAAGCTCGACCTCATGGTCGGCCGTCGCCTGCCAGGTGTTGACCCGATCGGCGGCCAGCGACCCGAGATCGACGGCGGTCAGGCTCGGCGGTCCGTCGTTGCGGGCCAGTTTCAGCAGGTCGCCGACGAGGTTCGACAGGCGGATGGTCTCCTCGATGGCCGCCTCGATTTCAACCCGTGACGTGGCGTCGATGGCTGCAGCCTCCAGGTTCTCGAGTCGAAGCCGGAGCGAGGTCAAGGGGGTGCGGAGCTGGTGGGACGCATCGCCAACGAACGAACGGTGCCGTTCGATGAGCTGCTCCAGCTGGCGGCCCATGGCGTTCATCGAGTTGGCCAGCTCCTGAATCTCGCCCGGCGTCTCGGGATCCGATACCTGGAGCGGGCTGAAGTCACCGCGCCCGAACCGCAGCGCGGAGGTCCGCAGCCGCTTGATCGGTTCGGTGGCCGATCGGGCGACGGTCAACCCGACCAGGGCCAGGGCGCCGAGGATCAGCGCGGCGATGGCCACCAGCCCTATCCAGAAACGTCGGATTCGGCTGTTGACCTCTTCCGCGTCGATCGTGAGGCGCAGCGCTCCCTGCACGCTGCCGCCCGACGCAATCGGAACCGCCACGTACAGAAGCTCGGTGTCGAGCGTGTCGGAGTCCCGATATCCGGCGTCGCGCAACCCGTCGAGCGCCACCACGATTTCCGGTCGGGTGGCGAAATTCCGCCCCGATTCCCGGCTGGTGTCGGCCACCGAGATGCCGCTGTCGTCGACGACGACGAGGCGGGCACCGGTCTCGGCGCTGTAGTTTCGGGCCACCTCCAGATTGCTGTTGGCAGCCGGGGATTCGGTGTCGAGGACATCCTGGTAATAGGTGGCCAGTACGACGGCGTCCCGCTCGGCGTTGGCGATGAAACGCTCCCGTTCGAGCTGGTAGTAGAAGATGGCCAGAGGTATTTCGAGAATCAGCAGAACGACAAGACTCACCAGCAGGTAACTCAAGACGAGTCTGCGGGTCATGGCTCCTGCTGGTTCTCCGCCAGACGAAAGCCGACGCCGCGAATCGTTTGGATGAGTGACGGATCGGTCTTCTTGCGTAGCGACGCAACATGAACGTCGAGGGTCTTGGTGGAGCCCCACCAGTTCTCGTCCCACACGTCGTTGATCAGCTGCTCACGGGTGACCGCCGCGCCGGGGTCTGAAGCCAGCGCAGCCAGCAGGTCGTATTCCTTCGGAGTCAGGTCGACCCGGGTTCCGTCGTATTCCACGTGGCGGGCCCGGCGGTCGATACTGAGCGAGCCCCATTCGACCCTCTCCTCTTCGGCCGGCCGCGAGGCGGCCCGTCGGAGCACCGCCCTGATGCGAGCCACCAGCTCGCGGAAGCCGAACGGCTTGACGACGTAGTCGTCGGCTCCAAGCTCGAGGAGCATGACCCGGTCGATTTCGTCTTCCCGGGCGGTGACGACGATGATGGGCACCGTGCTGGCCGCCCTCAGGTTCTGGCAGACCACCCTGCCGTCGAGATCGGGCAAACCGAGATCGAGCAGGACGAGATCGACGGGATCGGCCTGCAGGGCCTGAGCGCCGGTGGTGGCCAGCTGAACCTCGAATCCCTCTCGTTCCAGTCCCGCCTTCAGCGGCTGGCTGATCGACGAATCGTCTTCAACTAGCAGAAGCTCCACGCAGCAAGGATCGCACCGTAGGGGGGCAATGACAAACATTTTTGTCCAACGATGGGCACCATTGCGGAGAACCGGCCGGTCAGGGCCGGGTCAAAAGCCTCCGTGCGGCCTCGATGACCACATCGATGGCCCGCTCCTCCGTGGCGGCGATGGCGGCCTCGTCGGTCGGTAGCTCCTCGAGCGAACGATTGGCGATCACGCCGTTCACACAGCCGGCCTGCCAGCCGTTGGCCGAACACATGGTGAAGAGCGTGGCGGCCTCCATCTCGTAGTTGAGCACGTGCAGGGCGCGCCAGTCGGCCAGCGAACCCCGGAATCGGGCGGTCACCGTTCCGGCCACGGTGTCGTAGCGCTCCTGGCCGGGATAGAAGGTGTCGGAGGAGGCGGTGATGCCAACCCGGTAGTCGGCTCCCACCGCCTCGGCCGCTTCGACCAGTGCCTTGGTGCACCAGAAGTCGGATGCCGCAGGGTACTCGCCCGGGGCGAAATGGAAGCTGGCGCCGTCGAGTCGTACCGCGGCCTGGGTGACCACGATCATCCCCGACGTCACGTCCGGTTGGATCGACCCGGTCGTGCCGACCCGGATGAACGTCCTCACGCCGAGTTGCGCCAGTTCCTCGACGGCCACCGATACCGACGGGCCGCCGATTCCCGTGGAGCAGACCACGATCGGTGTGTCGTCGAGGTGGCCGACGTGACTCGTGAACTCCCTTTGGGACGCGACGTGCCTGCTGTTCGAAAGACGTCTGGCGATTTTGGCCACCCGGGCCGGGTCGCCGGGAACGATGGCGAGTGTCGCCCCGGCGAGCTCGGCGGCGTTGACGCCGAGATGAAAGACGGACGCTTCGTTGGCAGCCATGACCGAGAGCGTAATCCAGCGGGCGGGTGTCCTGCACGGCCCCGTTCGGCGGTCGTTGATCGGCGGCGCGACGCCGGGCGGCACCGGTGAATCGAACTTCGGCGCCCGCCATCTGCAGGGTTGATTGTCCGCCGCCGCCATCCTGATCGCCGGGGCTCTCCAGGAGCGCCTGACCCGTCGCGACGAGTCAGCCGGCGACGGCGGGTCGACGACCGGGCCGCAACGCGACCGCCGAGGTGACGACCACGACGGCCCCGGCCAGCGCCGCAGCGGTGATGGCGATCAGCGCCGTACGGTCGCTGGTGACCGAAGCCAGTGATGTGACGATCACCGGCATCGACATGCCCGGGTAGGCGAACAGATAGAAGGTGGAGGTGAGCGCACCGCGACGGTGGTCCTCGGCGATCGCGCCGAGTATGGCCAGACAACCGGCCGTGATGCAGCCCGACGCCGCGCCGAGCAACATCGCCGCCGGGAGAACCAGCGGCCAGCCTCCGGTCCAGAAGGCCGACGTGCCGAGCAGATAGCCTCCGAATCCCATCGTCATGCCGGAGATCAGCGTGGGTGTCGGTCCCCATCGGTTGAGAACCGGGCGGGCCACGATGCCGCTCCACGCCGTGAGGGTCGAGGCCGCCCCCGCCACCTGGATCTCGTTTCCGGGAATGGCCGAACTGAGCAGCACGGGGAACAGGGCGAACGATGTGGAGGGAAAGGCGAACACCCAGATCGCGGCCGGGACCACGGTGAGCCAGAACACGATGCGCCCGTTGCGAGGCACGCCGAGGTTGGGTCGAAGCGGGGGTGGTCTCGCCGGCTTGGGCCTTGTCTCCGGGATCCGGAGGAGGAACGGCAGGATGAGCGCGGTGAGCGCGAGGTGGAGCGCGAAGGGGGTGACGAGGGGCCACGGCGCGATCAGGGCGAGCACCGCCGAGATGGCGGGCCCGAACCCGAAACCGAGGTAGGTCGCGACCGTCGTCCAGACCGCGGCCTTCACCTGCGTACCGGGCCCGAGCAGCTCCTGGACCCACGCCGTTCCAGCGGAGAGGACGGCCCCGACCGAGACGCCGAGCATCCAGCGCCCTGCGAGGAGTAACGGATAGGAGTTGCGGCCGAGCAGGATCAGGAACGAGGCCAGGGCGGCGACGGCGACGAACGGCACCGTCATCGGTTTGCGGCCGAAGCGATCGGCAGCGGGTCCGGCGAAGAGGAGGGTGGCGAGGATCCCGGTCACGTAGACGGCGAAGATGGTCTGTGTCTCGGTCGGGCCGAGATCCAGCCGATCGCGATATGCCACCAGGAACGGTGTCGACACGTTGGTGGCGTACGCCGTGAGAAAGATGGCGGTCAGAGCCAACCGGTGATCGGGGACCGCCCTCCATGGAGCCACCTCCCGAGTTTGCCTGCCGGTGTGGCGGTGCGACGAACCAGGCCGTCATTCACGGCCCGGCGTGATCGGGTCGAGCCCGGTCGGGTCGAGGGTGTTCGGGTCGTTCGCTTGACCGACAGTCCGAAAGACCGTACATTAGGATGATCAGGTGGTCGACCACCACGACGAAGGGGAATCCATTGATCTTCGAGCAGCACTATCTCGACTGCCTGTCGCAGGCCTCCTACTTCATCGGCGATGAGACCTCGAAGCGTGCCGTCGTCGTCGATCCCCGGCGCGACATCGCCCCCTACCTGGAGTCGGCCGCCGAGCACGGCATGACGATCGAGCTGGTGCTGGAGACCCACTTTCATGCCGACTTCCTGTCGGGCCACCTCGAACTCGCCCACGCCACGGGCGCCACCATCGCCTACGGCGACAAGGCGGTCACCGAGTTCGAATCCCGCAAGCTCGAGCACGGCGAGCGGATCAGTCTCGGCGAGGTGGAGCTGGAGATTCGCCACACTCCCGGACACACACCCGAGTCGATCAGCATCGTGGTTCACGAGCGAGCTGGCGACCCTGAACCGTACGCCGTGTTGACCGGAGACACCCTGTTCATCGGTGATGTCGGCCGTCCCGATCTGCTCTCGTCCAAGGGCGTGTCGAGCGAGGAGCTGGCGTCGCAGCTCTACGACTCGCTCCACGAGGAACTCATGACCCTGCCCGACTCGACACGGGTGTATCCGGCGCACGGAGCGGGTTCAGCCTGCGGCAAGAATCTGTCGACCGAAACGAGCTCCACGATCGGCGAACAGCGCACCCAGAACTACGCATTGGCTCCGATGGCCAAGGAGGACTTCATCGCCGTGGTCACCGAGGGCCAGTCGGCCCCGCCCGCCTACTTCGCCTATGACGCCGTGCTCAACCGGGAGAACCGTCCGATTCTCGACGAGGCCCGGCCACCTCGAGCCCTTGGGTTGCAGGAGGTGATCAAGGCTCAGCGGCATGGAGCGATCATCCTCGACACCCGCGATCCCAGCGAGTTCTCGGCAGGTCACCTCGTCGGATCGATCAACATCGGCCTGGCCGGCCGTTACGCCGAATTCGCCGGTGGGGTGATCCAACCGGGCGTCGCCATCGTGCTGGTGGCCGGTGACGGGGAGGAGATGCAGTCGAAGATCCGGTTGGCCCGCATCGGTTTCGACAACATCGTCGGGTACCTCGACAATCCCCTCGCGGTGTTCGATTCGAACCCCGACGAGGTCGCCCCGAGCTCACGTGTCGACGTGGCGGGCATGATCGAGGCGATGGATCGGCTCGACGGCCTGCAGATCGTGGACGTCCGCCAGCCGGGGGAGACCGCCGGTGGTGTGATTCCCGACGCCCACCTGATTCCCCTGACCACACTCAACCAGAAGCTGGCGAGCCTCGACGCGTCCAAACCGACGATCGTCTACTGCGCCGGCGGTTACCGGTCGTCGATTGCCGCGAGCCGTCTCGCCGCCGCCGGTTTCAGCGACGTGTCCGACCTGCTCGGCGGTTTCGGTGCCTGGCAGGGGGCTGGGGCACCCATCGCCGGCGCGGACGGCTCCGAGCTCATTGCGGCTCACTGACACCCGAAGCGGGCAGACCAGGCGCCGTGGGGTCCCCGGCCGCCAGCCGCTGGGTTCGACCCGGTGAGCCTGCCCACGACAGCCCGACTCGACCCAAGAGGAGAAGGCACGACATGACCCGAATGGGTTTCCTTCTGGACAGCGACAGTTGTATCGGCTGCCACGCCTGCACCGTGGCGTGCAAGAGCGAGCACGATGTGCCACTCGGGGTCAATCGCACCTGGGTGAAGTACATCGAGACCGGTACCTTCCCCGACGTGGCCCGCAAGTTCACCGTGATGCGGTGCAACCAGTGTGACGACGCGCCGTGCATGAAGATCTGCCCGACGTCGGCGCTGTACCGGGCCGACAACGGCGTCGTCGACTTCCAGGACGACAACTGCATCGGCTGCAAGTCGTGCATGAACGCCTGTCCCTACGACGCGCTCTACATCAACCCCAAGACCAACACGGCGCACAAGTGCAACATGTGCAACCACCGGCTCGAGGTCGGGCTGTTGCCGTCCTGCCAGATCGTGTGCCCGACCGAGGCCATCAAGATCGGCGACCTCGACGACCCCGGCTCCGAAATCGGCCGGATCATCGCCCGCGACGACGTCGCCGTTCGGGCTCCCGAGCAGAACACCAAACCCAAGGTCTATTACCGGGGCGCCGACCAGGCGTCGCTCGACCCGACCCGCACCGCCATCGCCAACGACGGCATGATCTGGGCCGAAACCCTGCGGGAGGCCGACGGAAGACGTCATCCGACGATTCCCGTACACGCCGGCAACATTCCAACCCAAGAGGACGGGGTGGTCGCCCGCACGGCCTACACCACGGCGCACATGATGACGTGGAAGGGAAAGGTGTCGGGCTACCTGGTCACCAAGGCCGTCGCCGCCGGAGCGATGTTGATGGCGGCGCTGATGGTGCTGCTCGGTCACTCCACCGCACAGGCCGCGGTCGGTGTGATGCCACCGGTGGTGGCCGGTGTCTTCCTCGCCCTGACCGGTGTGTTGCTGATCGCCGATCTCAAGCAACCCGCTCGTTTCCACTACCTCATCACGAAGGGCAACTGGTCTTCGTGGCTGGTCAAGGGGGCCTACGTGCTCATGGCGTTCGCCATCGTGTGCGCCCTGTGGTGGATCGGGGGCCTGACCGAGGCGTCGGGCCTGCTCGAGATCCTGGCCGTTCCGGCCGTGGTGACGGCGGCCGCTGCCGCCGGGTACACGGCCTTCCTCTTCGCCCAATGCGAGGGTCGTGATCTGTGGCAGACACCGTTGTTGCTGCCGGTGCTGCTGGCCCAGGCGGTGACCGCCGGGGGAGCGGTGTTCGGCCTGGCGGATCTGTTCATGGACATACCCTCGCCCCAGGCCATACGGTGGGTGCTGCTCGGCGGCGTTCTGGCCACGGCAGCGCTGATCGCCGTGGAGTTGACCGCACACGGATCCCGCACCGTCGAGTTGGCCGTCGAAGCCATGACGAAGGGCCTGTACGCCCAGCAGTTCTGGTGGGGTGGCGTGTTCGCCGGCCTCGTCGTACCAGCGCTGTTCATGATCCTCGACCTGACCAACGGTGGCACGTCGGCCCCCCTGGCCGCCGCTGCCGGAGTCTTCGCCCTGGTCGGCATGTTCGCCTACGAGGACGCCTTCGTCCGGGCCGGCCAATCCGTCCCCCTCTCATGACCTGTCCCGCCCGCTCCGCCCGCCTCCTTGCCGCCGTTCCGGTTCTGGGGTTCGCAGGGCCCACTTCTGGGTTCTGGGAACCCCAGAACAAAGCGCTCCCGTCCGTCTCTCGCCCTTCTCGATTCTTGAGGATTCACCGTGACCGAACTTCGTAACTATCCCCCACATGAGCAGTGGCACGATTGGACCGAGCTCGACGCCAAGGCCTGGCCCGACAAGGTGGAGCGGAAGTACACGATCGTGCCCACCACCTGTTTCAACTGCGAGGCCGGCTGCGGTCTGGTGGCCTACTTCGATCAGGAGACCGACGAGATCGCCAAGATCGAGGGCAACCCGGAACACCCGGCGAGCCGCGGCCGCAACTGTGCCAAGGGTCCGGCGACGCTCAACCAGGTCTATGATCCGGAGCGAATCCTCCATCCGCTCAAACGGGTGGGGGAGCGAGGCTCCGGGCAGTGGGAGCAGATCTCCTGGGAGCAGGCGCTCGCCGAGATCGGCGGCCGGATACGCACCGCCTTCGAGGATGATCGCCACAACGAGATCATGTATCACGTCGGACGGCCGGGCGAGGACGGCTACGCCAACCGGGTACTGCAGGCCTGGGGCGTGGACGGCCACAACTCCCACACCAATATCTGCTCCTCGAACGCCCGCATCGGCTACCAGTCGTGGATGGGTCACGACCGCCCGTCGTCGGACTTCGCCAACGCGGAGGTCATCGTGTTGATCTCGGCCCACCTGGAATCCGGCCACTACTTCAACCCCCACGCCCAGCGGATCATCGAGGCGCAGCGCAACGGGGCCAAGATCATCGCGATCGATCCCCGCCTGTCCAACACCGGCGCAAAGGCCGACTACTGGCTCGCCACCTGGCCCGGCACCGAACCGTTCCTCTGCCTGGCCATCGCCCGTGAGCTCATCGAGGCCGAAACCTGGAACGAGGGCTTCGTCCGCCGGTGGACCAACTGGGAGACCTACCTCCGGCGGCAGCACCCGGATCTCCCGGTCGAGTGGTCGTCGGTTCGAACCGCCCTCCTGCGGGAGTACGCCGACTACACGCCCGAGGCCGCGGAACAGAAGACCGGTGTCGACGCCGCAACCATCCGGGAGATCGCCGAGCTGATCGGCGCCCACCCGACCAAGCTGGCCACCCACAACTGGAGGGCGGCGGGAGCCGGCAACCTGGGCGGCTGGCAGGTCGCCCGCTGCCTGTTCTTCCTCAACGTTTTGACCGGGTCGGTGGCGACCAAGGGCGGCACCGCCGGCAACGGCATGAACAAGTTCTCGCCGGCCCAGCCGTTCGGCTCGCAGAAGCTGACCTCGTGGAACGAGCTGGAGTGGCCCCGGGAGTACCCGCTCTCGTACCACGAGATGTCGATTCTCCTGCCCCACTTCCTGAAGGAAGGCCGCGGGTCGCTGGAGGTGTACTTCTCGCGGGTCTACAACCCGATCTGGACCAACCCCGACGGGTTCACCTGGATGGAGGCGCTGAAGGACCCGGACATGGTGCGGTGCCATGTGGCCCTCACCCCGACCTGGTCGGAGACGTCGTGGTTCGCCGACTACGTGTTGCCGATGGGCGTCGCCACCGAACGCCACGACGTCCACAGCTACGAGACGCACGCCGGCCGGTGGATCGGGTTCCGCCAGTCCGCGTTCCGCCGGTACGCGGAGATCCAGCGGGGAGAACCGCTCGGGCCGGACGTGCGCAGCTACGACTTCAATCCCGGCGAGGTCTGGGAGGAGAACGAGTTCTGGATCGACCTGTCGTGGCGGATCGACCCCGACGGGGCCCTCGGGATCCGCGAGTGGTTCGAGAGCGCTGAGCGCCCGGGGACGCCGATCCCGATCGACGAGTACTACGGGCGGATGTTCGCCGAGAACGTGCCCGGGCTGGCCGATGCCGCCCGCGAGGCCGGCCAGGAACCGCTCGCGTTCATGCGCGACCGCTCCGCCTTCGCCGTGCCGACCGACCCGTACGAGCCGTACGAACGCCACGTCGGCCCCGACGCGCTCGAGGGCTGCGTCAAGGGCGACGACGGCGTCTACCGGGTGCCGGGAACGCCGGGGACGTGGTCGGGCGACCTCGGCGACCTCGACGGGTTGACGCTGTCGCCGCTCGGCGACGGTTCGCCCGCGGTCGACATCGACGGCGAGGCCAAGGAGGGCTTCCCGACGCCGTCGAAGAAGCTCGAGCTGTTCTCGACCACGCTCGCCGAGTGGGGGTGGCCCGAGTACGCCACGCCGACCTGGATCCCCTCCCACGTCCACTGGGAGGACCTCGACCTCGCCGGCGACGAGCGGATCCTGCTGCCGACGTTCCGCATCCCGACGCTCATCCACACCCGCTCCGCGAACTCGAAGTGGTTGAACGAGATCAGCCACCGGCACCCGTTGTGGATCCATCCCGAGGACGCCGAGAAGCTCGGCATCGAGGAGGGCGGCCTCGTCCGGGTCGCGACCCGGATCGGCCACTTCGTGATCAGCGCGTGGCGCACCCAGGGCATCCGGCCCGGTGTCGTCGCCGCGTCCCACCACATGGGCCGCTGGCGGCTCGAGGAGGACAAGGCCCGCAACTGGAGCTCGGGCAAGGCCGCGATCAGCCGGGACGGTTCCACGTGGAAGCTCTCGCGGGAGCACGGCGCCCGGCCGTTCGCCTCGTCCGATCCCGACAGCGAGCGGATCTGGTGGAGCGACACCGGCGTCCACCAGAACGCGACGTTCGGCGTGCAGCCCGACCCGATCTCGGGCATGCAGTGCTGGCATCAGCGGGTGCACGTCACCCCGGCCCGGCCCGACGACGAGTACGGCGACGTCGTGGTCGACACCGACAAGGCGCGGGAGAACTACCTCGACTGGCTGGCGAAGACCCGTCCGGCCGGTACCCACGTGAGCGGCCTCCGGCGCCCGCTCTGGTACGCCCGTCCGCTGAAGCCGGCGGCCGCCGCCTACCGGCTCCCGGACTGACCCCGGCGCGGCTCAGCCGTCGCGATCGCCCTCATCGTCGCCGTCGCGATCGCCCTCACCGCCGCCGTCGTCACCGCCGCCGTCGACGGTCAGCTCCCGGACCCTGGCCAGCAGCACCTCGATCGCCGGCCGGTTGAGTCCGCCCTCGGGGATGATCACGTCGGCGTACCGCTTGCTCGGCTCGATGAACCGCTCGTGGGCGGGCTTGACCGTCTCGAGGTACTGGTCGATCACGCTCTCGACCGACCGGCCCCGTTCCTCGACGTCCCTGGTCAGGCGGCGGATGAAGCGCACGTCGGCGGCGGTGTCGACGAAGATCTTGAGGTCGAACCGCTCCCGCAGCGCGCGGTCGTAGAGCACGAGGATGCCGTCGACGACGACGATGCGGGCGGGTTCGACGATCCGCACCTCGCCGCTGCGGTTGTCGGCCGCGTAGTCGTAGATCGGGACGGGCACCGAGGCGCCGTTGGCGAGCGCCGCGAGGTGGTCGTTGAGCAGCGTCCAGTCGAAGGCGTCGGGATGGTCGTAGTCGATCGCCCGCCGCTGCTCGGGCGGCTCGTCGGAGCGGTCGAGGTAGTACGAGTCGAGCTCGATCCGCGAGACGTGGGCCTCGCCGGACAGCTCGGCCAGCCGCTCCGAGATCGTCGTCTTCCCGGAGCTGCTGCCCCCGGCGACGCCGATCAGGAACGGGCGCGGTGGCATCGTCTCCGAACCTAGCTTCCCGCCCCGTGCAGGAATTCGCCTCAGTGCTTGTAATCTCGCCCGCTGACCAGGCAGTCTGTTCAGGATGCTCAGCGAACGCCACGCCGCCATGCTCGAATTCGAACGTTCCTGGTGGAACGCGGACGAACCGCGTGACCAGGTGGTTCGTGCCCGTTTCCAGTGCTCGCCCGAGGAGTACCACGCCGAGCTGGCCACCGTGCTCGACGATCCGGCCGCCCTGGAGCACGACCCGCTCGTCGTCCGCCGGCTGAAGCGTCTCCGGCTGCGGGCCCGCAGAGCACGGATCGACGCGTCCGCGTCCGCCGCGTCCGGAGAGGGGCAGCACGCATGACCAACGACGACCCGACCGCGTCGGCGGCCGGGGGCGGCAC
>JBFGLT010000101.1:0-12205 GCA_041576015.1 Acidimicrobiales bacterium
ATCTCCTACCTGGGCATGGTGGTGGTCCTCCAGGTCGCCTTGAGCGCGTTCGAGACCAATCCTGTGTCCGAGGTCGTGAACGACCTGATCGCCTTCATCCCCAAGGTCATCGTCGCCATCGTCATCGTGATCGTCACCGGCTTGGTCGCCAATGCCGTTCGGAACATCATCGCGCCGGCTCTGGCCGGTCAGGAGTTCGGATCGCTGCTCACCACGCTGGCCGTCGCCGGTATCTGGATCATCGGCGTCTTCGCCGCCCTCGATCAGCTCGAGTTCGCGCAGGACATCGTCGATCAGCTGTTCACCGCCCTCATCGGCAGCTTGAGCCTGATCCTCGTACTGAAATTCGGCATCGGCGGCATCTGGGAAGCGCGCGACCGGTTCTGGCCGGCGGTCTACGACCGCATCACCGGCACGGTGAAGGGCGACGCCCAGCGTCCGTCGGTCTAGCACCACCCGGGAGGAATATTCCCTGCTGAACTTCGCGACTTCGAACCGGTCCCGCCCGTCCTTTGGCTCAGCGGGGCCGGTGGGCGATCCGGCCTCGGGCGGGATGGGGAGCCAGGTTTTCCTGGCTCCCCATTCGATGTCACCGCATTCCGATGTCGCCGCCTCCGCCCATCACCGGAGGGTGCTCGGGTCCGGACTGTCAATACCCGCCTCGCTCACTTAGGCTCTGGGACGATGCTGTCCGCCGCCACCATCGTGTTGCCGCCCGGGGCCTTGTTCATCGCCTGGGCGATGGAGGCGAGCCGGCGGGCGACGACCCCGTCGGCCGAGCAGGTCGATCCCGACGACCTCGGCCGTCTGGTCCGGGAGTTCGGCGAACCGATCTACCGGGTGGCGCTGTCGGTCGTGCGAGACCCGTCCATGGCCGAGGACGTCGCCCAGGACACCCTGGTCAAAGCGTGGCTGGCGCTGCCGACGTTTCGCGGCGAGTCCTCGCTCAAGTCGTGGGTCCTGCGGATCGCCCACAACACCGCCGTGTCGTCGATCAGGGCGTCGCGGAGCGTGGCGATGGACCCCTTCACCTTTCCCGAGGAGGCGACGCCGGCGGACCGATCGGTCGAAACGCGGGTGGAGAGCAGGCGGGCCATGGACGATTTCACCGTCGCCCTCGGGCATCTCGACGAACTGTCCCGCTCGGTCGTCGTCCTGCGCGAGGTCGAGGGCCTGAGCTATGACGAGATCGCCGACGTCCTCGACGTTCCGCTGTCAACGGTGAAGACCCGTCTCATGCGGGCTCGTCGGCGGCTCGGTGTCTCGCTGCAGGAGTGGGCGCCGTGATCTTTGGTCATCCTTCCCGCGACCGGCTGATCGCCTGGCTGAACGGCGACGAGGATGAAGCCCGCGAGCTCGATGATCATCTCGCCACCTGCCATCGGTGTGCCACCGTGCTCGAGGCGATCACCGAGGACGTGGAGGCATCGGCGCTCACCGACGCGCTCAGCCAGGTCCTGGTTGCGCCGGCCGGCCTCGGAGACCGCCTCGAGCGGCGGGTTCTCGACCGTCTCAGCTCGCGCGAGCTGATGGGCCTGCTGGCCGAGCTGTTCGGAGCAGGCGTGGAGACCGGCCGGCTCCTCATCGTCGACCCGCCGGCGAGGGCCGACCCGTGAGCACCACCGATTGGATCCTCGTCGCTGCCTTCTTGATCGGAGGCATCGTCCTCGGGAACCTCGCCGGTCGCCTCACCGGCCGGTTTCTCTCCGGTGCCGCACGGCCCGAGCCGATCCGGGACGCGTCGGGACCGCTGAGCAGTCTGGTCCTGTGGGGCTTCGTGATCGCCGGCCTGATGGCCGCCCTGGGGATCTTGCAGCCCTCGGCGCTCGAGGAGATCCCACGGGATCTCATCTCGTTCCTGCCCCGCATGCTGTCGGCGGCGATCATCATCATCGGCGCCAACGTCGTGACCTCGTTCGTGCTCGCTGCGCTGCGCCCGATACTGGCCCGATCGAGCGCCACCGTACAGCGTCAGGTCGGCCTGGTCGTCAAGGCCTTCATCGTCGGCCTGGCCGCCGTGCTGGCGGTGACCCAAATCGGTATCGATACGACCGTGGTGAACCTGGCCCTGGCGGCTCTGTTCTTCGGTGTGGCCGCCAGTCTGACGTTGCTCGTCGGTCTCGGCGGCCAGTCGGTCGCCCGCGAGGTCGCCGCCACCCGGGCCGTCCGGCGTCTCGTCTCCGAGGGAGACCATGTTCGGGTCGACGGATACGACGGCGTCATCGTCGGGATCCGGCCCACCGCCGTCGAACTGGCCGGCGCCGACGGACAGCGGGTCTTGATTCCCTCCTCCCACTTCATCGGCGAGGCACTGTCGGTGCAGCGGAGCGAGCCGCCGTCCTGACCCGGCCGACCCCAGGACGTGCACCTGGTCGGCCGGCGGCTACAGGGCGTCGAGAGCCGCCTCCACCGATGCCAGCATCCGGGCGGTGCACCCGGCCATGCTCACCGGCGGGACCAGCTCGTCGATGATCCGGCGGGCGATCTCGTTGAAGGCGGTTGCCGCCGGACCCTCGCCGAGGGCCACCGGTTCACCAGTGTCACCGCCGGCCGACACGGCCGGTTCGATCGGGATGCTCCCGATCAGGGGGACCTCGGCCATTTCGGCAAGCGCCCGGCCGCCGCCGGAACCGAACAGCGGATGCACCGAGCCGTCCGGGGCGGTGAAGGCGCTCATGTTCTCGATCACGCCGACGACGCGGAGGTAGGACTTGCGGGCCATGGTCACCGCACGCGCCGCCACCTTCTGGGCCCCCAGGGCCGGCGTGGTGACGATGATCATTTCGGCCCTCGGCAGCATCCGGGCCAGCCCCATCGCCACATCGCCGGTGCCTGGAGGCATGTCGATGACGACGTAGTCGAGATCGCCGGCCCAGTCGACGTCCTCGAGGAAATGCTGGACCGCCCGGTTGAGCATGAGGCCACGCCAGAGCAGCGCCGATTCTTCGTCCTCGACCAGGAAACCCATCGACACGACGTCGAGGCGTCCGTCGCTCACCGACACACGGTGCGGCGTGATTTTGGCGCCGTTCCCGTCGAGGGACCGGGAGGCGTTCAGCCGACCCTCGAGACCGAGCATGCGGGGAATCGAGAATCCCCAGATGTCGGCGTCGATGACCCCGACGTTCATGCCCGCTCCGGCCAGGGCAGCGGCAAGGTTGGCCGTGACCGATGACTTGCCGACACCGCCCTTGCCCGACGCGATGGCGATCACCTTGGTGCTGGCCGGAATGGCTGTCTCGCCGGCTCGCTCGGTCGCCTTCCGCCGGGCGATCGCCATCGTCTCGGCCTTCTCGGCGTCGTTCAATTCGGTCCAGTCGATCGTGACCGACTCGACGCCCTTCAGGTCACCGATCCGGGATCTGGTCTCGGACTGGAGATGAGCCCGGAGCGGGCAGCCGGCCGTGGTCAGGGCGATCGTGACGGTCACGTGGCCCTCGTCGTCGATCCGTACACCCTTGGCCATGCCGAGGGTAACGATGTCGGCCCCCAGTTCGGGATCCATCACCGTGGACAAGACGTCGGTGATCTGCTGTTCGGTCGGGCGGGGAGCTCCCATCCAATGATCGTACCGACAAGCGCTCGATGCCCGCCTAGCCGGGCCGGCGTGTCATCCGGTACAATCGCGTCACGGTTTCCATCTGGAGGTTCACGTGATCACACTCACCGAGAGCGCAACGTCGAAGGTCGCCGAGTTGCTCGAGGAAGAGAACGACGAATCGCTGGCGCTTCGGGTCGCTGTACGCCCCGGCGGGTGTTCGGGCTTCAGCTACGAGATGTTCTTCGACGGTGAGACCGACGATCTCAACGATCGGGTCGCCACCTTCGGCCAATCCGTCCGCGTCGTGGTCGATGCCACCAGCGCCCAGCTGCTGCACGGAGCAACGCTCGACTACAAGGACGGCCTCCAGCAGGCCGGGTTCTCCATCGACAACCCGAACGCCCAGCGAACGTGCGGCTGCGGGCAATCCTTCTCCTGACCAAACCGGCGAAGCCCGTCACAACGAGCCGAGGGCGGTCCTGAGTTCGTCGTGGTCGAACACGTTGTCGATGCGATCGCTGATCGTCCGGCCGGCGTCGACGAGAAACAGCGACGGCTCGAAGTCGAGCCCCAGGTCGTCGACGGCCGGCGCAACCCGCAGATCGGGATCGAGCAGGTTGCCGTTCACCTCGGCGGGGTTCTGGTAGACCTCGGCGTGCAGAAACGTCACGTCGGGGAACTCCTCCCGTACGTCGAGGAGGACATCGAGGACCGGGCCGCAGTAGGCGGTGGCGCAATAGGCGGGCGTGGCAACCAGTAGGGCCAGCGGGCGGCCGGCGCCGAGCGCCTCGTCGACGGTGCGATCATGCAGAGGGCAGGGTCCGCCGAACCGCGTGCAGATCGGATCGACACCGAGAGGATCGCCGAAGGTGGGGAACGAGACGACCGGCAGCGCGTCGCCCGGCAATGGGACGGCGATGTCAGCCGGGTCGAACAGCTGGAAGGCCAGTCCGGCCGTCCGTCCGTCGACATCGAGTTGCAGATCGTAGACGCCGGGTTCGGGAATGTTCGCCCGCACGGCGAAGTAACTCAGCAGGGAAGCGTGCTGGTGGGGCTGACCGGCGTCGCCGGCGGGATGATCGTGAGCGACCAGCCGGCCCCGGACCTCGGTGTCGACGACGACGTCGCCGTCCCGGAGGATTCGCATCGGGAACCGGCCGGTCTCCTCCCGCAGCGGGATGCCCTGGTCGATCAAGCCGAACGGGATCCGCTGATCGATCCCCGCCGCCAGCACGCCGGCCGGACTGAAGAGAGCAACCAGCTGTGGATCCTCGCCGGGCGACCCCCCGCATGCGCCGGCCAAC
This sequence comes from Acidimicrobiales bacterium, assembly GCA_041576015.1. Classification (GTDB taxonomy): domain Bacteria; phylum Actinomycetota; class Acidimicrobiia; order Acidimicrobiales; family SZUA-35; genus JABDIY01. The sequence goes on from JBFGLT010000101.1 coordinate 4,846, forward strand.
GAGGGCAGACCAAACCCGAGGGCGACGAGGCCGGCCCCGCGCAGGAGCTGGCGCCGCGTCAGCGTCGACGGTGGTCGAGAGGCCATGGGCATCGAACCTATCCTGTCGACGTGGTCGAGCACGGGTCCGGACCAACCCTCGAATTGACGGTCAACGGGCATCGTCGCGTGGTGGCAGATTCGGGTGGAACGCTGCTCGATCTGCTGCGCGAGGAGCTCGGACTGACCAGCGCCAAGGACGGGTGCAGTCCGCAGGGCCAGTGTGGCTGCTGCACGGTCCTGGTCGACGGCGGACCGAGGGTCGCCTGCGTCACCCCCGCCCGCCGGGTGCGTGGGCGTTCGGTGACCACGATTGAGGGGCTCGATGAGGACCGTCGAGCGGCATGGGCCGATGCGTTCGTCTCGGTTGGCGCCAGCCAGTGCGGCTTCTGTACGCCGGGGATCATCATGCGCCTCGATGCGATCGCTGGGGACCGTGCCCACGCCGGCGAGATCGAACTGGACCAGGCGTGCCGTCGCGCGATGCTCGCTCACGTGTGCCGGTGCACCGGCTGGCAGACAATCTCCGAGGCGTTCGTCAGCGTGCATCGCCGGGGATCTCAGTCGAAGGCGCCCGTCGACGGAGCGGCGAGACGACACCGCATCAAACTCGAGAGCGGTGGCGACCAGGTGATGAGCGGATCGACGGCGCTCGGCGGAGGTGGCTTCGCCGCCGACACCGTTCCCCAGGATGCGCTGGTGGCGGTGCTCGACAACGAGGGCCGATGGGTCGTCGGGGAGCGTCTCAGCGAGGCACGCAGGCGCGCTGGCAAGGTGCAGGGGCGCCGTTCGACGGTCAACCCCGCCGCTCCGGTGGAGATGCCCGACGGCGACTTCGTGGCGATGCTCCAGACCGCGTGGGTGGATCCGGCCTACCTGGAGACCGACGCATCGTGGTGTGAACCGGGTGGCCGGCCGTCCACCCCGCTGGCCAACGGTGGGGCATTCGGCGCCAAGACCACCGGAGAGATCGAACAGGCGGCCCGGCGTCTCGCCGATCGACACGGGCGGCCGGTCGTCGCGCTCTACAGCCGAGAGGACGCCCTGCGCCTCGGTCCCAAACGGCCACCGGTGGCCGGCGGGATCAGAGCCGACGGTTCGGGGGTGATCCGGCTGGTGCGCACCCCCGGCGCCGCCGAGATCGTCAACCGATTCGCGCCCCGGTTCGAGGTGGAGGAGGTCGATGTGCCCGGCCCGCCGACCAGCACAGCGCTCCGAGCAGCGGTGTGGGCCGAGTTGGCTGTGCTGCAGAGCGCGCTGGGTGACCGCCGGACGGCGATCCGTTTGACCGGACCCTCCGGAGCGGTGGTGACCGCCCAGGACGACGGCGGCCACCTCGTGTTCACCGTGGCGGCGGGACCGGCGCTCGATCCGGTCGTGCTGCGCTCCTACTGCATCGGGGCGGTCCACATGGGCTGGTCGTGGGCCACGTCCGAAGCGATGGCCGTCGACGAGTCTGGTGTGATCCACGACCTCACCGTCCGCAGCCTCGGCGTGCTTCGCGCCGTCGACACCCCGCCGATCCGGATCGAGGTCGTCGAGGATCCGGCGGCCTCCGAACCGGTCAACGCCGGTGACACGGTGTTCGCAGCCGCCGCCGCACTCGCCTGGCGCACCCACGACTTCGCCCCCCGCTTTCCCTTGGGGTCAGGTCTACGTTTGCCTTGAAGGTGTCAGGTCTACGTTTGCCTCGAAGGTGTCAGGTCTACGCCTGCGCGTCTGCTGCGGTAAGGTGACCGGCGTGATCGGGGTACTGGTGATCGTTGCGGTCCTATTGGTGATCCCGGTGGCGTTTCTGATGTCGACCACGGTCGCCGCCGGTGTCATCGGCTGGGTCCTGAAATCGAACGCCGAGAGCGAACACGCCGGCTCCGAACTGGTCGACTGCAACTACTGAGCGCTCCGACGGCATCGGCACAGCTGCGCGGTCCGGTGGACTTGTTCGTATCGTCATAGGCGTGATCGACCTCCGCCGCCTCGCCGATGACACCGACTACCGCGATCGAGCGATTGCCAAAGGCGCCGACCCCGCTGTGCTCGACCGCCTGACCGACCTCGAGGCCGACGCCCGCGCCGCCCGAACCGACACCGAGGCGCTGCGGGCGGAGGCGAACGCTGCAGCAAAGGCCATCGGACAGGCCGCACCCGACCAGCGGGACGCCCAGATCGCCGCCGCTCGGGACCACAAGGCCCGCCTGGAAGCAGCCGAACGGGAGCTCGCCGACCTCGAAGCCGAGGTCCACGAGCTCGCCGTGCAGGTCCCCAACCCGGCCCACCCGTCGGTTCCTCCCGGAGGGGAAAAGGACTTTCGTGTAGAGAAGACCGTCGGCGATCAGCCGGCGCCGCCCCCCCTGTCCCACGCCGAGATCGGTGAACGTCTCGGGATCGTTGACACCGAGCGGGCCGTACGGATGAGCGGCAGTCGCTTCGCCTATGTCCTGGGCGACGCCGTCCTCCTGCAGTTCGCCCTGATCCAGTGGACGCTCGACCATCTGCGCACCCGGGCCTTCACACCGGCGATCGTGCCCGTGCTCGTCCGGGAGGACATGCTCTATGAAGCGGGTTTCTTTCCGACCGATCGGAGTCAGATCTACGAACTGGAACGCGATGAGCTGTTTCTCGTAGGTACCAGCGAGGTGGCGCTGGCCGGATTCCACCGGGGCGAGCGGCTCGACGAGGACGACCTGCCGGTCCGCTTCGCCGGGTACTCGAGTTGTTTTCGGAGAGAGGCGGGCACCTACGGCAAGGACACCCAGGGCTTGTTCCGCTTGCACCAGTTCGACAAGGTGGAGATGTTCTCCTACACCCATCCTGACCGGTCCTGGGACGAGCTCGAGTACCTCCGGGAGACCGAGGAACAGATCTTCGACGCACTCGCGTTGCCCTACCGCGTCATCACCGTCGCCGCCGGTGACCTCGGGGCCGCCGCCGCCAAGAAGTACGACATCGAAGTCTGGATCGGCTCCGAACAGCGGTACCGCGAGCTCACATCGTGCTCGAATTACACCGACTACTCGGCGCGGCGGATGGCCACCAGAGTGAAGACCGAGCGCGGCTCGGAGTTCGTGCACACGTTGAACGGCACGGCCTGTGCCCTCGGCCGGACGATGCTGGCGATCTTCGAGAATCACCAGCTCGCCGACGGATCGGTGGTGATTCCGCCAGTACTGCGGCCCTACTGCGGCGATCTCGAGGCCATCGTCCCCAGCTGAGCGCCGTCGTCCCTCCGGCCGAGCGGCTCAGCTCTCGATCGGAGGGTCCGATGGGATTGGATGGTTGCGCTGTCCACCACGCCGACCGAAGGGTCCGACACACTGGACGACGTGAGCGATGACCAGTCTCTCCACGAGGCCGCCAACCGGCAGTTCCAGCGGGCCGCCGACCTGATCGATCTGGAGCCCGACTATCGGGAGATCCTCTCCGAACCGGAGAACGAGGTGATCGTCAACTTCCCGGTCCGTCTCGACACCGGCGAGGTGCACCTGTTCCGCGGCTACCGGATCCAGCACAACAACCTGCTCGGCCCCTACAAGGGCGGACTTCGCTTCCACCCCGACGTCGATCTCGACGAGGTCAAGGCGCTCGCTGCGTGGATGACGTTCAAGTGCTCCCTGGTCGGGCTGCCCTACGGCGGCGCCAAGGGCGGCATCACGTTCGATCCGCATCAGTACAGCGAGCGGGAACTCGAGCGGATCGTCCGCCGGTTCACCCACCAACTCGGCGACACGATCGGACCGGCGCGCGACATCCCTGCTCCCGACGTGGGCAGCAACGCCAAGATGATGGACTGGATCATGGATACCTACGCCAACGTCTCGGGTCCCGGCGGCCGGCAACAGCTCAAAGGTGTCGTGACGGGGAAGTCGGTCGAGTGTGGCGGATCGGTCGGCCGGGAAGCGGCGACCGGTCAGGGAGTGCTCTACGCACTACGCCACTGGTGCGGTGAAACGGGCCAGAAGCTCGCTGGATTGCGGTTGTCCATCCAGGGGTTCGGCAATGTCGGCAGCCACTTCGCTCGACTCGCCGCGCTCGAGGGCTGTTTGATCGTGGCCGTCGCCGATCACACCGCCACACTGGTGAACGAGGCGGGTATCGACGTCCCGGCGTTGTTCGACCACGCTCGTCGCAACCGAGTCATCGCCGGGTTCGATCGAGCGGATAGCGTCGACACCGAGGAGCTGTTCTCGGTTCCGGTCGACTCCTTCGTCCCCGCTGCGCTCGAGAACCAGATCACCAAGGATCGCGCCGACCGGCTCTCTTGCCGGGTGGTCGTGGAGGCGGCCAACGGGCCGACCACGGCCGCCGGCGACGAGATCCTGGCATCGAAGGGGATCGATGTGCTCCCCGACATCGTCGCCAACGCCGGCGGTGTGGTGGTCAGCTACTTCGAGTGGCTCCAGAACCTCAACGGGCGAGCGTGGCGGGTCGACGACGTGAACAGCAGGCTGCGCGAGATGATCTGGGATGCCAACGACAAGGTCGTCGCCATGCGGGCACGGTTGAAATGCTCGCACCGGGACGCCGCCTATGCGGTCTCGCTGAACCGCCTCGCCGACGTGTACAACCGTCGCGGCATCTGGCCCTAGGGAGTCCGATTCGATCAGACGGCGAGGAGGTCTCGAGCCCCGGTGTCCGAGCTTGGGTGGCGGAGCTTGCTCATGGCGCGCGCCTCGATCTGCCGGATCCGCTCCCGGGTCAGATTGAAATGCTCACCGACCTCCTCGAGTGTTCGGGGCTCACCCCGATCAAGTCCGAATCGCAACTTGAGGATCTCCCGCTCCCGCTCGTCGAGCGGCGAGAGCAGCCGGCTGATCTCCTCGGGCAGCAGGGCGGTGGCGGCCACCTCGAACGGAGAATCCGCCCCCCGGTCCTCGACCACATCGCCCAGTTCGGCGTCGCCGTCCTCTCGCAACGGTTCCGACAGCGACAGTGGTTCGGCGGCGAAGCGGAGTGCCTCGGTGACCTTCTCCTCGGGCATTTCGACCTCGGCAGCCAGTTCGAGCAGCGTTGCCGGGCGACCAAACTTGAGTTCGAGGCGGGACCGGGCCTTCTGGAGGCGGGCGAGCGTGTCGCCGGCGTGGACGGGAAGCCGGATCGTGCGTCCGGTGTTTGCGATACCCCGGGTGATGGCCTGGCGAATCCACCAGGTCGCATAGGTGGAGAACTTGAATCCCTTGCGCCAGTCGAACTTCTCGACGGCGTGCATCAATCCGAGATTGCCCTCCTGAATGAGATCGAGGAGCGGCAGGCCCGACGCCTGGTATTTCTTGGCGATGCTCACGACCAGCCGAAGATTGGACTGAACGAAGGTGCGCTCGGCCTCGCGTCCCTGGCGGATGGATCGTCGCAGCTCTCGCTTGCGGGAGGGGCTGAGCTCGGTGGCGGCCTCGAGCTCGTCGGCGGCCGCTTTGCCGGCCTCGATCAGCTGGGCCAGCTTGACCTCGCCCTCCTTGGTGAGGAGTGGATACTGACCGATGTCGGTCAGATACAGCCTGACGAGGTCTTCCTCGTCCCTCTCGACACGCTCCTTAGCCAATGACAAACCTCTCGTGCGGGCAGCTGTGCTGCAACGTCCCACGATTCGGGGGTAGAAGTCAGACTACCGAAGAGTCGGGGAGTTCCTACCATCGGGCATCGGCATTGTCAATCATCGGCTTGACCACCAACTACGGCCGGTGGCTCGGTGCGGATCGTGCGGGTGATGCCGTCGACAACGATCGGTGCGTCGAAGTAGTCGACCACCGGCGCGGCACCGTATTTCCGGGTCACGCCCTCGATCCACTCCGGGTTGAACTTGGCGGCGGCCGAGCCACGGTCGGTCCACCAGTAGAGGGCGCCGACCGATCCGTCGGCGGCCCGCAGGTACGCTTTGCCCATCAGGCCGGGCACGTCCAGATAGCGCCCGGCCGATTCGGCGAAGATGACGGCGGCGTCCTCGACCGAAGCGGTCTCGGTGCCCGGGAAGCGGACGAACGTGATGATCATCAGCCGCGGTACCGGTTGGTCATCGGCATGCGCCGGTCGCGCCCGAACGCCTTGCTGCTCAGCCGGACGCCCGGCGGGTTCTGTCGACGCTTGTACTCGGCAAGGTCGACGAGGCGAACAACCCGATCGACCGTGGGGGCCTCGTAGCCCTTCTCCTTGATCTCCGAGGCGGTGAGATCGTGCTCGACGTAGAGCGCCAGGATCGCGTCGAGGAGATCATAGGGCGGCAGGCTCTGGTCGTCCCGCTGGTCCGGTCGGAGCTCGGCCGAGGGTGGTTTGGTGATGATGGTCTCCGGGATCAGAGCCGTTCCGGCCCGGTCGTTTCGCCAGCGACACAGCTCGTAGATCTGGGTCTTCCAGAGATCCTTGATCACGGCGAAGCCACCGGCGGTGTCGCCATAGAGCGTGGAGTAGCCGACCGAGGTCTCGCTCTTGTTCCCGGTGGTGAGGATCAGCCAGCCGAACTTGTTGGACAGTGCCATCATCAGCACGCCCCGGATCCGGGACTGGATGTTCTCCTCGGTCGTGTCGGGCTCCCGGTCGCCGAAGCTGGGAACGAGCATGTCGAGCAAGGCGGCATGGGCCGGTTCGATCGGGATCGTCCGGTGCTCGACACCGAGATTGGCGCACAGTTTCTCCGCATCCGAGACGCTGTGATCGCTCGAGAACCGGCTCGGCATGAGGACGCAGTGGACGTTGTCGGGTCCGAGGGCGTCGGCGGCGATGGCGGTGACGATCGTTGAGTCGATTCCGCCGGACAGAGCAATCCCGACTTCCCGGAAGCCGTTCTTGTGGACGTAGTCGCGCGTGCCGACCACGAGTGCGTTCCACAGCTCGGTCTCGATGTCGTCGAGCGGGGTGATCGGCGACTGAATCGGGGATGTTTCGACGGGAGCGGGACCGCTGACCCTCAGCACGGGGAGCTCGGGGGTGGCGGTGAGCTCCCCTCGCGGGTCGAGTCGTCGTTTGCGGAACGTGGGCACGACATCGAGATCGCACAGCATCAGATGCTCGGTGAACTGGGGGGCGCGCGCCAACAGCCGGCCCTGGTGGTCGAAGATGACAGAACCGCCGTCGAAGACGAGCTCGTCTTGGCCGCCGACCTGATTCACATAGACGATGAAGACCGAGTTGTCGGCGGACCGGGTGCTGACCATCACGTCCCGGTCGAGCGCTTTGCCCTGCCGGTATGGGGACGCATTCGGGCACAGGATGACCTCGGCGCCGCCCCGCGCCTGCTCGAGGATCGGCCCGGTCGGCGACCACAGGTCCTCGCAGATCACGATGCCGCAGCGCACGCCGTTGATCTCGACAAGGTCGAGACTGTCGGTGCCGGG
>JBFGLT010000102.1:0-12115 GCA_041576015.1 Acidimicrobiales bacterium
GGTCGCCACCGGCAACTCGGATGGAGCGGGCACGGCACCGTCTGCCGGATCGGCCATCAGGTTGGCCACGACGAACAAGACGAGAACGGCGATGGAGACGAGGACGATGTTGCCCTGGCGGTGTGAGTCGGACATGACGGGGTAACTCCCAGCGGTTGGTCGGTTGTCTGTCCTGACGGACTTCGGGCCGCCGCCTTACATCTTTTTCGCAAGAACCTCTTCTGACCTCGCTCTGCCGTCAATCTGGTTCGTGCATCGGACGGGGAGACCGGCGGTGGAATAAGGTGGATCCACTCGACCGGACGGCGTTTGGAGATGACACCATGAGGCGGACGAAGATCGTGGCCACGGTGGGTCCGGCATCGTTCGATCCGACCATGATCAAGAGGATGATCAAGGCGGGTATGAACGTGGCCCGGATCGGATTGGCCCACGGAACACTCGATGACCACCTGGCCACCTACGAGCGGGTTCGCAGCGCAGCCAACGACGCCGGAGCCGATGTGTCGATCATGGTCGACCTGCCGGGGCCCAAGATCCGGTGCGAGAAGTTCCCGGAGGGCGGCGTCGACCTGCCGGCGGGCAGCGAGGTTCTGATCACATCGGGCCGTGACGCCAGCAGCGCCGCCATCATCTCGGTCGACTACCCGGATCTGATCACGAGCATGCAGCCGGGCGACCGGATCGCGCTCGGCGACGGCAACATCGCCATGGCGGTCGAGGGAGTCAGCTCCGAAGGGGTGGCGACCCGCGTCGTCCGAGGGGGCCTGGTGCAGGGTCGACCGGGGCTCCAGGTGCCGTCGGAGCGGCTGCGGCTGCCCACGCCGACACCGGAGGATCTGCGCCTCACCGATGCGTTCGTGGATGCCGGCGTCGACATGATCGCCGTGTCGTTCGTGCGCTCGGCGCACGACATCCGCAGCGTCGGTGTCGAGGCGGCACCGGCGGGGCCGCTGCTCGTGGCCAAGATCGAGACGGCCGCCGCCGTGGAGAATCTCGACGGCATCGTCGAGTCAAGTGGGGCCGTCATGGTCGCTCGAGGTGACCTCGGAACCGACTACGCGCTGTCCGAGCTGCCGCATCTTCAGAAGCACATCATCCGCCGCTGCATCGCCATGGGGCGACCGGTGATCACGGCCACCCAGATGTTGGAGTCGATGGTCTACGCCGCCACACCGACCCGGGCCGAGGCCTCCGACGTGGCCAATGCGGTCTTCGACGGGTCGAGCGCCCTGATGCTCTCCGGTGAGAGCGCGATCGGGGTCGATCCGGTGAACGCCGTGACGACGATGGCCGAGATCATCAAGCGGGCCGACGAGGAGTTCGACCATGCCGCGTGGGCCGAGGTGATCGATGACCTGCGCTTTGACGACAAGCAGATCGATGCTGCGGCGATCACCACCGATGCGCTGACGATGGCCGCCTGCAAGGTTGCGGAGCGGGTCGACGCCAAGGCCATCGTGTGTCTCTCCCGCACCGGGTTCACCGCCCGGTCGGTCACCCGATTCCGGCCGTCGGTACCGATTCTCGCTTTCAGCCCCAATGCGGCGGCGGTCCGGCAACTGGCGGTGAGCTGGGGGACCCGGGCCACGCTCACCGAGGAGCGCACGACCGCGGTCGAGGTTCGCGACGATGCGCTGCGTCTGGCCCGGGATCGGCTCGGCATGGCCAGTGGTGATCGGGTGGTGGTGATTTCCGCCCAGTCGACGAGGACCCGGGCCACCGACACCCTTCGGGTCATGCCGATCCCGTAGTCGCCGATGGCCGACCACGAACCCACGCTGCTGTCGGGTGGCAACCCGCAGATCCCCAAGGGCGAGGGCGACGCCCCGGTCCGGGCCTACATCGCGGCCATGCCCGGGTGGAAGCGTGAGCTCGGCGCCTACCTCGATGCCCTGATCGTGCGAACCGTTCCCGACGTGCACAAGGCGGTGAAGTGGAATCAACCGTTCTACGGGTTCGAGGGCGAGGGCTGGTTCATGGGTTTTCGGTGCTTCACCATGTACGTGCAGCTCAGTTTCTTCCGTGGTAGTTCACTCGACCCGGAACCGCCCAAGGCCGCCAAACACCCCGAGGTCCGCTACCTGAACGTCCACGAGCACGACGAGATCGACGAGGCGCAGCTCACCTCCTGGATCGAGCAGGCAAGCAAGTTGCCCGGAGAGAAGCTGTAGCGACGGGTTGACCCGGCTCGCCGGCCCCGTCGTGGTTCAGGTTCTGGTGGTCGGAGGGTCGTGCATCCGTCCGGGTGGCCAACACGTAGACCAGAACGAGGCCATCCGTTCCAGACGCGAACCGCGCGGAGACAGCCATGACAGTCCGTGAACCCACCGTCGTACCAACCGCAGCCCGGACCACCCGACGGGGTCGCGGTACGCCGACTTCGGCGTGGAGCGGGGCGGCATGCGGGAGATGTTCGGAGCCCGGTCCTTGGTCTGCGGCATCCCCGCCCTCATCGAGCGGGTAACGCCATGAACCCACCGAACGTCCGCATCGTGGCCGTCCACGGCAACGGCGGTGGTGCCTCGCGCTTCGCTCGGATGGCGGCACACACCCCCGATGATGTTGCGCTCGACGCCGTGACACTGCCCGGCTTCTCCACCGTTCCCGGCGACCCGACACTGCGGACACTGGCCGACTACGCCGACCGGCTCGGCGAGATGGTCCGTGACGGCATCGACGGCACCGACAGGGCCGGCGGTGGGGAGGCGGCAGCCGCAGCCGAACACCCGACGGTGCTGCTGGGCCATGGCATCGGCGGCTCGATCGCGCTCGATCTGGTCTCGCGCCGTCCCGACCTCGTCGATGGCCTGATCCTCCATGCGCCGGTCGGCGCGAGCCTCGACACCCGACTCTTTCCGAGAATCATGAGCAGCCCGGCGATCCGGGCGCTGATCAAGCGGGCGATCTCGTCCCGCCTCCTCCGGCCGCTGCTGCGCCGGGTGTTCTTCCCCCACGGAGCACCGAAGGACGTTCTCGACAACTTCTTCGACGAATACCGGCACTGCGCCGCCTTCGGTGACATGTTCGACCTGATCAACCGTCGGTGGTTCGACGGCGTGCAGCCGATTTCCGGGGTCCCGACCGTTTTGTTGTGGGGAGCCGACGACCGGGTGCTGCGGTCGGGACAGGCGGACGAGTTCGAGGTCAAGGTGCCCGAAGCCGAGACGGTTGTCCGTGACGGCTGGGACCACTTCCCGATGATCGAACAACCCCACGAGTACACCGACGAGATCGTGGCCATCGCCCGGCGGCTCGTCACCGCGGAACGACCCACATGAAGGTCGCGAGTCGTCCGACCGCCGAGGTGCCGAGCACCGGTAAAGCGGGACGGCTGATCGCCGCGGCTCGTGCCGGGTTGCCGGTGCCCGCCCTGCTGGTGGTGGCCGACGGGCAACCGGTTCCGTCGGCCGGGGAGCTTCGGCGGTGGGCCGCTGACGCCGTCGACACCCTGGCCTCGGATCGCGAAGGCCATATGACGGACGCACCGACGGCGGTTGCGGTCCGCTCGGCGTTCTCGGCCGAGGATCAGAACGATTCGAGCCTGGCCGGGTGGTTCCGGACCGAGCTTCGGGTGCCTCTCGACCGGGTGCCGGCGGCAATCGAGCGGGTCCGGGCATCGGCCGGCGACCGGCTCGACGCGCTGGCGGGCGGGCGGCTACGGCGTGACGTCATGGTGATGGCCATGGTCGACGCCCGACACTCCGGCGTCGCCTTCAGCGAACCCGGGACCTACGACGACCTGGTCAACGTCACCTCCGGCACGGCCGAACGCCTGGTCGGCGGCGACGACCCGGGCGAGACGGTCCACCTGGCCCGCCTCGAGGATGAGCCCAACGGGTGGCGGCGCCGGTTGCAGATCCTGCTCCGGCACGTACGTGAGCATGCCGGCGACGAGCCCTGGGATGTCGAGTGGGCCGACGACGGCGCAACGTGCTGGCTCATCCAGCTTCGACCCATCACCGCGCCGACCAGGCGCAACGAGACGTTCACCATCGCCAATCATGCCGAGATCCTGCCGCCGCTGCCGTCGCATCTGATGACCAGCGTGATCGAGCGAGCGGGCGACGAGCTGTTCGGCTGGTATCGGCGATTCGACGAGAGCCTGCCCGACAACCGTCCGTTCCTCGAGGTGATCGCCGGGCGCCCGTTCATCAACCTCACGCTGCTGGAGGATCTCCTTCGCCATCTCGGCCTGCCAACTCGGCTGGTGGCCGATTCGATCGGCGGCCCGCCGGACAACGATCGACCGGCCGACGTCGCCCGTCTGATCCGGAAGCTGCCGGTGCTGGTTCGGCTGGGTCTGGCTCAGGTCATGGCCGTCGCCCGGGCCGGCAGGAATCAGCAGCGACTGGCGACCCTCGGCGACGGTCCGGTCGAAACGTTCCGGGAGGCGTTCGAGCAGTTGCATGAAGCCTACGTCGGCCTGGTCACCGGTATGTTCCCGCTGTCGTCGGCCATCGGACCGCCTCTGGCCGTGCTCCGCCGCGCCGGGACGCTGGCCGAGCATGCCGGCCGCCACCGCACGATCACCACCGAACTGGCCGAGGCGCTCGACGAGGTCCGCCACGGCACCATCGCCGTGGACGGGTTCATGAGACGGTTCGGGCATCGGGGCGTCTACGAATCCGACATTGCCCGACCCCGGTTCGCCGACGCCCCCCAACTGTTGGGCGACCTCGCCGGGAGCCCAACCGCGTACGTCGCCTCGAACGGCCGTCTCCCCCGGCGCGGTGGCGGTCGCAGGGCAAGCCGTCCGATTCGAACCGCGGTCACGTGGCCGGTCTGGGCCGCGGCCCGCAAGCCCCTGGCAGCCCGTGAAGCGTTGCGGGACCGGGCGATGATCGGCTTCGCCGTCATCCGCCGCTCGTTGGTGGCGCTGGCCGCGGAAGCGGTCGAGCGACAACAGCTTCGGTCGATCGAGGATCTGTGGCTGCTCTCGGTCGAGGAAGCGGTCGCGCTCGACGACGGCTGGGTGCCCGAGCCGGCGTTCTGGGCGACCAGGACGGTCGAACGGGCCGAACTGGCCGAACTCGATCCGCCTGCCGTGGTCCGGCGCTTCGACGACCCGGCCGCATGGCGCCACGACGCTCCGGCGGGTCGGCGATTGTCCGGCCTGCCGCTGACCGATGGCACGGTCAGGGGTCGGGCCTGGGTTCTCCGTGAACCGTCGGTGGATCCACCTGACGGATTCGATCCCGCGTCGACCGTGCTGATCGCCCGATCGGTCGATGCGGGATGGATACCGACCTTCACGCGGGTGGCGGCCGTGGTGGTGGAGACCGGTGGCGACCTGTCCCACGGCTCGATCCTGCTACGGGAGCGGGGCGTTCCGGCGGTCACCAACGTGCGGGGTGTGACTCGATTCGTCAAAACCGGCGATGATGTGGAGGTCCGCGTCGGGGCCGGTGTCATCGAAAAGCTCGACTCGAACCGGACTGGTTGAGCGCAGAGACGAAGCGCTGAGAATCAGTGCACGAGACACGAGAAAGAAAGCGAGATTCCGATGGCCAACATCACCTTCGAGGTCCACTACACGTTTGACGCCCCGCCCCGGGTCGTGTGGGAGGAACTGGTCGACTGGAAGGGTCACGAGAAGTGGATCCCCCTGACGAGGGTCGACGTCGAACCCGGAGATCCCACCGCCGTCGGTGCGGAGTTCACGGCGTGGACCGGAATCGGGCCGGCCAGCCTCGAGGATCAGATGCAGGTGACGCGGTGCGATTGGGACGAGGGCAGCTCCAGCGGCCGCTGCGAGGTCGAGAAACTCGGGCCCGTCCTGCGAGGAACCGCCGGTTTCACCGTCGAGCCCGGCAAGTCGGCGGGAGGCGCCGATCTCGTCTGGTTCGAGGACGTGTCGGTCCGCCGCATCCCGCAGTTCCTCGCCCCCGTTCTGGGCGCAATCGGTGCCGCCGGATTCAAGCAGGGCATGCGAAGCCTCAACAAGCTCATCGCCAACCGTAAACCGGTCTGACCTGGCGACCCCGCGGGACCGTCCATCGTTGCACCGTCGATCGGCACGCCCGTCGTGGCCCTGGAAAGTGGTGGACTTCGCCCGGCGATCGCGCGAACCTACAAGTTGGAGAGCCTACGCGGAGGGACGCAAGGTTGATCGTCGCCCTGTTCTGGTCGTTTCCGGGTCCGATGTATCACGGAAAGCCCGAGCCCGTCTTCTTCTCAAGGCACCCTGTTCGCGCGAACCTCCGAGGAGCCGAACAACCTTCAGGAGCGGAATACCATGCCATACCAATTCGTGGGGGACCTCCAGGGCATGCAGGCCGTCGCCGTGGTCGAGTTCGAGCAGCTGTACAGCTATGTCGTCATGGAGGGTGAGGTCAAGAGTCGGACCGGGAGATACACCTTCTCGGCCGACATCTACGGCGACAGCGGCTACGGCGAGATGGTCGACCGCATGACCGGCGACTCCTTCCGTGTGCAGATCCAAAACCTCTCGCCGGCTGGGTTCGCGCTGGTCGTGAACCCGTACGAGGGTCTTCATCCAACACGATACGTCTTTCAACGCAGCGGCTGAACAACGGAGGTTGATGCACAGTGTCGACGTCGAGCGGAGATCCCATCCGAGACCAGGCGAGGGCGCGGAAGTTCTGGGAGGACCGGCTGACGTCTGACGCCGAAGCACGAGAGCTGCCGACCGGCGAATGGGCGTCGCTTCCCGAACACGAGTTGATGGGGATCATCATCGAGCTCGGCCGTCGGAGCAACATCTGTCGCTTCGCGATACGCAACGGTACGGCGACGGCGGACCACCGGCTGCTGCTCGATGAACTGCTCGAGCTGTACGGGCGTCTGGCTCTGGCTGTCAGACCCGAGAACCTGGCCGTCACCAGCGATCGGGTCGGGCAGGAGACCGGTCAGGTGATGGAGATGATGGCCGACGTCGCCGCCAGCCTCGGTGATGAGGATGGAGCCATCGCTGTCATTCGGGCCGCCGTCAGCCACTACCGGGAGGTTGGTTCGGCGTCCGACGCCGACCGGTGCGAACGTCGCCTGCTCGAGGCCGAGCTGCGGGCCGGCAACCGGGGGGCCGAGCTCGTCGCCGAGATCGGGGCCAAACTGGCTCAGACCGCCCCGGGTCTGGATCGGGGTGAGGCGTTGATCGACCTCGCCGAGGTCCACATCGACTCGGGCGAGTTCCACGACGCCACGGCCTTGCTCCGGGCAGCCGAAGGTGAGCTCGAACCGCATCGTGAGCTGATCCGCGGCGCCAGCGTCGGCGACGCCTTCGCTTCCATGCTGGTCGGTGGCGAGGCGGCACCACTGGCCGGGGCACTGCGGGTTCGGAGCCTCTTCCGGCGGCTGTGGATCGGTCTCAGCGTGGTGCTGGACGACGATGATGAGGCCGAGCGCTACGTCGAGCAGTTCGACCGACTCGACCGAACCGAATCCGAAGGCGATCAAGACTCGGCCGACTTCACCGCCCGGGCGATGGAGGCGCTGCGTCAGCAGTGGCGAGACGAGCACGGAACCGAACCCCCGGATCCTGCCTCGTCCCTGTTCTCGGAGGAGTTGGACCGGGAGCGGGCCCGCTACATGCGCGGTGAGATGGATGACGGATAGGTCGCCGGCCTGATGAGCGGGTCGTCCTTCCGGCTGGCCGCGAAGCTGCGGAAGCTGTCGAATCGACGGAAGAGGATCGACGTCGCCGACCGGGACGAGTTCCGTCGAGTGCTGCTGGACACGATCGACGAGGCTGATGTCGAGGGCAGACCGGATCTCCGGGCCAAGGCCCGGCATCTCCTGGCCGACCTGGCGGCGGACAGCGGCGACCGGGTGGAATCGCTCCGTCTGGTCGACGAGGCGCTCAACCTGGTACCGGGTGGGAACAAGGAGCTGAGGGTCGCCCTCCTGACGACGAAGGCCGGCGTCCTCGACGCCGAAGGGAGGTTCGACGAGGTCATCGAGGTGTGCCGTCAGGGCATCGAGATCGTGGAGCGTGGCCGGTATCTCCATACGGCTCCGTACCTGCTGAGTTCGGTCCTTCGTCCATCGGCCAAGCTGTACCGGCTCGGGGTGTGGGCTGCTGTTGCCACCGGCGGATTCGAGGTGGCCCACGGTTGGACGCAACTGGCTCGGGCGCGCGGGCTGGTCATGGTCGATCCGCAGTCGGGGTCGTTCATGGGTCCAGAGGCCCAGCGTCTCCGGGCCCCCGCCGGTACGTTGCGAGACGACGACCCGAGCCCGGATCCGCTGTCACCTCGGCGGCGGCTTCTCGACTCCCTGTTCGAGACCCTCAAATGTGACCCTCCACCCGCGGTCGTCTCCGTGAAACGTGTTCAGGAGTCGCTGGCCGAAGGGCAGCGGGTCCTCTCCTACTTCTCGGTCGACCGCCGGCGCCTGGTCGTCACCGCCTACGCCGCCGACCGGACCGAACGCGAGCTGGTCGAGCTGGATGACGCTCAGCTCGACCAACTCGAGGCGTTGAGAATGGCGGCACTCGGCATCGGGCCGTCGAGGGGTCGGATCGGAGCCGCCGGCCGAGCGCTCGAACCCGTGCTGTTTCCGGACCGGATCGACGGGATTCTGGAGGGCTGCAGCAGGCTGTCGGTGGCGCTCCACGGCAAGCTGCACGGCATCCCCTACTCGGTCATGACGCATCGGGGCCGGTTGGTGATCGACCGGTTCGCCGTGGCGCTGCTCCCCACTCTGGCCTCGGTTCCCAAGGCGGCGGCACCCTGCCGGCCGGATGTGGTGGCGCTCGGGGTCGACCACTATGACGTGCCAACCGACCCCGGTTTGCACCGTCTGCACCGAGCCATACCGGAGAGCGAGGCCGTGGTGGCGCACTATCAGCGGGAGGGTGTGCCGGCCCACCTGCTGGATCCGTCGATCTCGCGGGCCGAGCTGCTCGACACCCTCCAGGCAACCGGGCCCGCTCCGTCGAGCCTGCACCTGGCCGTCCACGGGGAGCAGGTCATCGAGGACGATCCGCTGCGGTCCTACCTGTTGCTCGAGCGATCGCGGTTCGACGGCATCGACATCTCCACGTGCAACCTGCGGGGCACCACCGTCGTCCTGTCGGCGTGCAACGCCGGTCAGCGGATGTCGTCGGGTCGGGGCCTGGAGGAACTGCCCGGCGACGATCTCCTGGGTTTGCAGGCTTCGTTCTTCTTCGCCGGAGCAAGACAGATCGTGGCCGGGCAGTGGCTGGTGAAGGACGAGGTCGCCGAGCCGATCACCCTGGCCTTCCACCGTCGTCTTCTGGACGAGCCGGCCGATCTCGCCCTCCAGGGTGCGATCAACCAGTTCCGACGAGACGCCCGACCGGTGCTGCGATCTCCCCAGTTCTGGGGATCATTTTTCCTGGTGGCGAACGGATTGCCAGGCCAACGAGGAGGTGGTTGCCATGTCACAGCTTGACTTCATCGTCACACCCGGCGACGAGGTGGACCTTGATGAGCTCGCGGTCGAGCTGCGAACGGAGCTCGGCCGGTTGCAGGCCACGTCGACCCAGATCGAGGACGTGGATGTGATCGAACAGCGGGGCGAGCAGTACCGATCCGGGATCGCCGAGATCGTCCCCGAGCTGGCCGTTGCTCTGGTCATGCTCCAGGGGACCGCTCAGGTGACCGGCAGCATCAAGACCATCCTCGACAACGTTGACGCCATCGTTCGCCGGTTGCGGGGCGGACCGACGGTCAAGGTCGATGTCGACGGGGAACACGTCGAGATCGGGAAACTGACCGACGCCCAACGGGATGCCCTGCAACGGGCTCTCCGCGCCGACGATGACGCCGAGGACGAAGCCGATGCCAAGACTCAGGGCAGCTGACCGCCGCAGACGGCGCCGACTCTTGGTTGGGAGGTGACGACATGACCTGGCAGGCGGAGTGGATCGACTACTACGAACTGCTGGAGGTGAGCAGTACCGCTCGGACCGCCGTGATCGAGGCGGCATACAAGAAGCTCTCGCTCGAGTACCACCCCGATCGGGGCGGTGACACCGCCAAGATGCAGGTGTTGAACGACGCTCGGGAGACCCTGCTCGACGAGGCCAAGCGGCGACGCTACGACCTCGAACACGCCAGGCGAACCGGAGGCGGCCAGGATCAGGAGGCGACGCAACGGCGGGCGGAGCAGGCCGAACGGCGGGCCGAACAGGCCGAACGGGAGGCCAAGGCGGCCGAGGAACGGGCCCGCCGAGCCGAGAACGATGCCAACCGTCATCAGCAAGGCTCGGCATACGAGGACGACCCATTCCGGTCGGCCGGGCGCGCCGGCCCGACCGAACAGGAGCGCGATCAGGCGCTCGACCGCCTTCGCCGAGTCGCCAACGAGGAGTGGCGGCGGGCAGCCGGGGTCCGCGCCGAGCGGCAGCTCGAGATCGACGGGCAACGACTGGCCGCCGAGCGGGAGGCCACCGCATCGGCCGCTCAGCAGACCACCGGGCTGTTCAGCAAGCTCAAACGCGGCGTCACCTGCGGTGTCGGAGCACACAAAGGCGACTGGTTCTACGTCGACGCCGACCGTTGCGACCAGTCCCGCACGTGCCGACGATGCGGCAACGACGGGCAACGGATCACCCATGAGTGGACGCCCGCTCAGCGCATCGTCGATGCCGCCTGTGAGTTCGTCGCGTTCTGCACCAGGTGCGGTGACGAACACGTGTCGCTCGTCCACGAGTGGCAGGCCACCTACCTGTCGACCGATTGCCGGCAGGTCGACGTCTGTGAGCACTGCGCAGAAGTCGATCACGACTCTGTGCGGGTGCGTCACACGTGGGGAGCCTGGCAGGCGACCTCCAGCACGACCCAGAGCCGGGCGTGCACCAGGTGCGGTGAGCGGGAGACGAACGTCGAGCCCGACCGCCGGGTACGCGAACCCGGCCCCGAACCGATCTCACAACCGTTCGGGGTTCGGGGTTCGGTTCGGTCGGGCCGAACGAAGGGCTTCACCGGCCGGTGGCAGTCAGCGGACGGCTCGCTCCACGACCTGTATCAGTCCGGCAGTCGGGTGCAGATCCAGGGGGCGTCGATCCATGGCGTCCTCATGCAGGGCGCCGGTGTCGTCCAGGGGCGGCGGGCGATCATCGACTGCGTCAACAACCTCGGGGTCGGGGGGCGGCTGGTTGTCGACCTGACCGGTGACGGCTCGGCGATCAGCGGGATGTGGCACGGCACAAACGGCACGTCGGCCGTCATGATGAGCCGGGTCAGCTGACTCGAGGGCCAATCGCCGACACGACCGTTCCGCAACACCTCTTCCAGGGTTGCCTACTCGTCGGCTCGTCGAGCGCAGGCGCAGCGGTAGCACCAGACGTACCGGTCTTGCGCTCCACCCATTCCCAGCAGCCTCTCGACCGGAACATCTTCCGGCGGAACAGCTCGCACGAGTAGCCCTCGTCGCAACCACCATCGTCGTCGGGAACGCAGCGGCCGTTCACCAGCCGGCAGGTGCCCTTGCCGGCCACGGGAGACGCCCCGCTTTCCCCTGGCGCGACCGCCGCCGTCAGCCCTCGGCTGTGGTCCCTCGCAACCTCAAGCCGCCTTCCAACTGATTCGCCGGCGTCGCGGTCAGGGTGCGGTCGTAGGCGCCGGCTGCGTCCCATGACAGATAGGAGTTTCCCAGCAGCGTGATTCCGGCCTGGAATTCCTCGGGGCAGGCAGTACAGACGATGGTGAGGCTGAGTCCACCCGATGCGAGCGAGTAGAAGTCGTCGTCGAGGCTGAATCGCACGGAGAGGTCGAAGTCCCGGTCGAGGTTGACGCCATGAAAGAGATCGGCCCGCTTTTCGAGTATCGCAGACGCCGGACCCTCGGTGAGGCGGATGACGAGTTGACCATCCTCGATTTCCACCGGCGCCCCCACCGATTCGGCGGTAGCACCATACACAAGGCCATCTACGCCTTGTGTGTTCACCTGCCAGATCGTCGACAGAGGACCGGCATCGAAGCTGTCACCTGAGTTCGACGACATGAAGTCGTCGAATCGAACGGTGACCGCTGGATAGTTCGGAGACCAGTTCCAGGCCGAGAGAACGGCAACGAACGAGGTGTCGGTCGTGCCGCTCACCCACGACGCGTGTTCCACCCATCCCGCTCCCTCGTCCCAAACGTAGCTTGTCAGCTGAAGCCGGCCCCCTTCGGCATCGGTCACC
>JBFGLT010000103.1:0-11766 GCA_041576015.1 Acidimicrobiales bacterium
CGACCTGGTCGCCGCCTGCGATCTCGTCCGAGCCGCCGGCCTCGATCCCGGTCCGATTCGATCGATGAGCCGTGCGCTGGCCGATGGCTCGGTGTTGACCTGGCGCCTGGCGATCCCCCCGTCCGAGGACCTCGGCGGGACCCAGCCGTTCCTCATCGAATGGGGGGCCGGTCCGCCGCGGCCGGCCGAGACGCTCGACCCGGCCGTGAGAATCGCCGAGCTGTCCATCGTCCACCCCGACGCCGGCCGGCTCGGCCGCCTCCTCGAGTCGTTGGGGTCGACGCTGGTCGTCGAGCGCCGCAGCGCCCCCGGCCTGGCCGCCGTTCTCGCGGCGCCCGGCGGACGGTCGGTTCGGATGTAGCAGCCATCCACGCTGCGGTTCGGAGCGCCCTGGGGCCTACCGTGGTGCCACATGGTTCTGCCGCTGTCCGTTCTCGACCTGGCCATGGTCCGACACGACGCAACGTCGAGCGAGGCGCTGGAGGAGTCGGCGCTCGTGGCCGAGGCGGCCGACCGGTTGGGCTACCGGCGGTTCTGGGTTGCCGAACATCACAACATGCCGACCGTGGCCAGCACGAGCCCCGCGGTCCTCCTCGCCCACGTCGGTGCCCGCACCAGCCGGATCCGGCTCGGGTCGGGCGGGGTGATGCTTCCCAACCACGCGCCCCTCGTCGTCGCCGAGCAGTTCGCCATGCTGGAGGCGCTGTACCCGGGCCGGATCGATCTCGGTATCGGTCGAGCTCCCGGCACCGACCGCCGCACTGCTGTGGCCCTGCGGCGGAACCTGGACCGCGGCGGGGAAGATCGCTTCCCCCGGGACGTGGTCGACCTCATGGGGTTGCTGGGCGACCACCGACACGAACACGCGCCGGTGGGCGAGCTGGCGGCAACGCCGGTCGCTCGGACGTATCCGCCAGTCATCTTGCTCGGATCGAGTGGCTTCTCCGCCCAGCTGGCCGGCCTGCTCGGCCTGCCGTTTGCCTTTGCCCACCATTTCGAGCTCGGCGGCACGAACATCGCCGCCGACCTCTATCGCTCGAGCTTCCGGGCCTCGCCGGTGCTCGACGAGCCGTATCTCATCGTCACGGCCACGGTGGTCGTGGGACCGAGTCCCGACAAGGCCGAGTGGCTGGCCGCTCCCAGCCGTCTACGCCGGGCGGGGATTCGCCGAGGTCAGCTCCACCCCCTCCTGCCACCCGATGAGGCGCTCGCCCATCCCGCCTTTCCGCAGGAGGGGACGTTGCCCGCATCGGGCATCGTCGGTACGCCCGAGGTCGTCGTCTCGGAACTGAGCGGTCTGGCCGATCGCACCGGCGCCGCCGAGCTCATGGTCTATCCGGTCTCCTATGACCTCGCCGACCGGATCGGCACGCTGGAGGAGGTGGCGGCGTGGTCGAGATGAACACGGATCCCCGCCCGCCGCGCCACCACGGCTCAGTGATCATGGCGGCCATGATCGGGATCGCCGACGCCCTCGGCCTCGATCAGCACGAGGAGATCCCCGAGATCCACGCCGACGCCCCCGGCGAGCCCCCGTCGCTGGATCTCGAATGGGGCGGGCTCGATCCCCTCGCCTGAGATGACAACTGTCACGCTCGCGCGATGTTTACTTCTGCAAGCACCTGGGCATATACTTTTGCTAGCAACCCGTTAGCAGGCGTGAAATCGCCTAGGAGAGTGTGACCCCCATGCCCATCACAGAGACCATCAACGAACGACTCGACCAGGTCGAGCACCAGCTTCCCGCCGTCCCCAAGGCCGTGTTCCGGTTCAACCGGGCCGCCACCGAGCGGGTCGTGGGCGGAACCGAGCGAGCGATCGACGTGGTCACCGAGACCTTCGGCAACGTCGGCGAGTTCGCCTCCGACAACGCCAAGAACGTCGTCGGCACCGCCAACAAGTACTCCGAAGAGTTCGGCGACGTCGCCGAGGCGCGCGTCAAGACCTTGGTCACGACCGCCCAGAAGTTCGCCACCGATGCCCAGCGCCTCGCCGAGGAGTCCTTCGACGTCGCCTCCGAAGGCTTCAAGAAGGTCGCCGGCCAGTTCGGGATCGTGCTCGGCGAAGCCGAGACCACCGTCGCTGCGAAGGTGACCACCGGCGCCCGGAAGGTGGAGGCCAGCGAGGCCAAGGCCGAGAAGGCGCACCTCGCCAAGATGACCAAGGCCGAGCTGTACGAGATGGCCAAGGACCTCGACATCGAAGGTCGGGCCACCATGAGCAAGTCCGAACTGGTGAAGGCGATCGCCAACCACTGACCGTCATCCCCCGGCCCGGTCTCACCCCGGAGGCGCACGCATGTGCTCCTCCGGGGGTGAGTCGCGTGCGGGGGTCGATCGCTTGAGGCCGCCGAGTCCGGGGAGCGGCCACGGCGATGATGATGGCAGAATCTGCCCATGAGCGAACTCACCGGCCGGACCGCGATCGTCACGGGATCCTCGAGCGGCATCGGTGCCGAGGTCGCCCGGCGTCTGAACCAGCTCGGCGCCAGCGTGGTCGTGAACTCGGGGACCTCGGTGGCGGCGGGCACGGCGGTCGCCGAGGCGTTGCCCAACCCGTCGATGTACGTGCGAGCCGACATCTCCGACCCGTCGGAGTGCCGGCGCCTCATCGACTCGACGGTCGAGCGCTTCGGCGGCCTCGACATCCTGGTCAACAACGCGGGGTGGACCACCGTCGTTGCACACGACGACCTCGATGCCCTGACCGACGAGATCTTCGAAAAGACCTTCGCCGTGAACGTTCACGGCACCTGGACCCTGACCAAGCTGGCCATTCCGCACCTGCGTGAGTCGGCGCACGGGAACGTGGTCACCGTGACCTCGGTCGCCGGTATCCGGCCAGTCGGAAGCTCGATCGCGTATGCGATGAGTAAGGCGGCGCTGAACCACATGACCACCCTTCTCGCCAAATCCCACGGACCGGTGCGGTTCAACGCCGTTGCCCCCGGGCTGGTGGCGACGCCATGGACCGCCGACTGGGATGCACTCCACGAATCTGTGCGCTCTGCGGCCCCCGTTCCCCGCTCGGCCACCCCTGCCGACTGTGCCGAGGCGGTCCTGGCGCTCGTGCGCAACGAGTACGTCACCGGTCACGTCTATGTCGTCGACGGCGGCCTGACCACCGTGATGTAGGCGAATCGTCACCGCGTGGACCACAGTGGCGCGATGACCGACATGCGAATCGTCGTCACGACAGTGGGATCCGAGGCCCAGGCCCGGCGTCTGGCCGGTCTCGTCGTCGATCAGCGGTTGGCCGCGTGCGTCCAGCTGATCGCCATCGAGAGCACCTATCGGTGGGAGGGCGCCGTCGTGTACGAGCCCGAGGTCCTCCTGCTGTGCAAGACGACCCTGGACCGGGCCAGCGAACTGGCTGACCGACTCGAGTCCGAGCACGATTACGACGTGCCCGAGGTCGTCATCGCCCCCGTCGAGTGGGTGGCGCCGGTCTACCGCCAGTGGTTGCAGCTGGAGGTGGCCGGCTGAGAATACCGGTGCCATCGCGCACTCCGGCCACTCGATGGAATAGGTTGGGACCAGCGGGCTGAGCAAGGAGGTCTGGCATGATCCCTGACATAGACCGGCTTCGAGCGCAGCGGTGGGTGAACGTTTTGAACCAGGAGCGGCGCAATCAGGGAGCGGTGGATTTCGAGTTCGAGTTGGTCTCGGGCGTCTCGACGATCGAACTGGTGGAGCGGCGGCCCGATGGCGTCGTGCCGCTCGTGCGTTTCCGGTACACGAAGAGCCGCTCGGAGTGGCGGCTGCAACGACAGACGCCCGACGGCCGCTACCGGGCCGTCACGTCCCTCGCCCCGACGCGCTATCTCGCCGAACTGCTGGCCGAAGTCGGCGACCGTCGCGCCCAGTTCGTGCCATCGCTACCCAGCTCGGAGGACGCGCTGGTCTAAGGGCCGGCCGGGCTCGCCATGGTCTAGGCTCGGTTCGAGGGAGGCGGATGGTGAAGAAGCCACGCCGACAACCGGACGGAATGCTGCTGGCCCAGATCGAGGCCCCATTGTTCGTCGAGCCGGTCGAAGCACCCGCCGAGCCCGTGGCGATCCGAGCCCGCCACATTTGCAAGTACTATGAGTCGACGCCGGCCGTCACCGATGCCGCCCTCGAGGTCGAGTTCGGCGAGGTCGTCGTGGTGATCGGCGCCAGTGGCTCCGGGAAGTCCACCTTGCTTCGTTGCCTCAACGGTCTGGAACCGGTGACGGCCGGATCGCTCGAGGTACTCGGCTTGGATGTATCCGACAGCGAGCCGACTCGAGCCGACCTCCGCCGCCGGTGCGGGATGGTGTTCCAGGATTTCAACCTCTTCCCGCTTCTGACCGTCGAGCAGAACGTCTCGATCGCCCAGCGACTGGTCAAGCATCGTTCGGGGCCCGAGGCGAGGGCCCGGACGATGGCGGCGCTGGATCAGGTCGGCATGGCTCGCCATGCGTCCAAGTACCCCGCTGAGCTTTCCGGCGGGGAGCAGCAACGGGTGGCGATCGCCAGAGCGCTCTGTACCGATCCCGAGCTTCTGCTCCTGGACGAACCGACGGCGTCGGTCGATCCGGAGCTCACCCGCGGGATCCTGGAGCTGGTGGCCGAGGTCGCCCGGACCGACGTGACGGTCGTGATCGTGACCCACGACATGGGATTCGCCCGAGCGGCGGCCGATCGGCTGGTGTTCCTCCACGATGGCCGGACGGTGGAGGACGGCCCCGTACAACAGGTGCTCGAGCATCCCCGGCACCTGCTCACACAGTCGTTCATCGAGCGTGCCCGCCTCCTCAACCGCTGGTGACACCATTCATTGCCGACCAGACCCGTCCGGGCAGCAGCGGAAGGTCGACGTGGGTCACGCCGAGGTGGGCGAGTGCATCCACGATGGCGTTCTGAACCGCCGGCGTGGCCCCGATCGTGCCCGATTCGCCAATGCCCTTGGCACCCAGGGGGTTTCGCGGCGTCGGGGTCTCCATCGGAAGCCGTTCGAACAGACCGAACTCCGCCGCCGACGGGATTGCGTAGTCCATGAAGTTGGAAGTGATCGGGTTGCCGGCGTCGTCGTAGACGAACTCCTCCCACAGCGCCAGTGCGATGCCCGACGCCACGCCACCATGTACCTGCCCGTCGACGAGCAGAGGATTGATGATCGTGCCGGCGTCGTCGCAGGCGACGTAGCGCCAGATGTCCGCCCGACCGGTTTCGGCGTCGACCTCGACGACACACACGTGGGCGCCGAAGGGAAACGTGGCACCCAGAGGCTCGAAATCGGCCTCGGCGCGAAGGGGTTCGTTCCTCGTGGCCAGCCAGGTGGCGACGACCGCCCACTCGACACCCCTGGTCGGGGTCCCCGCCACGTGGAACCGGCCGGCGTCGAGGACGACGTCATCCGGATTGGCCTCCAACAGGTCGGCGGCGGCCGACTTGGCTCGATCGATCACCGCGTCCGAAGCGAGCACGACCGCGCTACCGCCGAGCTGCAGGCTTTTCGATCCGCCGGTTCCCCCTCCCCGGGGGACCTCGTCGGTGTCGCCGTGGCGAACAGTGATCTTGTCCATCGGGATCCCGGTGCGGTCGCTCGCCAGCTGCGCGAACGCAGTGTGGTGGCCCTGGCCGTGGCTGCTCGACCCGGTGAGCACGAGCGCGGTGCCGTCGGGGAACACCTCGAGGCTGCCGTACTCCTGGTTGCCCAGCGGGTTGGTGATTTCGACATAGGTCGACAGCCCGATCCCGAGGTGTGAGCCGGCCCGACGGTCGGCCCGCCGGGCCGCCTGCTCCTCCCGCAGGGTGGGGTAGTCGACCGCCTCGAGGACCCGATCCAGGGCGGCGGCGTAGTCGCCGGTATCCATGGCCGCGCCCGTCGGAGTGGTCAAGGGAAACGCGTCGGGTAGGTGGAAGTTCCGCCGCCGGACCTCGACGGGATCCAGTGCCAGCCGCTGAGCGAACACGTCGACCATTCTCTCGATGGCATGAGCGGCCTCGGGCCGGCCGGCCCCGCGAAAGGCCCCGACCGGCATCGTGTTGGTGACGACGCTGCGGGCGTCGACCCGAACGTTTGGAATGTCGTACACGCCGGTGGCCATCAGCCTGGTGAGGCGGGGCAGGATGGCCCCGATGGTCGGGTAGGCGCCAGCGTCCTGGGTGATGCCGAGCGAGTAGTGGGTGATCGTGCCATCCGCTCGTCCGCCCAGGACGCAGCGGAAGTCCTGCGCCCGTCCGTGCACCAGCCCGAGCATCGACTCACTGCGGGTTTCGGCCCACCGAACCGGGCGGTCGAGCCGGCGAGCGATCAACGCGCACACGATGTCCTCGGGGTAGTTGCCGTTCTTGGCACCGAAGCCGCCGCCGACGTCGGGACAGATCACCCGAACCTGGTCGGGGTCGAGGCCGCACGCCGCCGCCAGGCCGTCCCTGGTGGCATGTGCCCCCTGTGTACTCGACCACTGCGTGAGACGGGCGCGACCATCGACGGTGTCCCAGCGGGCGACCGTGGCACGCGGCTCGAGCGGACAGGGCGCCATCCGGGGGCTTCGGAAGTCCAGTTCGACGACGACCTCGGCTCCGGTGAGAAACTCGTCGAGCTCCGAGCCGGCCGGGAAGTCGATGACGACGTTGGTTCCCGCTTCGTCGAAGAGCACCGGAGCACCATCGGCAATGGCGTCGCCGGGATCGAGCACGAGCGGAAGCTCTTCGTAGTCGACGACCACGAGTTCGGCGGCGTCGACACCTCCGGGGCGCGTGGTGGTCACGACCGCCGCCACCGGTTCCCCGACGTAACGGACGGTGCCGGCGGCCAGCTGGCTTCGTCGCATGCCCTGGTTGAAGACCGGCATCGCCGGCGGGGTTGCCTCCAGTCCCAGCCCATCGGCGGCGAAAACGGCGACGACGTCGGGGTGCTGCTCGGCCTCGCTCGTGTCGACCGTGATGCGGGCATGGGGGAGTACCGATCGCACGAAGGTCACGTGCAGCGCCTCGGGCGGTGCCAGATCGTCGACGTACTTGCCTCCGCTCGTGAGCAGTTCCGGATCCTCGACCCGCACCACCCGTGTTCCGATCATGCTCATGGTCGGAGAGTACTGGGGAGCCGTCGCCGGACGCTGCCTGCGAAGCTCAGGTGCGGAACATGAGGCTGATCCGCGGCTCGGCGGCGGCCACCTTGGGCACTCCGTGCCGGTTCGTTGCCTGGAAGGTGCCGCCCATGACGAACAGGTCCCCGTGGCCCAGGTCGATCCGGCGGAGCTGACCGCCGGCGTCTGATTTGACGGCGAGCGGGCGCCGTCCGCCGAGGGACACGATGGCGACGATCGTGTCGCCGGGAGTTCGAACTCGATCGCGGTGCATGGCGACGCTGTCGCGCCCGTCTCGATACCAGTTGGCCGTGATCGTCCGGAACGGTCGGTCGTAGTGGTTCTCGAACCATCTGCGCAGCGGAGCCAGCTCGGGTATGACCGCCTCCGGATCCACCGGCCACCACACCAGCCGGGGGACGTCGACCATCTTGTCGTACATCGGACGGCGCTCGGCATTCCAGTCGCCCCGATCCCTCACGAGGTCGAACCAAGAGTCGGCGCCGGGCAGCCAGTCCCCGCAATGGTCGAACCACGCTCCACCCCCCATCTCGGTGCGGACGGGCCGGGCATCGGGGGCGGGCTGGCCGGGTGAACCGCCGGCCAGCAGACCGAGCTGGAGCACAGATGCCATCCTTGGAGAGTAGCGAACGAATGTTCGCATCGCTACTTGGTCTCCGATCGTACGGGATGTCCGGCGTTGGCCTAACGTTGGGGCAGTGACCACGCCGCTCACCATCCTGAACGTCGCTGCCCATCCCGACGACCTCGACTTCGGCTGCGCCGGCACGACGGCGACCTTGACCGACGCCGGCCATCGCGTCGTCTATTGCATCGCCACCGACGGCCAGGCCGGCGGATTCGACAACTCGATCTCCCGAGCGCGCATGGCCGAGATCCGTCGCGAAGAGCAGACCAGGGCGGCCAAGGTGGTCGGCGTGACCGAACTGCACTTCCTCGGATTCCAGGATGGAGCGGTGCAGGCCACGCTCGATCTCCGTCGCGCCATCACCAGCGTGATCCGGCAGGTTCGGCCCGACCGGGTGATGACCCAGTCACCGATCCGGAATCTCGAACGCATCTACGGCAGCCATCCCGACCATCTGGCGACCGGCGAGGCGTGCCTGTCGGCGGTCTATCCCGACGCCCGCAACGAGTTCGCCTTCCCCGAACTGCTGTCCGACGATGGCCTCGAACCCCATGCGGTTCCCGAGACCTGGCTCATCGGTGGACCGGACCCGAACCACTACGTGGATATCACCGAAGTCATCGACCGCAAGATCGAAGCGCTCCTCTGCCACGAGAGCCAGATGCAGAACCCGGACGGTCTGCCGGGGATGATCCGCGGGTGGGGCGAGCGGGTGGCGATGGAGGGCGGGGTCGGTGCGGGCCGCCTGGCCGAGGGGTTCCGGCGGATCAACACCGCCTGAGCGGATTCCGCCCGCCCGGTCGCGGTCAGGCGCCGAAGGGGAGCGCGCCGAGGCCGATCAGAGCGAAGGCGGCGATGCCGGCCGCGATGCGGTACCACCCGAAGATGTCGAATCCCTTGGTGTTGAGGTAGGCGACCATCCAGCGGACCGCCACGACCGCCGAAAGGAAGGCAACCACGAGGCCGATCAGTGGGTTGGTCCAGCCGAAGGTGTCGACCAGGTCGGCACCGTCGTCGAGGCCGGCGTAGGCGGTGGCGGCCGAGAGCGTCACGAGCCCGAGGAGGAAGCTGAACTCGACGGCGGCCCGGAGGCTCAACCCGACGACGATCCCGGCGATGATGGTGATCAGGCTCCGGCTGACACCGGGCCACATCGCCAGAGTCTGCATCAGGCCGATCACGACGGCGTTCTGCAGCGTCAGCTCGCCGAGCTCCTTGCCGGGACGGCCGAAGTAGCCGATCCGGGTCAGGGCCAGGATCAGCACGCCGCCGGCGATCCAGGCGGCGGCGATCGGGCCGACGCCGAAGACCCGGTCGCGTACGACCGGGAAGAGGAATTGGGCGATGACCGCCGTGGGAACGAAGGCCGTGATGACAGCCAGCAGCACCTGTCGACCCTCGGCGGAACGTCCGAGCAACCCGTCGAGCATCTGCTGGAACCGCGTCTTGTACACGACCAGTACCGCCAAAATGGCCCCGGCCTGAATGCAGATGGCGTAGGCATCGAGTAGCCGTTCGGCCTCCTCGGTCTCGTTCAGCCCGAGCAGTTCGTTGGTGGCGAGGAGGTGACCAGTCGAGCTGATCGGCAGATACTCGGTGACTCCCTCGACCAGACCCAGGATCACGGCGTCGAGCACCGAGAGGCTCAGCCCCCCGGCCGTGGCGTCGGCGAGGGCGCCGGCGGGTGCTGCCACCAGGGTGGCGGTCGCAACGGAGGCGATGGCCACGACTGCGGTGGCGAGGCGAATGGGACGAGCGAGCATGGCGAGGTCGATGTTCTCACGATCGGCAAGGAGATCCGTGTATGGAGTGACCGGGCTCATCCTCCGGGAGCACCGCACTGAACTGCCTTCCCTCGGGGCACTGCCCACCACCAAGGCTGCGGCCCAACCGTCGCTGTCGAAGCCGGTCACCCGGCCGCCGGCATGAATACCGTCACGCCGCCACGGTTGAGGGTCGCCCCGGTCGAGCAGGCATTCTGGTCGGGTGAGTCATACCGACATCGTCGTCATCGGCGCTGGACCGGCGGGGGCGGCGGCCGCCATCAGGGCGGCCCGGAACGGCGCAACGGTGCGGGTCTTCGACAAGGCGCCCTATGGCCGGGACAAGGTCTGCGGTGATGGACTGACCCCTCGTGCCGTGGCGGCCCTGAACGAACTCGCCATCGACCTCGCCGACGCCCACCGAATCGCCGGCTTGCGCATGATCGCCAACAGGACCGTCCGCGAGTTGCCGTGGCCGTCCGGGACGAGGTTTCCCGATCACGGCGCCGTCTGGCCCCGTCGCCGGCTCGATGCGGCGCTCATCGATGCGGCGGCCGAGGCCGGTGCTGAAGTGGTCTGGGAGACCGAGGCGTTGCCGGAGTTCGCCGGCGGTCGCGTCATCGGGGTCAAGGCCGACGGGCACGTTCACACCGCCGACATGGTGATCGCCGCCAGCGGGGCACCGGGGGCCGTCGCCCGAATGCTCGGTGCCGAGCGAGTTGACGACGAACCGTTCGGGCTGGCTATTCGGACCTATGCCGAATCGCCTCGCCACGCCTCCGAGCATCTGGAGGCCTGCCTGACCCTACGCGACGAGAACGGCACGCCGGTCCCCGGGTACGGGTGGATGTTTCCGGCCGGGGACGGCACGGTCAACATCGGGGTTGGAGCCCTCAGCACGATGAAGGGGTTCAAGAAGCTCAATCTGAATCGACTCCTGTCCAGCTACCGGGAGCTGGTGAACGACGCCTGGGAGCTGGGACCGAACCTCGAGCGCCCCATGGCCTGGCGGCTCCCCATGTCGGCCCGGCGGCGGCACGGCCAGGGCTGGGTGGCCATCGGGGACGCGGCCGGGCTGGTCAACCCGATGAACGGTGAGGGCATCGACTACGGACTGGAATCGGGGATGCTGGCCGCCGATCTGTTTCTCGACGACCCGGCGTCCGCCCCTGAACGATACGACCGGGAGATCGGTGACCGTTTCGACGCCTTCTTGCGGACCGGCCGGCGGTTCTCGTTCCTCATCGGGCACCCGTGGATCCTGCGCTCCGGTCTGCGTCTGGCGGTCGGGACCCAGTCGATCGCCAACATCACCCTCCAGGTGATGGGCAACCTGGTCGACTCGGACACGCCGGGGGTCTCGGGCCTGGTGTTCCGCACGACCGATCGTGTGCTGGCTCTGGCCGATCCCGTCCTACGCCGC
The DNA here is from genome assembly GCA_041576015.1 of Acidimicrobiales bacterium. Classification (GTDB taxonomy): domain Bacteria; phylum Actinomycetota; class Acidimicrobiia; order Acidimicrobiales; family SZUA-35; genus JABDIY01. The sequence continues at coordinate 10,893 of JBFGLT010000103.1, forward strand.
ACCCGAGCGACCGCCTGAGCGTTGCCACATGGTGGCAAATGTGGCCATCGAGACCAAAACTCGAGTGCCGGTTCGCTAGCTTCGCCCTCCAGAGCCGCCATCCGAGGAGTGCAAGGCCGTGGCAAGAATAGAACGCACGCCCGGGGGAGCGGTGCTGATGGACGGCATCCGGCTGCGGGACGAGATCGTGGCCGGCCTGGCTGAGCGGGTGGCCGCCGAAGGCTCGCCCGACATCGCGCTGGCCACCGTGCTCGTGGGCGACGACCGGCCGTCACGGGTGTACGTCGGCTCGAAGCGGAAGAAGGCGGTGGAGGCCGGCCTGCAGAGCCGTCATATCGAGCTCGGCTCCGACGCCACCCAGGACGAGGTCGAGTCGGTCGTCGCCGGACTGGCGGGGGATGCGTCGGTTCACGGCGTTCTCGTCCAGCTACCTCTCCCGTCTGGCCTCGACGCCGAACAGGTGCTGGCCCTCATCCCACCGGAGAAGGACGTCGACGGTCTCACCGAGCGGTCGATGGGCCGTCTTCTGCGCGGGAACCCCGGTCACGTGCCGTGCACGCCCCTCGGTGTGATGCGGCTGCTCGAGCGGTACGGCGTGGAAACCGCCGGGAAGCGGGCCGTGGTCGTCGGTCGATCGACGCTAGTCGGGCTGCCTCAGGTTCTCCTCCTCGGGCGCAAGGGTGTCGACGCCACCGTGACGCTTGCCCACAGCCGAACTCCGGATCTGCCGGCTGTCTGCCGGGACGCCGACATCCTGGTGGCGGCGGCTGGGAGCGCCGGCATGATCACGATCGATCACGTCAAGCCCGGCGCCGCCGTCGTCGATGTCGGCGTGAGCCGCACCGAGGCTGGCATCGTCGGCGATGTGGACTTC
>JBFGLT010000104.1:0-11666 GCA_041576015.1 Acidimicrobiales bacterium
AACCTCGTCGAGCAGCACGAGCCGCATCTACTCTTCCCCTCCCTCGGTCGAGGCGGCCGTCGTGTCCCGCTCGCCACGGTCCTCGGGCGGGCGTCGCTCGGTGTCATCGCGGTCGCGTCGCTCGGCGTCATCGCGCGGGCGTCGCTCGGTGTCGTCCCTCCCCGAGTCCGACCGTTCCTGCCGGCTGCGACGCTGGGTCGTGACCCGGCTGGTGTAGGGCAGCAGGCCCATCTCCCTGGCGTTCTTGATGGCCCGGGACACGAGCCGCTGCTGCTGGACGTCATTGCCGTTGACCCGCCGGCCGCGGATCTTGGCGCGATCGGACATGAACCGTTTGAGCAGGTCGACATCCTTGTAGTCGACGTACTCGATGTGCTCTGCACTCAGAATGCTGGTCTTCTTCTTGCCCCGGCGCTTCGTGTCCTTGGCCATGCCCCGTTTCCGGGAGGCTGCTCGTGCCATCAGAACGGCTCCTCGTCTGGGTTGTAGGTGGGGGGAACCTCGGCGCCGCCCCCGCTCCCGCCGAAATCGCGACCCTCGGACCGATCTCGGGAGCTCTGCTGACCGCCGTATCCACTCCCTCGACCGCCTCCTCCGTCACGCTCGTTTTTGGTGACCTGGGCCGTCGCCCAGCGGAGGCTGACCGCCACATCGTCGGCGACGATCTCCACTTTGGACCGCCGATCACCCTGGGGCGTCTCCCAGCTGCGCTGGTCGAGGCGGCCGGTCACGGTGACACGCGTGCCCCGGCCGACTGACTCGGCGACGTTGGCCGCCAGTTGATTCCAGCAGTTGACGTCGAAGTAGGAAACCGACTCCTCCCACTCGCCGCTCTGACGGTTCTGCCACCGTCGATTGACGGCCACGCCGAAGCTGGCCACCTGCGATCCGCCCTGCGTGAAGCGGACCTCGGGTTCGCGTGTTGCGTTTCCGGTGATGGTCACCGTGTTGTCTGTAGCCATGAGACTTACTCCTCTCAGGCGGTGACCGCCGCCAGACCGCGGCGTTGAGCCTCGGTCAGGGGCAGTCGGATGAACTTGTGGCGGATCACCTCATCGGCCAGGCGAAGGGTGCGATCGACCTCTTCGAGAGCCGTCGGAGCGACCAACTCGAGCACGACGTAGAAGCCCTCCCACCGGTGGTCGATCTCGTAGGCGAAGCGGCGAAGGCCCCACTTGTCCACCTTTTCGACGGTTGCGCCCGCCTCGTCGGCCTGGCTCGTGATGCGGTTGATCGATGTCTGCACCGCCGACTCGTCGAGGTCGGCGGAGTAGATGACCATTAACTCATAGGCTCGCATGGAGCAACCTCCCTATGGACCCGGCCCGGCCGGGGCCCCGACCTGGGGCAGGGTGAACTCAGGCGTTGGATCCTACCGGCGAGACCCCCAGCTTCCTCAGCCGTCCTCGGGCGGAACCGTCGTCGCCGGGGCCGCTTCACCGGCCGGTTGATCGCCTTGGGCACCGTCGGTACTCGGGACGGTGTCGGTTGCGCCCGGCACGCACTCGACGGGCGCGCCACCCTCGCCAACTGCTCCTGCGTCGTCAGGGCAGGTCGGAACCGTCGTGGTCGTGGCCAGATCGGGATTGCGGACTTGGCCCTCGAAGTCGTCGCTGGTCGGGAGTTCGGTGCATGCGCTGGCGATGGCCTCCTCGGAGGCGGTGGCCGGTGTTCGTCCCTCGGTGGCGCGACTCATGAACTCCGCCCACATCTCGGCGGGGAAGTCGCCGCCATGGACCTCGATGCCTCGGAAGTCGTCCATGAACCGGACCGGCTGGTCCGGTCCGCCCGGGTACCCCATCCAGACCGCTGCGGTGAGATCACAGGTGAAGCCGACGAACCATGCATCGCGAGCATCCTGGGTCGTCCCCGTCTTCCCGGCGGCAGGCTGTCCGATCTGGGCATTGCGACCGGTACCGGACTCGATGACCTGGGTCAGGGCGAAATTCACCTGGCGGGCGATCTCGGCGTCGAGCACCGGTTCGCCCGAACGGTCCGGCGACGCCTGGCAGACACCGTCGACCGGGTAGAAGCACAGCACGTTGCCCTCGCTGTCCTCGACCCGTTCGATCATCGCCGGCGCGATGGCGACCCCTTCCCGTTCCAGCGTGCTGTAGGCCGACGCCATGTCCAACACCGACACCTCTCCGGACCCGAGCACGAGGGAGGGCACGGCGGGAAGGTCGGCGGTCACGCCGAGCTTGTTGGCCATCTGCACGACCTGATCGGGCCGGGTGTCCACCATCAGCTGGGCGAACACGACATTGGACGACACGCGCAGGGCGTCGACCAGGTCCCGATAGCCCTTGCTCGATCCGCCGCCCCGGACCCGCCAGACACCGCCGGCGTTGGCGCCCTCGATCTCGATCACCGAGGGTGCCGCATAGAGCGAACGGGCGGAGAACCCCTGTTCGAGCGACTCGGCCAGCGCAAACGTCTTGAACGCCGAGCCGGGCTGACGCCCACTGCCCCCGCCCTCACGCCCGAGGGCGAGGTTGACCTCGCTGGCTCTGAAGTCGGTGCCGCCCATCATGGCGACGACCCGCCCCTGACCATCGATCGCCACGATGGCGGCGGTCGGGTTGTCGGGGTCGTCGGGGGGCAGTTCGTTGACGACGGTCTGGTAGGCGTGACGCTGCAGCTCGTGATCGAGCGTCGTGTAGACCCGGAGACCCTCGGTGTACAACCCACCGTCGGGATAGAGGCGGGCGAGTTCCTGTCGCACCGCCTCCACGAAGTACTCGGTACCGAACTCGGCACTTTTGACCTGGCCGAGGCCGGCACGGCTGACCGGGGCGATGATGGTGTTCAGGGTTCGCTTGTCGGCGCGATCGGCCTCCAGTGCGGTGATGTAGCCGTCCTCCAGCATGCGCCGCAGGACCGTTGACCGGCGACGCTTTGCTTCCTCCGGGTTGTCGCGTGCATCGGCGGACTCCGGAGCCCGGATCAATCCGGCGAGGTAGGCCGAATCGGCCAGGCTCAGCTCCTCGACGTTCTTCCCGAAGTAGGCCTGCGACGCCGCCTGGATGCCATATGCCCCGCGGCCGAAGTAGATCAGATTGAGATAGTCCAGCAGGATCTGTTCCTTGGGGACCTCGCGCTCCAGCTTGATGGCCAGGGTCGCCTCCCTCACCTTCCTCGTGAGCGTTCGCTCCGGGGTGAGGAAGCTGTTCTTGACATACTGCTGGGTGATGGTCGAGCCGCCCTGGAGCGTCCCGCTGGAGCGGATGTCCTGATACAGCGCACGAGCGATGCCCCACGGGTCGACGCCCTCGTGCTCGAAGAAGTCCTTGTCCTCGGTGGCGATCACCGCCTGGATCAGGACGGCCGGGATCTGCTCGTAGGTGACGAGCTCCCGGTCCTCGACCGAACTGAGGGTGGCCGTCGCCACATCTCGCGTACACGGACCGGTGACCTCGGCGGTACAGATGAACGTGGTTTCACTGAGGTCCGGCGCCTCGAGCTCGGGGAGCTGAATCGTGCTGGACAGCACCATCACTGCGGCTGCGGACAACCCCACACCGGCGAGCACGAAGAGCAGGATGGCCCGGCGGAGTCGCCAGAGGGGGTTCCGGCTGCGCTGGCGGGCCGGGCGGGGAGAGACGAGGAACTGGAGCACGGCGACCCATAGTTGTAGCCCAGGATCGGATCGGCGCGGGTTCGAGCCGGGCGCTCAGCTGAACAGCCGCGACGAGAACCCGTCGCAGATGGGGAACGATTCCCGCAGGTGATTCCACCAGCACGATCGGCACACCTCGACGCGGTAGCCCCGTGTGGGCCGGCCCCGCCGACGGAGCTGTTGGAGTTCGGCGAGATCGGTGACACAGCGTCCGCTGCGGGGCAGTCCGATGCCGAAGGCAAATGTCACGAGGCCGAGCTGGTCACTGTCGCAGATCGGGCACGGTTCGTTGAGGAGGGCGGCGTGATGGTCGGCTACCCGCCGGAGCTCGGACTGTGCATCACAGACCTCCTCGCGATCCCGGCGACCGTCTCGCACCGCATTGACCACCCGCTGTCGCGCCAGTCCGTAGCTGACGACCCCCACTGGAGCTGCGGTGCGAAGCCGACTTGCCACGCCGCGACACTACCGCAGATGCGAATCAGACCGACACTGGCAAGCCTGCCCAGCGAGGAGCGTCATCCGACCCCCGGCGCGACGCTCAGGATGGTCGCCAGTCACGGAGGGCGGCGCGCGCATCGTCGGCGGTGAGTGGGCCCCGTTCGATCGCCAGATCGGCCAGGTGCTCGAGCGCATCGCCGATGAGGGGGCTCGGTTCCTCGCCGAGCAGTTCCATGACCTCGTGCCCGGTCAGTGGAGGTCGGAGATCGTCCATCGACTCCTCGGCGATCAGGCGGGCAAATCGATCCAGGAACGGCAGGAGATCGGAGCGCACGTCGGGATCGAGCAGACGGCGCACGGCGGCGATGCGAACGGGCAACTCGTCGCCGAGCCGGCGCCGGACGCGACGCAAGGTGGGCACCGAGAGGTCGGTTGGCAGATCGTTCGACACCAGATCGTGCAGATCCTGGCTGCGCGAGGTCGACATGCGCAGCGAAGTGGCGAGGTGGTCGACGTCGACCCCGGCCAGCTGGCACACGACCGCCCAGCGAACGGCCGAGTCGACCGTCGGCTCCGATGCCAACCGGGCGATCGTCGCCTCGACGTCCTCGAAGGGCTGCAGTCCGACACCCCCGAGAGCAGCCCCGAGCACACCCGTTTCCCAGATGAACCGAATCCCCGGTGCCGGATTCGGCAGACTCAAGAGCCGATCGAGCTCGGCGAAGATCCGTTCGCCGCTGACGATCGCCAAGCGCGACGACAGACGGTGCGCTGCCTCGAGCACTCCGGCGGAGAAGCGAAGATCGAGCCGGGCGGCGAATCGGGCGGCCCGAAGCATGCGGAGCGGATCATCGCTGAAGGAGATCTCGGCCGACAGCGGCGTCCGCAGCAGGTGCCGCTCGAGGTCACGTATGCCGTGAAACGGGTCGACGAGCTGACCGGTGACGACGTCCCGGGCCATGGCATTGATTGTGAAGTCCCGCCTGCTGAGGTCGGTCTCGAGATCCTCACCGAAGCCCACCGTCGGCTTTCGGCTGCCCTCCAGGTATCGCTCGCTTCGGTAGGTGGTGATCTCCAGCGCCTTTCCATCCACGGTTGCGCCGATCGTGCCGAACCGCTCCCCCTGCCGCCAGATCGCCGTGGCCATCGGCTCCACGATTCGCACGATGTCGGGCGGGCGGGCGTCGGTGGCGAGATCCATGTCCTCAGTGTGTCCGTCGATGCCAAGCGCTTGATCGCGCACGGCTCCACCCACCAGATACAACTCGAAGCCTGCGCCGGCGAACCGCTCCCCCACCGCCGGAGCTGGTGCTGGAACCGGAGGCAGCTCGACGTGCACTAGTCAGAGCCGACGTGCTGGCGACGCGCCGCCGACACCTCCGCCGCCCCGATCGAACCACTCGTCGCGGCTTCGGGGCGGAATGTGTGATCCAGCAACACCGACGCGACCGATCCGGCGCAGGCGGCCAGCGCCTCGATGTCGTATCCGCCTTCCAGGAACAACAGACGACGGCCCCTGGGTACGGTGGCCATCAGGGCCCCGACCGCGTCCGCGTAGTCGCCGGCGCTGAGTCCGAGATCGGTGATCGGATCGGCGCGGTGGCCGTCGAAGCCGGCCGAGATCAACAGCCAGTCGGGCCGGTGACGTTCGAGCACCGGCACGACGACCTCCTCGATCGCCGTCCGGTAGATCGACCCACTGGTGCCCGCCGGGAGCGGGACGTTGACCGTCGCTCCCTGGGCGGCGTCGCTGCCGGTCTCGCCGAGGGCACCGGTGAAGGGGTACCACGGATACTGGTGCAGGCTGACGAACAGAACGTCCGGATCGTCATAGAAGATGTCCTGGGTGCCGTTGCCGTGGTGGGCGTCGATGTCGACGATGGCGACCCGCTGACCGCGGTCGGCGAGCGACCGGGCGGCCACCGCCACATTGTTGATCAAACAGAACCCCATCTGCTTGGTGGGGAGCGCGTGGTGCCCTGGGGGTCGGACGATCGACCAGCCGGCATCTCCCTCGCCCTTCTCGAGCCGGCGGATCAACTCGAGACCGGCGCCGGCGGCCACCCAGGCGGCATCGGACGAGGCTGCGCTCACCCGGGTGTCCGGATCGATCGCTCCGCCTCCTTCGAGGCAGAGCATCTGGAGCCGGTCGAGTACTCGGCCGGGGTGGATGCGTTCAACGGCTGGTCGGTCCGCCGCCGGGGCCTCGATCCATCTGACGGCCTCGCCGATGTCGGCGTGGTCGATACCGCTGCGTACCGCATCCAGACGTGCCGGCCGCTCCGGATGGTGGGGTCCGGCATCGTGCAACCAGCACAGATCGTTGGTGGCGAGGAGCAGCGTCACGTCCGATCAATGTAGCCAGCGCCGTTGCACGCCGCGCTCTGGCCGAGCGGCCTACGCTGGTCGGCAGTGAGTTCGGCTGCTGTTCCTTCGCCCGCGCCCGCATCCGGCGGACGCTTGTCGACATCGGGCCTCAGCACGTCACATGTACGGGTGACCGACTGGCAAGGCCACGAGCGGGTCGCCCTGATCGGCCCGGGACGCGCCTCGGTGCTCCCCTCACCGTCCGAGGTCCATCGAGTGCTCGAGCGGTTCGCCACGCGGGGCATCTTCGGCGCGGTGACACCGGCGCTGACGATGCGGGATGCCGAGCCGTTCCTGCGGGCCGGTTTCACGATTCACGAACACTTGCACCTGCTCAGCCTGGACCTGCGGCCGGGCGCCACGGCGGCGGGGAGGGGCGAGACGGTCCGGCTGCCGGCCGGCTATGAGCTCCGCCCCGGTCGCCGGTGGCACGAACGCCAGGTCATCGAGGTCGACCGAGCCGCCTTCGAACCGTTCTGGCAGTTCGACGTGGCCGCCCTGCGCGAGTCCCGACGCGCCACCCCTCGACACCGGCATCGGGTCATCGTCGCCACCGGGGCTGTGCAGGGGTATGCAGTCACGGGACTGGCAGGTCAGCGCGGCTACTTGCAGCGCCTCGCCGTCCGCCCTGACGCCGAGGGTCAGGGGCTGGGCCGGGCCCTGATCCACGATGCTCTGCGATGGCTCCGGCGCCGCCACGCGTCCCGGATCATGGTGAACACCCAGGAACGAAACCAGCGGGCCCTGTCGCTCTACCGGACGATCGGTTTCGAACCGGAGCCATCCGGTCTGGTCGTGCTCGAATGGAGTCGCTGACCGTGGCTCGTCGGCGGAACCGGCCGAGATATGGCGGGGCGGCTCTCTTGATGATCGTGCTGATGGTCGGGTCGATGACCCCCGCGGACGCCCAGGACGACGGCGCAGACGCCGGCGAGCCCGATGGAACCGTGCGCCTGGTCGGGCACAGCGCTTCGGTCGCCTCCGACGGTGAGCTGACCCTGACCCTCGACTGGACCGGACCAGTTTCGGAGAAGTACTTCCTGTCGATCCTGTTCCATCAGCGGGTCGACACCGAGAATGCGGTGTCGGGACCAGTCGCCACCGTGCTGAACCGGCGCGATCCACTCCCACTCACCGAGATCCCCACCGACGCAGACGGCAACCTCGTCGCCGCCATTCCCGTCCGCAGCGTTTCGCCGGCGCCCAGCGATCGGGTGTACCTGCCGGGTCCCGGCGTCTATCCCTTCACCGCCGAGATCCGCACCCTCGAGGGCCCGGTGGCATCGGTCTCCTCGGCCGTGGTTCGCCTGCCCCAGGACCCAGCGGAGCTGGCCACGATCGATGTCGCCGTGGTCCTGGCCCTCTCGCCCGCCGACGGTCTCGATCTCTCCGACGCGCTGTGGTTCCTCACCACCTACCCCGACGTCCCGTTCACCCTGCAGCTCGACGAGGCGGTCCTGACCCAGCTCGAGCGGGACTCGACCCTGGCCACCCAGTTCGCCGGCGCCGCCGCTGGACGCCCGGTGATGAGCGACGCGGGGGTGGACCTCGACCCGTCGGCGCTCGAGGAGATCGGCCAGGGTCAGTTCTTCCTTCAGGCGGTGGAGGCCACCAACGACCGCCTTCGCCGGCTCGGGCTCGCACCCAGTCGTGACATCGTCATGCTGTCGCCCCGACTCACGGGGGAAGGCGCATCGCTGCTGGCCCGGTCGGGCCTCGTCGCCGTGATGAGCACCCGCAACCGCGAGATCGACACGGGTTCGATCACCACGCCCGATGGCCGCGTCCAGCTGATCCAGCCAAGCCGGGCACTCACCGGTGAGCTCGCCGCCGCCCCCGGGTCCTTCACGGCGCAGGACATCTATCAGTTCCACGCTCGATTGGCCATCCGAGCCCGACAGGATCCCACGTCGGTGATCATCGGGGGGGAGGGCGCCCCCCAGCTCGACTCCCAATCGCTCGACACTCTCCTCCCGGCGCTCCTCGAGGGTGGTCCTCTGCGGGTCGTCTCGCTCGCCGATGCGCTCGCCACCCAACCCCGAAATCCGCTGCTCGCCGCCGAGCGGCCCGAACAGGACCTGGTCGCCAGCGGCGCGGCCATCGCCGAGCTGCAACAGCTCGCCGACACCAGCCGGTCGTTTCGGGGGGTGCGCAACCCGATCCTCGAGCAGTTCCTGGTCGACTCGTTGAGCCGCAGCCGTAATCCGCTCGACCGCACCCGGGCGATCGAACGGGCCAAGGCCGAGCTGCTCGCCGACCTGAGCTCGATTTCGCTGCCGGCGTCCCAGTCGCTCACCCTCACCGCCGTCGAGGGACCGCTCCCGCTCACGATCCGCAACAGTGCCGACGGCAGCCGGCTCGTCCTCCTCGAGTTCGTCGGCGACAGAGTGGCCGTCGCCGAGGATGGCGAGATCGTGACGGTTCCGCCGGGTGAGACGACGTTGGAGCTGACCGCCGAGGCCCGGGCTCTGGGGGTGTCGACCGTCGAGGTCATTGCCCGTACGCCGGACCGAGCCCGCGTCCTGGCAACCACGCGGTATCAGATACGATCTACGGCCGTGCCCGGGCTCGGATGGGCGATCTCGGGGACCGCCCTGCTGTTCCTTCTGCTGTGGTGGTTCCGCAACAGCCGCTCGAGACATCCCCGAACGCCCCATCTCACCGGCGTGTCCCGGCCGCTGCCCCCGGTCGCCGGGCCCGACGAGACACCCGGAATGGCCGCCGATTCGCCGTCGGTCACCGACTCGCTCCGATCGAGGGAGGCGATGTGACCGCCCCGTACCGCACGCCGGCGGTCGGGGAACGGGTCGCCGGTCGCTACGAGCTCGGCGCCCACATCGATTCGGGCGGGATGGCCGAGGTTTGGGAGGCGACCGACCACACGCTGGGCCGACGCGTGGCGGTGAAGATCCTCCATGCCCACCTGGCCCGGGACGAGGCGTTCGTGCGCCGCTTCCGGAGAGAGGCGGTGAACGCCGCCCGGCTTCAGCATCCGGCCATCGTGTCGATCTACGACGCCTTGAGTTACGACGGTCTCGAAGCGATCGTCATGGAGCGCATCGAGGGGCGCACCTTGCGAGCAGTGCTCGACGACCACGGCAAGCTCCCGGCACGTGACGTGGTCGACATGGGCCGACAGATCGCCGAAGCGCTCGCCGTGGCCCATCGTGCCGGCGTGATCCATCGCGACATCAAGCCGTCCAACATCATGCTCTGCGAGGACCGCCGGGTGCGAGTGACCGACTTCGGGATCGCCAAGGCGGGTGAGGACACCGACCTCACCAGAACCGGCACACTTCTGGGCACGGCCAAGTATCTGTCGCCCGAGCAGGTGCTCGGCAACGAGGTCGATGACCGATCGGATCTCTACGGCCTCGGTGTCGTGGTGTTCGAGGCACTCACCGGACGGCCGCCCTTCGACGAGGGCAACGACTACGCCACCGCCCAGGCACGTCTGCTCGACGATGCCCCGCGGCTGTCGCAGTACCGCCCCGACCTGCCCAGGACCCTCGACCGTCTCATCGCCGAACTCCTCGCCGAGGACCCCGCCGACCGTCCCGACTCCGCCGAGGAGCTGGCTACCCGGCTGGCCGGGATCGACATCGATCGTGAAGAACTGGCGCCGGGGACCCCGCCCGATCGCACAACCATCGATCTCCGACCGGGCTCAGACCAGACCGACGAACACCGCTTCGAACCGATCGGAGCGACACGGTCGACGCTTTCCACCGGCGACGGATCCGGTGAACTGGTCGAACAAACCGGAGGAGCGCGGTCGCCGCGGCTGTCGGCGGCCACGATGATCGTCCTCGCACTGACGGCTTCGGCTGTCGTCATCGCGGCAGCGCTACTCTCACGGCTCGGAGATCCCGATCCCGAGGTCGCCGGCGACGAGACCGAGCTGACCGACGGCGATTCGGTTTCGCTGACACCGGTCGAGGAGTATGGCCCGCCGGTCATGGCGATCGGGCAAGCCGTCGATCCACTCGGCGACGACACGGAGAACGACGACCTCGCTGGTCTTGCAATCGACGGCGACGGCGACACCGCCTGGAGGACAGAGACCTACCGCAATCCAGGATTCTCCGGCGTCAAACCCGGCGTCGGCTATCTCGTGACCCTCGAGGACCCGTCGGTGATCACCAGGGTGGGGATCGAATCCCCGACCATCGGCTGGACAGCCGAGATCTACGTCGGTGACCAGCCGGGACAGGCGACCGCCGGATGGGAGCACGGACCGTTCCCCGTCTCGTTGAGCGACAGTGGCGGTGAAGTGGAACTCGACTCGGTGACCGGCAGGTATGTCCTGCTGTGGATCACCTTCGAGGGCCAGTCCGAGGCGGACGATCCCGACCAAGAGGAGCCCGAGAACCGTTTCGAACTCGCCGAGATCGTGATCGGGTGAGGACCCCCGATCAAGCACGGCTGATCGATGCGGCCCAGCAGGGCGATCGGCATGCCCTCGATCAGCTGCTTCGTTCCGAGTACGACCGGATCTACGCCGTGTGCCGCCGAATCATGGGCAACGACGCGGACGCCGCCGACGGGTGCCAGGAGGCCCTGCTGGCCATCGTCCGGGGGCTCCCGCGGTTCGACAACCGGTCGAAGTTCTCGACCTGGGCCTACCGGGTCGCCACCAACGCCTGCCTCGACGAGCTGCGCCGCAAGGGCCGCCGACCCACCCCCACCGAAGGGATGGTCGAGACGCCTGTCGCCGGTCAAGCGCACGACGCGCAAACCGCCGATCGAATCGTGATCGGGCACGCGCTCGATGCCCTCCCGGTCGAGTTCCGGTTGCCGGTCGTGCTCCGCGACGTCGTCGGCTACGACTACGCCGAGATCGCCGCCATCCTCGACATCCCGCCCGGCACGGTCCGGAGCCGGATCGCTCGGGGTCGCAAGCACCTTTCCGGCATGGTGGGGAACCCGGGCGGATCCAGGGACGTCATAGAACCGACACGTCGCCCCGGGCGGCGGGAAACCATGCCATGACCGACCCGTCCTCTCCCCTCTCCCCCACCGATCCGCCGTCGGTGAGCCGCCATGACGAGCTGCTGTCGGCGATGGTCGACGGCGAGGTGACCCGGGACGAACTGGCGACCCTCGAGGAGCTGGCCGTCTCCAATGAGACCACCCTTGACGTCCTCGCCGGCGCCTACCAGCGGGTGCACGACGAGGTGGCCGGTTCGGTCATCGATCTCCGGGCGCCGGCCGTACTTCGCGATCGCCAGCTGAGGAC
>JBFGLT010000105.1:0-11560 GCA_041576015.1 Acidimicrobiales bacterium
CGCAGAGCGGTCAAGTCCTCCTCGCCGGGCCTGGTCGCCGAACGGGAACTCTGGGCCGAGGGCTGCGATGTCGTGGTCGGCCTCGATGAGGTGGGCCGCGGATCCTGGGCGGGTCCCCTCACCATCGGCGCCATCGTCGTTCCCCGGGACCGCCGGATCTACAAGCTTCGGGACTCCAAGCAACTGCTGCCGGCCGAGCGGGAGGCCCTGTTCGACCGGATCGCCGGCTGGGCTGAGGCATGGGCGATCGGCCATGCGTCCCACGCCGAATGCGACCGGCTCGGCATGTCCGCCGCGCAACGCCTGGCCGCCCGCCGAGCGCTGGATTCGCTCGGTCTCGATCGGCCGCCCGACGCCGTGCTTCTCGACGGCAAGTGGGACTTCGTCGGCCACAAGCGCACCGTCAAGCTGGTCAAGGGCGACGCCGTGTCGGTATCGATCGCCGCCGCATCGATCCTGGCCAAGGTTACCAGGGACCGGCTCATGATCGGCGAGGCGGAGCACTACCCGGGGTTCGATTTCGATGCCAACAAGGGGTACCCATGTCCCCGCCACAAAGTCGCGCTCCAGGCCTTTGGTCCCACCGCCATTCACCGCCGCTCCTGGGTGTTCATGGATCACCTTCCGTGGACCGGCACCCCTCGGCGGCGGCCCGTGACTCAGCTGGCGCTTCTCTGACGCCGCCGGACACATCCGGCGCCGTGAGATGCGGTTGCGAGCGTTTCCCGGTGATCAGCCGTCTGCGGCCGCTGTGAGCGTCTGCGACACGTGCCCCTCGGTGTGGATCAGGTGATCCTCGGCTCCGAGCCGGCGGGCGGCGGCTGCGCAGTCCTCAACGAACGAGGGACTACCGGCGATGAAGACGCTTGTTCCCGCCAGCGACCCGAAGAGGGCCCCCAGGCGTTCGGTCACCCGGCCGTGCACGACGCCGGGGGTCTCGGGGTCGTCGCGGGTGTGGACACGGATCAGCGTGAAGTTCGGATGGGCGCGTTCCCACCAGCGCATCAGCCCGACGGCGACCTCGTCCTCGTCGGTTCGGGTTGAGACCACCAGGGTGACCGGGTGAGGGAATCCCCGCCGGAGGGCAGCATCGGTGAGGGACATGATCGGTGCCAGCCCCGATCCAGCGGCAAGGCACACGACCGGGGTGTCGGTGGCCGGGTCGCCCACGAAGGTCCCATAGGGTCCATCGATCGACACCGTGTCACCCGGCTCAACCCTGTCGTGGATCCACGGTGAGGTTCGACCCTCCTCGACGAGGGTGACGAGGAGGGTCAACTCGCCATCGGGACGAGGGGCGTTGGCCAGCGAGTAGCACCGAGGGGGAGCGCCGGCGGTCTCGTCGCCCACGAGGACGTACTGGCCGGGCCAGAACCGGAGCGGGTCTCCGACAGGCCGGAGCCGCAGCTCGATCATCCTGGGGGTTCGCTCGATCCGGTCGACCACAACGCAGGGCACCCCGGTCCTCGGCGGGAACAGCCGGGGTTTGGCGTCGATGGTTCCGTAGTCGATCTCGAGGACGTCGCCGAGGGGGGTCGCCATGCACATGAGGCCGTACCCGGCGGCCCGATCGTCCTCGGACAGCGCCATCGAGAGCACCATCCCCTGGTCGAACCGACCGTGCAACACCTTGGTCCTGCACTCGCCGCAGGCACCGGCGCGGCAGTTGTTGTCCAGCGCATAACCGGCCCGTTCGAGCGCGGCCAGCACGGTGTCACCGGGTTGGGCCTCGATCTCGTGGCCCGACGGCGAGAGCTTGATCCTGGTCATCTAGAAGACGGGGATGATGTCGTCCATGTCGACATCACTGACTTCCTCACCGTTGATGTCGACCTCCGGGATGGCCGGGAAGGGAATGTCGTAGCGATCGAGCACGCCTTTGAGGTTGAGGATCGCGGTACGCCAGTTCTCCTTCTTCGTCTCGTACTCCGGAATGAAGAACCCCGCCTGGCGGGCGACGGCCTCGGCCCGGCGCTGGACGTCGACGAAGTCGTCCGGCAGGTCCCAGAAGTCCTCCGGCGGCTCGAACAGGACCGCCGACAAGAACAGGTAGCCGGCCCGGATCTGCTTGGTGATCACGCTGCGGTCCTCGACGGCGAGCTTCGGGTAGTCGCGAGCCATCAGCGACATGCAGATGGCCATGTGCCGTCCCTCGTCCCGGCCGATGTTCTTGAACGCCTGCTGGAACACGGGTTCGGTGGCGCCCGCCGCCATCTGGTGGAAGACGGTCGCCGCTGCGATCTCGCCCATCAGGAAGGAGCTGAACAGGACGGCCAGGCTGTACTTGGGAACCGCTCGCTTGTAGCCGTCCCAGTAGCGAGCGCCATTGTGATAGAGCCACTTGGCGTTCCGTTGCAGTGCCTCGCCGAGCTCGGTCTTCGGTTCGTAGGTCAGAGGGTCGGGCCAGTCCAGCAGTCTGGTGATGGCCAGCCCGCACATCTGCTCGTGGTTCTGCTCGTCCCGGGTGACCGAGAAGAAGCACCGCCGCACCGGATCCTCCTCGTGGTCCTCGTAGGTCTTGATCAGCGCGGCGGCGAAGACCGGCGGCGCCGACGCGTCGAACACCGACAGCAGGGTCCACCAGTAGGCGATCGCCTCCCGCTGCTCCCAGGTGTACCGCGTGGCATCGAAGCTGTCCCAGGGCAACGCCGACGGGTCCCAGTTCTCCCGGAGGGCGGCGGCGTAGATCTCCTCCATCTTCTCGGTGTCCCGGTGCCAGGACAGCGGGAACACGTTTGGTTGTTCGATGGCAGGGGGCAGTTCGACCGTGCCGGCCAGGCGTTCGCGGGTGTTCACAGGGCGATCCTCTCGGTCTCGTGGAGTTCGATCAGATCATTAAGCCCTTAACGATCTTCGTCGGACCAGGGACCTTGGTCACACCGCACCGGTGGGGCGTTCCATGTCCTGTGGGTCAGCTGGCGATGGCGACCGCCTGCCCCACATAGGGCAACTGGGTGATCTCGCCACTGCCCGGTTCGACCACCAGGGCCGGTAGCGAACCGGTGCCGTCGGGGGCGACGCTGCGGTTCACGACGACGGCGTCGCCGAGCACCTCGATACCGGTGGCGTGCCACCCGTTCCCCGGGCGCTGGAGGTCGATGCGGGTCACCTCGGCGAAGTCGCTGGCGCGGTTGACGATCAAGGCCAGACCGTCCTCGTCGGTCGGTGCGACCTGGTAGACCGTCGATGCGTCGGCGGTCACGGTCACGGCTTCGGCACATTCGGGCTCGGGTTCGGTACCGCACCGGCCGAGCTCGCCATTGGCGGTCCCGAACCGCTTCTGTCCCGATTCGAGCGACCAGGTGACCCATCCCGAGCCGTCGCCTCCCCGGTAGAGGGCGGAGAGGTAGCCGTCGGTGATGGACCAGCGCTCGGGTGTCACGCCGTCGCGGGTGACCGGCCCGATCGCCGTCGTCTGGCCACCGTCGAGGGTCGTCACCTCCAGGGTCGCGGTGTTCTCCTCGGGGGTGGTCCGGAGATGGACGACACGATGCTGACCGTCGGTCGATTCGACCCCGATCAGCCGAACCGTCTCCCCTTCGCCGGCGGTGACCAGCTCGATCTCCGCCGACTCGGCGGTTCGCCGGACGATCGGGCTGGTGAAGGACCGCTGGAACACGAGCCCGCCGGCGCCGTCATAGTCGGCGGCCACGGCCGGTTCGACGACGAGATGCGCACTGCCGGCTGGATCGAGCCACCAGACGCCATCGTCGCCGGCGATCGACAGGGTGGGGCCGCTCGCCGTCTCGGGGAACGCGGGTCCGGCCACGCTGGGATCGAGTTCCTCGGCGGGCTGCGAGTCGGGCACTTCGGGGCCGGCGAGCGGCTGGTCCGTGTCGGCGTCGTCGCCGAAGGGCAGACCGTCTTCTCGCTGGCCGGCCCGTGCCAGCTCGGTCCCGGCCGTCGAACAGGAGGCGGCGAACAGCGAGACGAGGACGAGGCGGACGAGGGCGTGGCGAGGAGAAAGCGGTGACCGGGGCACGGGGTGTCCTCCGTTGTCCGCACGGCGCGGATCGAGCAGGTTCGAGGTCGAGGCTCAGGTGAGCCGGACGAATCCAGCGTCGCTGAGTTCGGTGATCGAACCCGTTCCCGGATCGACCACTACTGCTGTCATCGGCCGAAGTCGATCCGGATCAACCGATCGCGACAACAAGATGCGTCCGTCGGGCAGCTCGGCCAGATGCTCTGGATACCACTCGCCCTCGAGCGCGGTGAGGTCCACCCGGCCGATCGTCTGACCGTTCTCCGAGCGCGTCAACAGCAGGTCGTGGTGGCCGGGGTGGCTGTCACCGTGGTTCGGGACGATGCGGAAGACGGTCTCGATGTCGAGCGACAGGGTGGCGAGCCGTGGGCACATGCTTCCGGTTCCGGCGAGACATGTCACCTCGTCCTCCGGGAAGCTCCCGCCGATCTCGCGACCGGTGCCGCTCTGGTACACGGTCCAGCCCGCACCCTCGGGCCGCTCCCACGTGGTCACGACGAACAACCCGGCCACCTGGGTTGTCTTGGAGCCGAACTCGGCGTCGTCGACCAGCGCCAGTTCGGTGATCGTGCCGCTCTGCAGTCCGACGCGGTTCAGGGTCCGGTTGTCCGAGTTCGGTGATGTCACGCTGAAGACCGCCTCGGGTACCCCGGTGACGGTGGTGATCCCGTGCAGCTCGGCGCGCTGGTCCGCCTCGGGGATGAAGATCGGAACCGGCACCGAGGTCGGCCCCTGCTGCCACAGGATCGATGACAACGGTCCGACGGTCAGCTCCCGCTGGAACACGACACCGCCGGCGGTGTCGCCCGCCACTCGGATCGCCTCGTCCCGCTGGATCAGCGAGGCGGTGCCGTCGGGTTCGACGAGCACGATCGAATCGCCGAACAGCAGAATCGGCACGTCGACGCCGGTCGGTTGCAGTGGCGGCAGCGTGACCTCGGCGGCGGGCGGCACGGTCGCCGACGACGCCGACGACGTCGTCGCCGTGGTCTCGGGGGTGGCGGTGTCCGGTGGGGTGGTGGTCGCCCCGGCCACCGTCGGTGTGGTCGACTCGGCGTCGATCAGAGCACCGGACGACGTCAGTTGTCCCCCCGCATCAGAGCAGGCCAGGCCGCCGATCGCCATCATCGCCGCGAGCAGGAATGATCCTGTTGACCGCCGTCGAACCCAGTGCACCGCACCATTCAAGCATCTCGGCGTGGGAACGAGGGGGAAACACTCGCAGTCCTATCACGTCCGATCCGGGCGCAGAGTGCCTACCCGGAGGTCCGCGAAGGGGCTGGTGGTGTCGATGCCCGGCTCCTTGGGGAGCCCGAGCACCCGCTCCCCGACGATGTTGCGAAGCACCTCGTCGGAGCCGCCGGCGATCGACATCCCCGGGACGCCGAGCACGTATCTCGACCAGCTGTAGGTTCCCCAGGCGCCGGTGTCGGCAGTGAGCCGGGGGCCGAGCACGTCAGAAGCCAGTCGGGAGGTTCGGCGCATGAGCTCGGTGAGGGCCAGCTTTGCACCGGACATCTCCGGACCGGGGAGTCCACCGGCTCGCACACTGGCCATCGCTCGCTGGTTGTTGAGCCGCAACACCTGTCCTCGGATGTAGATGTCGGCGAGCTGCTGGCGAATCACCGGGTCTTCAGAGCGGCCGAACTGCCGGGCCATCTCGTGGAGGCGCGAGAACACTCGAGCGCCGGCGCCCCCGCCCCCGCCGATCGCTGCCCGCTCGTTCATCAACGTCGTCAGCGCAACCCGCCAGCCGTCGTTGACGTCGCCGAGCCGCTCGCTGTCGGCTACCCGCAATTCGTTGAAGAACACCTCGTTGAAGGCCGCACCGCCGGTCATCTGCCGGAGCGGCCGGATCTCGACGGCGGGATCCCGGAGGTCGACGATGAATGCGGTGAGGCCCTTGTGCTTCGGCAGGGTGGGGTCCGACCGGCAGATCACCTCGCCGACGTCGGCGTAGTGGGCACCGGAGGTCCACACCTTCTGGCCGGTGAGGACCCACTCGTCGCCATCCCGTTCGGCCCGCATCTGGACGCTGGCGAGATCGGATCCGGCTCCCGGCTCGGAGAACAGCTGCGCGGCAACCAGGTCCCCCCGGTAGAGACGGGGGAGCAGCTCGGCGGCCGTCGACGGCTCGGCGTGTGCGGCGATGGTCGGTGCGACCATGCCCAGCCCGATCGTGAAAAAGCCTTGGTCCGGGATGTCGTAGCGAGCTTCGGCGGCGTCATAGGCCCGTTCGTGAGCACGACTCAGACCGGCTCCGCCGTGGGCAGGATTGCCAGCGATGTAGCCGAAGCCGGCATCGAACCGGGTCGCCCGCCACCGGCACGCCTGCTCGAGGGCGGCCAGTTCGACCTCCCGATCGACCTCTTCGAACAGCGAGACGTCGTCGGGGCCCTCGCCCCAGACGAAATCCTCACGAGGTGGCTTCGGTGTTGCGTTGGCGGCGAGAAACTCCTCGGCCGCAGCGGCGAAGTCGGCGACGGAGATCCCGGACATGTCGGCCCAACCTACTTCCGGTTGTCACGACCGGCGAAACCGTTCATGATGCGCCCATGTCGCTGGTGCCCGGGCAGGTGGTCGAGTGGAATGTCGGCGGGCGATCGGTCCGTCTTCCGCTCCGCTGGATACGACTCGAATGCCCATGCCACGACTGCCGGGTGGGCCAGACCGCAGAGCGCCGTTGGGTGCCTCTGGACGACACGGACTTCGAGCCGACCGCAGTGACCACCGGCGCCAGCGGCATCGTCGTCGACTGGGCCTCGGGCCACCGCACCACCTTTTCGGCCGAGCAGCTCCGTGCCTCGCTGGCAACTCGTGACCGGGCCAGGACCGATGTCCGGTTGATCGGCCTCACCGGTCCCAGGCGGTTCGAGCACGACCGGGTCGTGGCCGACGCCGGCTATCGGGTCGAGTATCTCCGCTTCCTCCGCGACGAGGGGGCGGCCATCCTCGCCGGAACGCCCTCGGTTCCCGGTCAGCTCGAGCACACGCTGGCCGCCCTCGGTCTGCCCGTGCGGGAGATGTTCGACGAGCGCATCCACGACGTCGTCGTCGATCCCCAGGGCTACAACATCGCCCACACCACCGAGGCGCTCCCTCCCCACTCCGATTTCGCCTCCTACACCCATCCGCCGTCGGGTCAGGTCCTCCACATGCTCGCGAACGAATGCGGCGGTGGAGACTCGATCCTGGTCGACGGTTGGTCCGTCGTCGAGGCCATGCGCGTCGACGAGCCCGTCCTCGTGGCGGCCCTCTCCGAGGTGGCCGTGGGGTTTCGGCAGTTCGCTTCCCGGCGCGAGTCCTTCGCCCGGTCACCGCTGGTCGTTCTCGACCCGGCCGGTCGAGTCCGGGCGTTCCGGTACTCGAATCAGCTCATGCAGCCCCTCGAACCCGAGCACCCGCGGTTCGAGCTCTGGCTGGATGCCTACATTGCGCTCTCGCGCCGGTTGCACGATCCCGCCAACCAGTACCGTTTCCGGCTCGGCGACGGAGATGCGCTGTTCGTCCACGGCCACCGAATGCTGCACGCGCGCACCGCCTTCGTCCCCGACGGCCGGCGTCATCTCCAGGACGCCTACTACGAATTCGACGACGTCCTGGCGGTGATCGACCGCCTCACGGGCCTGGCGACGGCCAAGGCCGTCACCTCGTGATCAGCCCCCTCGTGCACCGCCGGGAGGAAGGACCTTGACCGTCACACCCAGGCGCGTGCCCGTCCTGGCTCTGACGCTCTGGTCGATCGGCGTCTGGGGGAGTCGGATCCGAAACATCCTCGCCGACGACCTCGAGGGGGTCGATCTCGTCTGGCGTCTCGGACTGGCCGGGGTGTTCGTCGTCACCGCCCTGTGGGTGCTCCGGTCGATGTATGTCCTGTGGCGTGACGGTGCGGTCGATTGGTGGTATTGCGTCACGGGTGCTGCGCTGACGCTCGCCGCCGCCAACATCGTCGTGTGGCCGGTGCGGGCCTCCCAGATCCTGATGGGTGATTGGAGCACCGGGTTCAAGGTGGTCCACACCGTGCTGGCCGCCGTCTCGGTCGTGCTCGGATTGTTGGTAGTGTGGCAGCGCTATGGGAGAGCCGGTCACCGTCGTGCAGTCCGCCACCGCCAATCCGTCGCGAATCAGGTTCGAGACCAACCGCTCCTTCACGGGGATGGGCCATGAGCGCTACCGAGCCGGCGAGCAGATCATCGGCGACCGCCCCCCCGATCGCATCGCCCGCATGCTGCTGGACACCGGCAAGGTGAGCGAGGTCCACGTCTACCAGCAGACGATTACCGTCACCTTGGCGCCTGGCCAATCCGCCGAGGGGCTGGGAGAACTCATCGAGGATCTGTACATCCACTACCGGCCGGGGGTGCCGGTCCCGACCGAGGCCGATTTCGCTACGTGACACCGCCGGCGTCAAGGAATCCGGTGTGATCGAACCAACCGCATGGTGATCCAGTACTCGGTGCCCGCTCGCGTGGGATTGCTGGGCAACCCGTCCGACGGCTACGGGGGGCGGACGATGGCTCTCGCAGTGGCCGGCATGGCGGCGACGGTGTCGGTGATCGAGGACGACCTGATTCGGATCAGCGGACCCAACCCCGATCTGTTCGAGTTCGAGTCGACCCAGGAGTTCGCCCGTTTCGTCGACCGGTTCGGGTATGGGAACGGAGAACAACTGCTGGCCGCCACCCTGCGAACGTTCCTGAACCTCGCCGACTCCCAACGGTGGGCGGTCCCGTCGGGGATGGACATCAGTTTCAACTCCAGGATTCCCCGTGGCGTCGGACTGGCCGGTTCGTCGGCCCTGGTCATCGCTCTTCTCCGCTGTCTGCTGGACCTGTGCGGTGAACAGCTCGAGGCCAGGCTTCTTCCGTCCCTGGCGCTGTCGGTGGAGGTGGATCAACTGGGCATCGACGCCGGCCTCCAGGATCGGGTCGTGCAGACCTATGGTGGGCTGGTCGTGATGGATTTCGACGAGCTCGAAACCGACGCCCGGACCGGGCTGGTTCACGGGCGGTACGAGACCCTCGACAGTGCCGGCCTTCCCCCGCTCTTCGTCGCCTACTCCATGGCGGCCGCCCAGCCCAGTTCGACCTACCATTCGGTCCTGCGCAGCCGCTTCGAGGCGGGCGATGGTGCGACGATTGCCGGACTGCACGAGCTCGCCCATCTGGTCACCGAAGGCAAGGCAGCTCTCCGGTGGGGCGGTTCGGGCCTCGCTGACCTGATGGCCCGGTCGATGGAGATCCGGATGGATCTGGCGCCGGTGCCCGACCGTCAGATGGCCTTGATCGAGGCGGCCAACGATGTTGATCTGGCGGCGACGTTTGCGGGGTCCGGCGGCGCCATCGTCGGTGTGTACGAGGACGAGGCTGACCTCGAACGGCTCCGCGCTCGGCTCGACGATCCCGAAGCGGTGGTCCGCATGATCGAGCCGGCACCACCTCGGGATCCGAGCTGACGCCGCCTCGCGGTTGCACAAGCGAACGTGTGTTCGTAGACTGGGGTGATGAGCGGAGCCGGGTTGGCGGCATTGGATCCCAACGTCGTGGAGGCGGTCCGTCCGATCACCCTGTCCCGGGAACATCTGCTCGAGGTGCCAGAGGCCCTCGCTCCCTTGTTCCCCGGGGGTGGTTTGCAGCATGGCTGGTCGGTCGGCGTGTCCGGGCCGGGATCGTGGACTCTCGTGGCGGCGATGGTGGCCCCATCGTTGGGCGACGAAGGATGGATGGCGGTGATCGGTGCACCATCGGTCAACCTGGTTGCCGGAGCCGAGGTGGGTTTGCGGATGGATCGTGTGCTGGTGGTCGACACCCCGCCGGCAGGTCAGTGGGGCGCAGTGGTGGCAGCGCTGCTCGAGGCGGTACAGGTCGTCGTGGTGAATCCGGCAACCGCGGTCGGCGGTCGTGACGCCCGCCGGATCGTTTCCCGGCTGCGTGAGCAGCGGGGCATCCTGATCCATCTCGACGGGGGAGTGAGCTGGCCCATCGGGCTGGACATGAACCTCTCGTGCTCGACGGTGGCCTGGGAAGGGATCGGCAACGGACACGGGTATCTGCGGTTCCGCCAGCTCGTGGTCGAAGGTGTCGGGCGTCGGTCGGCGTCCCGCCCCCGGTCGGTGTCGATCTGGATGCCTGGGCCCGATGGTCCCCTCCACAGCGACCCGACCGCCGGGAGCGAGCCGATCCGCTTCCCGGGCACCGTCGAGCACGAGGCGCCAACCCAGTTACCGGCTCCATGGCCGTCTGCTGTCCGCCATGGTTGAACACCCAGCGATTCTCGGTCGAGCCGCCCGGTTCCTCGCCGTCATCTGCCCGGACTGGCCGGTGGTCTCCTGGGGAATCCCGCTCGATGAACCGGCTGCGGTCTTCGTCGCCAATCGGGTCATCGGATGCAGTCCCGCTGCCCGAGCCGATGGGGTGCGGATCGGCCAGCGTCGCAGGGATGCCCAGGGCCGGTGTCCCGACCTCGCAGTCCTCGATCGGGATGTCGATCGCGAAGCACGCCTGTTCGAACCGATCGCTGCGTCACTCGGTGACCTCACCCCTCAGGTCGAGGTCGCCGTGCCCGGACTGGTCGGGTTTCCGACGCGGGGACCGTCCCGGTTCTTCGGGGGTGACACAGCCCTCGCCCACCGGGTTCTGGAGATCACCGGTTCGGTCGTCGCCGGGCGCGGCAGGGTGTTCGTCGGAGTGGCCGATGGCGTCTTCGCCGCCCGGCTGGCCGCTCGAACCGCCGCCGAGGGCGAGGTGGACACCCCGGTCGTCGTTCCGGACGGCGACAGCGCCGAATTCGTCTCGGGGTTCGGCGTTGGTGTGCTCGACCGGCCGGCCCTCGTCGATGTGCTGGAACGACTCGGCCTGCGAACGCTGGGTCAGTTCGCCGCTCTCCCCGCCGGTGATGTCGCCGGTCGATTCGGCCTGGAGGGAACGGTCGCCCACCGGTTGGCCGCTGGTCTCGACGAGTACCCCCCGGACCTTCGCCGACCGGCCACGGATCTGTCGGTCACCTGGTGGTTCGATCCACCGGTGGACCGCATCGACCGCTGTGCCTTCGCCGCCAAGGTGCTGGCCGATCGACTCCATGACACCCTCGACCGGCACGGGCTCGCCTGTGTTCGGGTGGCGATCGAATGCCAAACCGAGGAAGGTGAGGAGTTCTCCCGCCTCTGGCGCCACGAGGGCGCACTCTCGGCCACTGCGCTGGCCGAGCGGGCCCGCTGGCAACTCGACGGCTGGCTCCAGCATGCTCGCCGGACCAGAGCTCGCTCCGGCGATGATCCCGATGGCGGAATCGGATCGGCGATCACCCGGCTGACGCTGATTCCCGATGAGGTGGTTGCGGCGACCGGTCGACAGCTCAGGTTTTGGGGGGGCCGGGCCGAGCGGGCTGACGATGTCGCCCGGACGATCGCCCGCCTCCAGGGGATGCTCGGAGCCGATTCGGTCCAGGTTCCCGAGTGGACGGGTGGGCGCGGTCCCACCGAACGAGTCCGGCTGGTGTCGGCGGCGGCGGTGAGCCCGGGCGAACCCAGGGACGGTGCCGACCCGCAACGGATCACCGAGCCCTGGCCGGGCCGGATTC
>JBFGLT010000106.1:0-11427 GCA_041576015.1 Acidimicrobiales bacterium
CGAACTGGGCGGCCATGATCAGGTCGCCTTCGTTCTCGCGATCCTCGTCGTCGACGACGACGACGATCTCGCCCCGTGCGATGGCGGCGATCGCGTCGGGAATCGGATCCAGGGTGGTGCTCTCCCCGCGCCCGTCCGAGGCCGGCTGGGCGGCTGATGTCGTCTCGCTCATCGGTGCGCCTCCAGGAGTTTCTCGGCGTACTTCGCCATCACATCGACCTCCACGTTCACAGCGTCGCCTGCACCCTTGGTGCCAAGCGTCGTCACCTCGGTCGTGTGGGGAATGACGGCGACGGTGAACCCTTCTTCAGTCGGCTTCACCACCGTCAAGGAAATGCCGTCGACGGTCACCGATCCCTTCTCGACGAGGTACCGACGGAGCGCTGCGGGCACCCGGACGTGCAAGTCGGGCGCCGGTTCGAGGATCTCGCCGACCGCGTCGACATGCCCCTGCACGAGATGTCCGCCGAGGCGATCGGCCAACCGGACCGGCCGCTCGAGGTTGATGCGGTGGCCCGGTTCCAGCTGACCCAGCTGGGTGCGAGCGAAGGTCTCGTCGGTGACGTCGGCCTCCCACCATTCACCCGCTCGATCCCACGTCACGACCGTCAGACAGCATCCGTTCACGGCGATCGACGCCCCCGTCTCGACGTCGTCGAGCACCGTCCGGCAACCGAACCGGAGCCGGCCACCGTCGCGAGACAGGACGGTTCCCAGCTCTTCGACGATTCCGGTGAACATATCGCTACTTTCGGTGGCGTTGGGGAATGAAGTCCAATCTCAGTGTGTCACCGAGTGACGCAATCGCCTCAAATCGTCCTCGGGTGAGATCGGCCATCGTCGATGCACCCGGGCCCCGCAGAACAGGCTGGCCGTCGTCGCCGCCCATCAGTGCGGCCGCCAGGTAGAACACGTAAAGATCGACGAGGCCGGCAGCGTGAAAGCGATGGGCGGTCGTCGCTCCTCCCTCGATCATCAACTGGAGTACATTTCGCCCGCCGAGATCGTCGAGGAGTTCGCCGAGTTCGCCCCGGTACTCGAGGCAGGGTCGGACCCTGGCGGTCAGCGGTGCGGTTCCGAGGACGACGCGCAGCGGTGTCCGGGGCGGAAGACCGTCAGCGGCAACGATGCCCCGCACGGTCAGCTGGGGATCGTCCGCGCGGATCGTTCCCGCTCCGGCAGCGATGGCGTCGCTTTCGGCTCGCAGACGATGTACGTCGGCGCGGGCTGCCTCACCGGTGATCCACTTCGAGGTCCCGTCGGCGGCCGCCGTGCGCCCGTCCAGCGTGGCGGCGATCTTGCTGACGACCCAGGGGCGGCCGGTTCGGCGGTGGTGCAGGTAGGGCCGGAGTTGCTGCTCGATCTCGTCGCTGCCCACGCCGACGGTCACGTCGATCCCCGCCTCGCGCAGCGACCGGATGCCCTCACCGGCAACCCGGGGATCGGGGTCGGCGACTCCGACAACGACGCGTGCCACGCCGGCGTGGATCACAGCTGCTGAACACGGACCGGTTCGCCCCGTGTGCACGCATGGCTCGAGCGTCACGTACAGCGTGGCCCCGCGAGCACGCTCGCCGGCCCGTTCGAGAACGACCCGCTCTGCGTGCCGGTCACCGGGGCGCTGGGTCCCACCCTCGAACGAGGTGCCGTCGTCGCAAACAAGCACCGCACCGACCCACGGATTCGGCGGCGCCAGCAGACGGCTGTGCCACGCCCTGGCAACCGCCCTCCCCATGAGATCCCGGTCGTCGACCACCGGCCCAGTCTGCCCGGACGGCGAAACCAATTGTCCGAGCGAAGCGAGCGGCAAGCCTCCGGGTTGCTTGCCGGCGCCGGGGGACGCCGGCCCAATCAGCACCGTGACACGCCCGCAGCCAGCGAAGGCGAGAGTGGCTGCCGCCGCGCCAGCCAGGCAGCCATCCGACCAGCAGCTTTGCCGAGCGGAGCGAGCCGAGCGACGAGCGAAGCGGAGGAGCGAGGACATTGAGCTCAGTGCGGTCTGCCCCCGCCGAGCAGGTCGATTGCGTGGGGGACGACGTCGAGGACGGCCTCGAGGGTTTCGACGGCACCCCTGGTCGATCCAGGGGTGTTGAGGATCAGTGCGGAGCCTCGTGTGCCGGCGCGGGCCCGGCTGAGACGGCCGAGGCCCTGCGGGTTGACCAGCCGCATGGCCTCGGCCATGCCGTCGGCCGCTCTCTCCATGGCCGCGCTGGTTCCTTCGGGCGTGAGGTCCCTGGGACCAAAGCCCGTGCCACCGGTGGTGACGATCAGGCCGTTGAAGCCTTCTGCCAGTTCGATGAGCGTGTCGCGCACCGATTCGATGCCGTCGGGGATCTGCCGGCGATCCACGATGTCCCACCCTTCGTTTGCCAGCCGCTGGGCGAGGGCGTCGCCACTCCTGTCATCCCGTGTCCCCTGAACGACACCATCGGACACGGTCACGATCTTCACCTGGTTCATCCGCTCAGTGTGCCAAGGCGGCGCCGGTCAACTGGCGGAGCGCTTGCGGCCGATGAGGGTGGCCCGTACGATCGGCGCAACTCCCCCACGTCCCGCCGTCGAGCCGGCTGTGGGCTGTTGTGAAGGAACCACGAGATGACCGGTCCCCGGATTCTGTTCGCCGATGCCCTCGACGCCGAGCGTCTCCGAGCGCTCGATGCCGAAGGGGCCGAGTTCAGCGTCGAGCCACACTTGGAAGCGGGCGATCTGCCCGGTCGGATCGGCGAGTTCGATGGCCTCGTCGTCCGCAGCACCAAGGTGACGGCCGAGACGATCGAGTCGGGCCGGCGGCTTCAGTTCATCGTGCGCGCCGGTGCCGGGGTGGACAACATCGACACCACAGCGGCGTCCCGGGCCGGTGTCTATGTCTGCAACGTGCCCGGGCGAAATGCGGTCGCCGTGGCCGAGTTGACCCTTGGTCTGTTGCTGGCGATCGACCGGCGGATCCCGGACAACGTCGCCGATCTCCGCGACGGCATCTGGAACAAAGGTCGCTACAGCGAGGCCGATGGGATCCACGGGAAGAACCTCGCCATTGTGGGACTCGGATCGATCGGTCTGGAGGTTGCCCGCCGGGCGAAGGCGTTCGGGATGACCGTCACCGCCATCCGTAAGGACGATCGGGGCGAATCCACTCAATCGCGAATCCGTTCGATCGGCATTCGCTTGGCCGAGGATCTCCCGTCGCTGCTGTCCGACGCCGATGTCGTGTCGGTCCACGTGCCGAACCATCCCGACACCGCCGGCATGGTGAACGCTGAGTTCCTCAGCCGCCTGCCGACGCGTGCGATCCTCCTCAACACGAGCCGGGGCGAAGTCGTCGACGAGGCCGCCCTCCTCGTCGCCCTCGATGCCGGCCTGCGAGCTGGGCTCGATGTCTTCGCCGGCGAACCCAAGGCCAAGGAGGGAACCTTCGACTCCCCCGTTGCCCGCCACCCGAACGTGGTTGGTACCCATCACATCGGCGCCTCCACCGAACAGGCCCAACGGTCGGTGGCCGACGGGACGGTCGACACCATTCGGGCGTTCCTGCAGGGACGGCCCGTCAACGTCGTGAACCTGGAACAGGAACCGACCGGCGTCGCCTGCCTGGTCGTGAAGCACCATGACCGGGTCGGGGTCCTGGCTTCGGTTCTCGACGAGCTGAGGGCAAACGAGATCAACGTCCAGCAGATGCAGAATCAGCTCTTCGACGGAGACGACGGAGCCGCAGTCGCCACGATCCATCTCGGCAGCCGGCCGGAGAAGGCACTGCTCGACGACCTCGCCGGGCTGCCCAACGTTCTCGACGTCGGCGTGATCCCGACCAGCGCTCAGCCCGAGGAGGCTCCATGACACCAGAGATCGCCGAACCGTTCAGAGTTCACAACTTCTGCGCCGGCCCGTGTGCGCTCCCCCTGAACGTCCTGCGCGAACTGTCAGCCGAACTGGTGGATTTCCAGGGCACGGGGATGTCGCTGATCGAGATGAGTCACCGTGGAGCGGAGTACGACACCGTCCACCACGACACGATCGATCGGTTCCGGCGGGTCTTCGGCGTACCCGAGTCCTTTTCGGTGCTGCTCCTCCAGGGAGGGGCGACCCTCCAGTTCGCCATGGCACCGATGAACGCGAGCGCGCTCGACGACGCCGTCGGCTATCTGGTCAGCGGGAGCGGGGGTAAGAAGGCGCTGGAGGATGCGAAGACCGTGCGGCCGAACGCCTACGCCGCGTGGAGCGGCGCCGCTGCGGACTACTCGAAGATGCCAGCCCACGACGAGATCGAGACCCGGCCGGGGACCCGTTTCGTGCATGTGACCTCGAACGAGACGATCGGAGGGATCCGCCTGGCTGACTTTCCGGACCCCGGCGTTCCCCTGGTCGCCGACATGAGCTCGGACTACCTGTCCCGGCCGATTCCCTGGGAGCGATTCGACGTCGTGTACGGGGGCGCCCAGAAGAATCTCGGACCGGCCGGGCTCACCGTCGTGTTCGTGAGAGATGCGATCATGGCCGGTGCTCCGGAACTGCCGTCGTACTTGAGCTACGCCACCCACGCCGCTGCCGACTCCTTGGCCAACACCCCACCGGTGTTCGCCATTTGGGCCACCGGGAAGGTGCTGGCGTGGATGGAGGAGATGGGCGGACTGGAGGTCATGCAACGACGCGCCGCTGCCCGGTCCGAACGGGTGTACGAAGCGATCGAGCACAGTGACGGCTTCTATCGGAGTCCGGTCAACGCACGGGACCGGTCGCACATGAACATCGTGTTCCGGTTGAGCGATGAGGAGCGGGAAGGGCGCTTTCTCGACGAGGCCGCAGCGGCCGACCTGGTCAACTTGAAGGGGCATCGCAGCGTCGGCGGGATCCGAGCCTCGATCTACAACGCCACCCCCGACTCGAGCGTCGACGCCCTCATCGAGTTCATGACCGAATTCGCCGCCAGGACCCGCTGATTTGGCGAGGCTGGCGCCGCTGCGATTGCGCCTCGTGCGCCCCGAGTGGAGCGACCGCGTACCGGCCCCCGCCCACGACGCGCTCACGCCCGGTGAGCGGAGCGTCTATCTCCGCCGCCACCCCGATTCATATCTGGCCGTCACCAAGGGTGCGGAGGACTTTCTCGACGGCCTGGCGCCGAGTGCCCACGAACTGGTTGCCGGGGGCCGTCGCGCCCTCGACCGGCTGCTGCTGGCTGGAGCGTTCACCGACCTTGCCCCCGCCCGGCTCTACGCGTACCAGCTGGAGGCAGCCGGATGGAGCCAGGTGGGGATCGTCGGCGGGATCCATCTCGACGAGTACGACAGCGGGACGATCCGGATCCACGAGCACATTCACGAGACGAGGGCCGAACATCTGGCTCTTCATGCCGAGATCGTCGCCGCCCAGAGCAGCCCGGTCGCCCTGGCGCACCACCCCGACAGCGAACTCGCCCGGATCCTCGAGCGCGTGGAGGACGACCGCCCGACCCTCGACTTCTCGGCCGAGGACGGACTTCACCAAACGGTCTGGCCGATCGACTCCGAAGGGGCCGACGCCATCATCACCGGACTGGCCGGCCACCGGCTCTATCTGGTCGACGGTCACCATCGCACGGCGGCCGCAAGTATCCATCGCCGGCGGGGTGGATCAGACTGGCTCCTCGCTGCCCTGTTCTCCACCGATCAACTCCAGAGCCGTGCCTTCCATCGCCTCGTCACAACCCACCACGAGAGTCCGCTCCGGGCGATCGCCTCCCGTCTGGCCGATACCCGCATCGGGCGCATCGGCGACGGCAGCGGTGCGATCCATCTCTACCAGCGGGGCAACTGGTTGACCATCCCTCACGTGCCGGCCCACCGTCCCCTCGAACGGCTGGACACGTGGCAGTTCGAGCACCACGTCCTTCCCGCCCTCGGCCCCGATGCCATCGTGCGGTACCGCAACGCCCGCACCAGCGAAACCGACCTGATCGCCGAGGCCGACCGGACCGGTGAGCTCGTGGCCTTCATGTCGGCGGTCACGATGCCCCAGCTGTTCGCCGTCGCCGACGCCGGCGATGTCATGCCGCCGAAGTCGACCTACTTTGAACCAAAGGTCCGCAGCGGAGTGTTTCTCCGCCACCTCGACCACGACCCGGAGATGCCATGACCAACGACCTCTTCAGCCGCTACCGCAACGTGCTGCCGGGATTCCTCCGGCCCTACTACGAGGAACCGATCCAGATCGAGCGGGGCGAGGGGAGCTGGGTGTTCGACGCCGACGGCAACCGGTATCTCGACTTCTTCGGCGGTGTGCTCACGACGATGATCGGGCACAACCACCCCCGGGTCACCGCCGCCGTACAGGCCCAGGCGGCCCAGGTGTTGCACACCTCGACCCTGTACCTGAGCGAGCCGATGATCTCCCTGGCCGAGCGGATCGCGTCGCTGTCGGGGATACCGGATGCCCGGGTCTTCCTCACCCCGTCGGGGACCGAGGCCAACGACACCGCCATCCTGCTGGCCACCTCGTACCGGCGGTCCAATCAGATTCTGGCGATGCGGAACAGCTACCACGGCCGCAGCTTCACCGCCCAGGCGATCACGTCCCACTCGTCGTGGGGGGCGACGAGTATGTCGGGGCTGAAGGTGACCTTCGTCCAGGGTCCGTACCGGCTCCGGTCGCCCTATCGGGAGCTCGACGACGACGCCTACACCAAGGCCTGCACCGAGGACCTCCTGCAACTGCTGGACATGACCGCCGCCGGCGACATCGCAGCCATGATCGCCGAACCCATTCAGGGCGTCGGCGGGTTCGCCACCCCGCCCGACGGGTTCTTCGGCTCGATGAAGAAGGAGCTCGACAACCGGGGCGTGCTCTACATCTCCGACGAGGTGCAGACCGGATGGGGTCGGACGGGCGAGCACTTCTGGGGCTACCAGGCCCACGGGATCGTGCCCGACATGTTGACCTTCGCCAAGGGCGTCGGGAACGGGATCACGCTGGCGGGGATCGTGGCTCGAGCGGAGATCTTCGACACGATCCAGGTCACCCACTTCTCGACCTTCGGCGGGAACCCGCTGTCATCGGCGGCGGGTCTGGCCACCATCAACGAGGTCGTCGAGCAGGATCTCCAGGGCAACGCCCTGCGGATGGGTCGACGGCTCCGTGCCGGTCTCGACGAGCTTGCGGCAACCACACCCTGGATCGCCGAAGTTCGGGGCCGTGGCCTAATGCAGGCGATCGAGACCGTCCAGGCCGGGTCGATCGAGCCGGCCCCGGACCTCGCCGTCAAGATGATGGAAGAGTGCAAGGCCGGGAGGTTGCTGGTCGGCAAGGGCGGTCTTTACGGCAACGTGCTCCGCATCGCACCCATGCTCAATGTCGACGAGTCCGAGATCGACCGGGGTCTGGACGCGATGACTGCCGCCGCTGGCAGGATCGGGTCGTAGCGGCAACACTAAGCATCGTGAACATGGAGAAGATCGGCCACCTGATCGGCGGCAAGCACATTCCGGGCACGTCGTCGCGGACTTCCCCGGTGTTCAACCCGGCATCAGGGAACCAGACCGCCGAGGTCGCACTGGCGTCGGCCGCGGACGTCGACGAGGCAGTCCGTACGGCGCAGCGGGCCTACGAGGACTGGCGCGAGGTCAGCATCGCCCGACGCACAAAGATGATGTATCGGTTTCGGGATCTCCTCGATCGGCACGTCAGCGACCTGGCCCGGATTCTCACGTCCGAGCACGGCAAGGTGCATTCGGACTCCGCCGGCGAGATCGCCCGAGGGCTGGAGTGTGTCGAGTACGCCTGCGGGCTGGCCGATGTCCTCAAGGGCAGTTACTCCGAGCAGGCGTCCACCGGTGTCGACGTCTACACCGTGCGCCGCCCCCTCGGGGTCGTCGCCGGGATCACGCCGTTCAACTTTCCGGCCATGATCCCGCTGTGGACGATTCCCAATGCGGTGGCAGCCGGCAACACGTTCGTGCTCAAGCCCTCCGAGCGCGACCCGTCGACGCCGATGAGGATTGCCGAGCTCTTCCACGAGGCGGGCTTCCCCGAGGGCGTGCTCAACGTCGTCAACGGCGACAAAGAGGCCGTGGACGCCCTGCTGGAGCACGAGTTGGTCCGAGCGGTGAGCTTCGTCGGTTCGACGCCGATCGCGAAGTACATCTACTCCACTGCCGCTGCCAACGGGAAGCGAGTGCAGGCGCTGGGCGGAGCGAAGAACCACATGGTCGTCCTGCCCGACGCCGACGTGGATCTGGCCGCCGACGCTGCGGTGTCGGCCGGGTTCGGATCGGCCGGCGAACGCTGCATGGCCATCTCGGTCGTGGTCGCCGTCGGCCCGATCGCCGATCCTTTGGTCACGGCGATCGGCGACCGCACCGAACGGCTCGTCATCGGTCCTGGTGATGACCCGTCCTCGGAGATGGGTCCACTGGTCACCGCCGCCCACCGCGAACGGGTGGCGGGCTACATCGACGCCGGCGAGTCCGAGGGAGCAACCCTGGTCGTCGACGGGCGCACCCGTACCTTCGACGGGGGAGGGTTCTTCCTCGGAGCAACCCTGCTCGACCGGGTCACGACCGACATGTCGGTCTACCGGGATGAGATCTTCGGCCCGGTGCTCAGCGTGGTTCGAGTCGAGACCTTCGACGCCGCCCTCGAGATGATCGAGAAGAACGCGTGGGGCAACGGGACCGCCCTGTTCACCCGGGACGGTGGTGCGGCCCGCCGCTTCCAGCACGAGGTCGAGGCCGGAATGGTCGGGATCAACGTGCCGATCCCGGTTCCGGTCGGGTACCACAGCTTCGGCGGATGGAACGACAGCTTCTTCGGCGACACCACCATGTACGGGCCCGAGGGGATGCGGTTCTATACCCGGCCCAAGGTGATCACCAGTCGCTGGCCCGATCCGGCGACCAGCCAGATCAACCTCGGCTTCCCGACAAGCCACTGATCTCTGGGTCCGCGACCGGACGGCGAGCCGCCGGCCGGTTCCGAAGGACGACCGACCACATCCCGTCTCCGTCGTCGTCAGGCAGCCGGCGGACTGGCTCTCCGGCAGACCAGTCGGAGCGTCCACAGAATCGTTCGATCACACCATCGGTCTCCTCTCTGGTGAGCGTGCACACGCTGTAGACGATCCGTCCACCGGGCCGGACGAGACTGGCGGCGGCCGCGACGAGGTCGTGTTGCAGGGCCGCCAATCGCTGCGGCGCCCCTGCGTCGATCCGCCAGCGGGCATCGGGCCGGCGGCGCAGGCTACCGAGTCCCGAGCAGGGAGCGTCGACGAGCACTGCGTCGGCGGCGCCGAGTCGGGCCGGGAATCGCCGGCCGTCGGCGACCACGGCTGCCACCGATGACTCGGTTGCCGCAGCATTGCGACGGATCAGACGCGAACGCCGGCGGTTGATGTCACCGGCCACGATCCGTGCGCCGGTGGCGGCCAGAGCGGTGGCCTTGCCGCCCGGAGCGGCACAGATGTCCAGGATCAGCTCGTCGGGCCGTGCGCCGACGAGCTCCACGACCTCCTGGCTGGCCCGGTCCTGGACGTAGCCGTCCGCCCGGGTGTGGGTCGTCGCCGGCTGGTTCATGGCCTCGAGGGCATCGAGCGCGTTCGTGGCGCCGAGATCCCGGGTGAGGTGTGCGACGATCCAGTCCGGGTAGCTGAGGCGGATTGCGTCGCTCGGCCACAACTGAGCGTTTCGATCGGCCGCCGCCACCTTCCGGAGTACAGCGTTGACCAGGCCCCTGGCGCGCTTGGGGGCGGCCCCGACGGTCGCGCTGACGGCGGCGTGGTCAGGGACCGCCATATAGACGATCTGGTAGGCGCCGGCTCGGAGTGCGCATCGCACGCCCGCCTCGACGTCGTCGTGGAGGAACCGGTCGATCAAATGATCGAGAGCCCGCCGCATACGGGTCGCCCCGTACACCACCTCGGTCACGAACCCCCGATCCCGCCGATCGAGTCCGGATCGCTCGAGCGCTGGGCCGAGCACAAGGTTGGCGAAGGCGTCACCTTCGTCGACCCGTTCCAGGACCGAGATGGCGACCCGCCTGGTGGCAACGCCTCGTGGCTCACCCATCGGGTGGCTCGAGACGTTCCCCGTCAGGGCGAACGCCATTCCACCAGTCGGCGGCCGACATGGACGGCCGGTCCGCCGGTTGGACCCTGAGCAACTCGATGACTCCGTCGGGGCCGGCCACTCGGGGATTCGGGCTGCCGGCGGCCAGCGTTCCCGGAGGTCCGAACGGCTGACCGTCGATCGGTCTGGCGTCCCAGACGATGAGTCGGTGACCACGAAGACCGGTCCAGGCCCGCCCGACCCGAACGCGGCGCAGTGTCAGGTCGACCGGTTCCCCGAAGTCGAGCCGACGATCGGCGGCGGTGATCTTCGCTGCGTAGCAGGGCGTGCCCACCTGCGGCCGCGGCCGGCTCGACAACCCCTGCCGCAAGGTGTCGACGAGCAGGCCCGATCCGATCCGCACCAGACGGGATCGCAGATCGACCGCTGGCTCGGTCGGCCCGATCGACACGATCGACTCGGCGTGAATCGGTCCGGTGTCGAGTCCGGCTTCCATCTCCATCACGGCGACGGCAGTCTCGGTGTCGCCGGCGAGGATGGCCCGCTCCACCGGGGCCGCCCCACGCCAACGGGGCAGTTTGGAGAAGTGCAGGTTGACCATCGGGACCTCGGCGAGCAGATCGGCCGGAATGATCCGGCCGAACGCGACCACCGCGCCGTGGCGGGCACCGGAGGACGGGATCGCGTCGAGGGTGTGCGCAACGGGCAGGCCGAGCTCCCCGGCGGCCCGCTTGACCGGGCTCGGCGTCGCCGCGCCCCGCCGGCCCCTTCGTGCGTCGGCCCTGGTGACCACCAGGGCGATTCGGCCTCCGGCATCGACGAGGGCCCGCAAGGGAGGAACCGCGTCGTCGGGCGTACCCAGATACACCAGTGGCTGGGTCAGGTCACGTGGCCGGGTGGTCAATTCACAGCGTTCCGAGGAAGCGCTCCCGCACGGTCCGCATGGCTGCCTTCCGGACATCACCCTCGAGATGATCGATCAACAGGCGTCCTTCGAGATGGTCGAGCTCGTGCTGGAAGAGCCGGGCCAGCAGTTCATCGGCCTCGAACGACACTTCGTTTCCGTCGAGATCGTACCCGGTCAGGTGAATCTGTTTGGGCCGGACGATCTCCCAGGACAGCCCTGGCACCGACAGGCAACCTTCCTCGTAGACCCATTCGCCGTCGCTCTCGGAGATGACCGGGTTCACGATGGCGTTCGGTCCCTCACCGACGTCGTAGACGAACAACCGCTTGCTGATCCCGACCTGGGGGGCGGCCAGCCCGATGCCGGGTTCGGCGTACATGGTGGCGAGCATGTCGTCGACGACGTGAACGAGCGTGCCGTCGATGTCGTCGATGTCGGCGGCCTTTTGGCGCAGCACCGGATCGCCGAAGACCCGCACCTCGAACGGTGCGA
>JBFGLT010000107.1:0-11130 GCA_041576015.1 Acidimicrobiales bacterium
ATCACACCGGACTTCGCTGGACGTGCCGGTCTCGAACGAGACCTCCCCGACGGTACCAGTTCCTGGTCTGGCAGTGCACGTGGGTGTCCCATGGGGACCGGGATTGCGCGCGCTAGGTTCCCGCTGTGGGATCGCTTCACCTGGAGATCCGCCTCCTGTCGCTGCCCGTCGCCGTGGTTCTGGCGTCGACCCACGACCCCGACCCGGACCCGAGCAGGATGCTCACCATCGTTCGACTGGAGAACGAGCACGGTGCGGTCGGCTGGGGTGAATGCGCTGCGCTGAACCGGCCCGGCTACACCGATGAGTGGGCGGCGGGGGCCTATGAGATCCTGCGTTCTGCTCCAGAGCTCGACGAGCGGGGTGGGGCAGCGACGCTCGTCCGCGTCGCTCCCATGGCCATGGCCGCTCTCGAGATGGCCGAGTACGACCTCCGGCTCACCGAGCAGGGAGTCTCGCTCGCCCAGTTTCTCGACGTCGGTCGCACCTCGGTCCCAGCGGGCGCAGTCGTTCCTGCCGGGACGGTCGAACAGGCGGTCGAATCGGCCGGGCACCTCGATCGACTCGGCTATCACCGCATCAAATTCAAGGTGGCCCCGTCGGACCGGAGCGGATTCCGCCCGGCCGTACTCGTGGACGCCGTCGCCCGTGAGATTCCCGGCATCGCGATTCAACTCGACGCCAACGGTTCGTTCGACACCGCATCGGCGGGGGAGATAAACGAGCTCGACGGCGTGGTCGTCGAGCAACCGTTCCCCGCCCGGGACTCGCACCTGGCGGCCGAAGCAGTGGCGGCGGGGGTTGGCGTGCTGGCCGACGAGGGGGCCGTTTCGATGACGGCTGTCGAGCGGCTCGTCGAACTCGGCGCATGTACCGGCATCGTCGTCAAACCGCCCCGACTGGGCGGCATCGCAGCCGCATTCGACATGCTCGGTTGGTGCGCACAGCACGGCGTTCCAGCCGCCGCCGGCGGCATGCTGGAGAGCTCGCTGGGGCGTCATGCCCTCGCCGTCACGGCCGCCCACGACGCATGCACGATCGTGGGCGACCTCTCGCCGGCCAGCCGCTGGCTGGCCGGCGATCCGTGGCCCGATCTCGTCATGGACACCGCCGGGATGATCACGGTGCCGAGCGGTCCCGGCGTGGCGCCGCAGCCGGACCCCGACATCTTGACCGAGCACACGGTCGACGTGGCGCTGAGGGAGATCATCGTCGATGACCGCTGATGGCGCCGGTCTCGTTGGGTTCGGACCGCTGGCCGCCGAAGTGCTCGTCGCTCCGCCGGCGCCGTCGCCGGCGGCGGTGCTCCTGCACGGATTCACCCAGAATCGCCGCTGCTGGGGACCCTTCGCCGGAGCCCTGGGCACGACCCATCGGATCATCGGCGTCGACCTGCCGGGCCATGGAGAGAGCGGGTTCGACGACGTCTCGTTCGAAGACGCCGGAGAGCTGGTGGCCGAGACGCTCGCCGGAATCGGCGGGATCGATCTGCTCGTCGGCTATTCCCTGGGGGGCAGGCTGGCGCTGCGCTGCGTGATCGAGCATCCGGAGACCGCACGGCATGCCGTCCTGATCGGCGCGACCGCCGGATTGGACGATGCCGCCGCCCGGGCCGCCCGGCGGGCCGATGATCGACAGCTGGCCGACCGGCTCCTCGCCGGGACGCCCGAGTCGTTTCTGGACTTCTGGATGGGACTGCCGCTCTTCGACGGCCTGACCGAGGACCGACAATGCCGCCACGAGCGCCTCGCCCACTGGGGCTCGGGGGTCGCCGAGACGCTGCTGCACCGCGGGACCGGCTCGATGGAGCCGCTGTGGGACCGGCTCGACCGTATCCGCGTTCCCACGCTGGTCCTGTCCGGCGCCCGGGACGAGAAGTTCGCCGGCCTCGGCGCCCGGCTGGCAGCCGGGATCGGATCGGCGGCGACGCTGAGGCTCGTCCCCCGGTGCGGACACGCATGTCATCTCGAGGACCCCGAGACGACCGCCGCCATCATCGAGTCATGGCGCTCGACGGTCGCCTGACAGGGTGACCTCGTCGGCTCGGCGGCGCCACCGGCAGTAGGCTCGCCGGATGGTCCCAGCAGACGTCTCGGAGATCTTCGATCCGGATCGGTGGGCCGAAGTCCCGGGGTTCGAATTCACCGACATCACCTATCACCGGGCCATCGAGGTCGGCGCCGTCCGGATCGCCTTGCACCGGCCCGAGGTTCGCAACGCGTTCCGACCCCACACGGTCGACGAGCTCTACGCCGCCCTCGATCACGCCCGAATGAGCAGCGACGTCGGGTGCGTGCTGCTCACCGGCAACGGACCGAGTCCCACCGACGGCGGATGGGCGTTCTGCTCGGGCGGCGACCAGCGGATTCGCGGGCGAGACGGGTACCGGTACACCGCCGGTGGCGGCGAAACCGCCGATTCCATCGACCCCGCCCGAGCCGGTCGTTTGCACATCCTCGAGTGCCAGCGGCTCATCAGGATGATGCCGAAGGTGGTGATCGCCGTCGTGCCGGGCTGGGCCGCCGGCGGTGGTCATTCGCTCCACGTCGTGTGCGATCTCACGATCGCCAGCGAGGAGCACGCCCGCTTCAAACAGACCGACACCGACGTCGCCAGCTTCGACGGCGGCTTCGGCAGCGCCTACCTGGCCCGGCAGGTCGGCCAGAAGTTCGCCCGGGAGATCTTCTTCCTCGGCCGCACGTACACCGCCGCCGAAGCTCACGCCCAGGGAGCGGTCAACCTCGTGGTCCCCCACGCCGACCTGGAGGCGGTGGCGTTGGATTGGGCGCGCGCGGTCGGGGCCAAGAGCCCTACCGCCCAGCGCATGTTGAAGTTCGCCTTCAACCTCGTCGACGACGGATTGGTCGGCCAGCAGGTGTTCGCCGGGGAGGCTACCCGATTGGCCTATGGCACCGACGAGGCTCAGGAAGGACGTGACGCCTTTCTGGAGAAGCGGCAGCCGGACTGGTCCGGCTACCCCTACGCCTACTAGCCGTTCCCGTTGACACAGCCGGATCCTCGGCCCAACCCTCAGCGAAGCGGGCGCCTGATCTTCCCGAGCGCAGTGCGGTGCAACCGGTCGACATACTCGACCCGACGAGGAGCCCACCACGAAGGCAGGTCGGCCCGCACAGCCGCCCGCACCTCGGCGAGGGTTGGGGGCCGGGTTCCTGGGTCGGGTTCGATCCGAGCGAGGACCTCCTGCCCCCATTCGGGATGCGCAACACCGACGACGACCACTCCGGCCACGCCCGGGAGTCCGGCGATCAACCGTTCCACCCGCGCCGGCCAGACCTTCTCGCCACCGGTCACGATCACCTCGGCCAGACGGCCGTGCACGTGCAAGAGTCCGCCGTCGTCGATCGTCGCCGCATCCCCGGTGGGAAACCACCCGTCGGGCGTCTTCGGATCGGTTCCATCCCGGTAGCAGCGAAGCAGCGTCGGCGATCGAACCCACAGCTGACCCTCGCCGTCGGTGCGGAGGTCGACGCCGTCCAGCCGACGGCGGTCGTACACGATGCCCGACCCGGTCTCGGTGCTCCCGTACGTCGCAACCACATTGGGTGGACGCTGCACCGGCGGTGCTGCGCCTCCGAGCAGCACGGTGGTGAACAGCGCCGGATCGATCTGAACCAGCGCTCGGGTCACCAGCGACACCCTCGTCACGCCATCGATTCGGGCAGCCGCCTGTACCGCCGCCGGGTCGAATCGATCGTGCACGGTCAGCGGGGTGCCGGTCAGCAACGCCCGGGTGATCACCGACAGTCCGCCGATGTGGGCGACGGGGAGGCAGCACAGCCAGCGATCGGAGGCTGGATCGATCATGAGCCGGTCCGACGTCAGGCGGGCCGATGCCTCCGTTGCCTCGTGGGTGAGCACCACCCCTTTCGGGAACCCGGAGGTTCCGCTGGTCGCGACCACCAGGGCATCGCCGTTCCGTGCGGGACGGCCGCCGGGCCATCGGCGGCGAGCGCCGCTCTCGTCGACCAGGTGGGTGGGTGCCAGGGCCGCCAGCACCCGATCCCGCTCGGGTGTGTCGAGCCGATCGTCGACCGGGCAGACCGCCGCCCCGCGATCCCATTCGCGTCGAAGCACCTCCACGAACCTCGGTCCGGCGGGGACCGCCAGGGCGGTCAGGTCGGCGTCGCCCACCGATCAGCGGGGTAGGCGTCCGTTGCGGGCAAACTCCGCCAGACCCGCCGCAGCATCGTTGATCTGCGCGGCCAGGACCCTGCCGAGCGCATCGGACCACAGCGTCCCGCCGTAGGCCAATCGCATCTCGACGACCGTCGACTCACCGGGATGGGCAGCCGCGCCGAGCCGCCAGGCGGAGTGATCCCGTCCGTCACGCTCGACCCGTTCGAACACCGCACCTGCCTCGTGATCGTGCGTGCGCACCATACGGAGGCGCTTCCGCCGGGCCAGGGGACCGACCCTGGCCACCAAGGTCACCAGATACGCCGGACCTCGATCGTCCGGGTGGGACTCGGCCGAGTCCACCTCGTCGACCAGGTCCAACCAGTGCTGATAGGTCGTCAGATCCCGGAGCACCGCACGAACCGCTGCGATATCAGCATCGACCGTGGCGGTGATCGTCTGGTCCATGACTCCAGTGTGGACCACCCCGACGCCGGCCCCCACATCTGTGGTCCACGGCGAAGCCGGCACCTGTCCGAACCGCCCGCCGGCGCCGGGCTCTCGTAGCATTGGCCCGTGATCGCGACCTCGATCCTGCTGGACTCAGTGCCCGACCTTGTAGCACTCGGGGCCCGGACCGGACTGCTCTGGAGCCGGCAGGGCCTGGTGCTCGCCGGCCTGGGACAGGTCGCACGCTGGGAGCCCGACGGTATCGACGCTCTCGGCGGGGCCGCCGAGCAGCTGGCCGCCATCGCATCCGACGCGGCGGCGACGGCCTCGGGGCCGGGCACGGGGGCGATCGCCTTTGCCACGCTCCCGTTCGACCGAACCGCCACCGGCACGCTGATCGTGCCTGAAATCCTCCTCGGTCAGGCGCCCGACGGCCGGCGCTGGCTGACCGTCATCGCCGACGATGACGCCGACGCCGACACCTCCGATGCCCTCACCCGAGTGAACGACGTGCTCGACCGCCCGGTCCCCGACGGCCCACAGCCCCAGAGTTTCGACCTCGTATCCACCCTCGCGCCTGAGATCTGGCGGGACGAGGTGATCGGGTTCGCCCGTTCCCGAATCCTCGCCGGCGAGCTCGACAAAGCGGTCCTGGCTCGCGAGCTGGTACTCCGCACCGATCACCCCATCGACCCAGCCCACATCATCGAACGGCTCCGCCGGTCGTACCAGACCGCCATCTTGTTCAGCGTGGACGGCTTCGTCGGCGCCTCACCCGAGTTGCTCGTCTCCCGCACCGACGCAATGGTTCGGGCGCACCCACTCGCCGGAACAGCACCCCGGTCCTCGGACCCCACCGAGGACCAGCGGATGACGACCCGGCTGCTCACCTCCGACAAAGACCGCTGGGAGCACCAGATCACCATCGACTGGCTCCTGGACACCCTCTTGCCCTACTGCTCGTTCGTCGACGCCGAACCGGAGCCGACGATCGTCAGCCTCGCCAACGTCCACCACCTCGGAACCCGGGTCGAGGGTCGCCTGAGCAGTCCCCCGGCCGGGGTGCTCGAACTGGTGGCAGCCCTCCACCCAACACCCGCCGTCGGTGGCCATCCTCAACAGGCAGCCCTCGACATCATCGCCGCCATGGAACGCATGGAGCGAGGACGCTACGCCGGACCGACCGGCTGGGTGGACGCCGCCGGCAACGGCGAGTTCGCCGTCAGCGTCCGCAGCGCCCAAATCGAGAACACGACGGTCCGGTTGTGCGCCGGCGTCGGCGTGGTCCGAGACTCCGATCCCGCCGCCGAACTGGCCGAGACGCGAGCGAAGTTCCAGGCAATGCTCAGCGCCCTCGTGCGGCCGTAACACTGGCCTCCGCTCGCCGTGCTAATGGCCTTCGCTCGCCTTCGCTTCGCTCCGGGTCGCTCCGGCGTCGCTCCGCTCCGCAAGACCGCTGATCTGAGCAGCTGCCTCGCTGGCGCGACGGCAGCCATACGGTTCGTGAGGCTGCGGCGTCGGCAGCGCCGCAGCTGGACGATGTCACGCTTTGTCTGAGCGGAGCGAGTCTGGCGGAACCCTCGGGTTCCGCCAGCAATCAGCGCAGGTTCGGCCAGCAATCAATGCTGGTTCCGGCAGCAGAGCTACCGCGGTCGGAGGGTGGCCAGGTGCTGGCGGAAGCGGTGGTTGACGGCGCGGTCGGTCGGGGCGACGACGATCCGCACCCCATCGGGTTCGAGGTCGGTCGTGGAACAGAGCTCCTCGCATCGCAGATGGTGCGCGGCCGCAAGCGCAGCGAAGTCCGTTCCGTGCGGGGTTCCGAAGAGCTGTTCGTAGCGTGCCTCGTCGAGGACCTCGTGCTGAGGGAGGAAACTGAAGATCCCGCCACCATCGTTGTCGATCACCAGAATCGTGAGATCGAGAGAGCGCCGGCCGAGAGCGGTCAACGACGACTGATCGTGCAC
Source organism: Acidimicrobiales bacterium (assembly GCA_041576015.1). GTDB lineage: Bacteria > Actinomycetota > Acidimicrobiia > Acidimicrobiales > SZUA-35 > JABDIY01. The sequence continues at coordinate 6,552 of JBFGLT010000107.1, forward strand.
GGCGGCCACATCGCCCAGCAGGCAGAGCGTGGGGACGCCGGTGGCTGCGACACCGATGGCCGTGGCGATCACGCCGTCGATTCCGTTCGCACCGCGATTGCTGTAGACGGCGACACCGGGCGCCGACGGTCCGAACCACTCGACATCGCGGACTGGCATCGAGGAGGACACCACAAGCGCCTGTCCCGGCCGCAATCCGCGCAGGGCCCGGGCGGCCACGTCGGCTTCCATCGCCGGAGTAATCGCCCGATCGATCTGGGCCCGCAGCGACCGGTCGGCGTCCTCCCACTGGCTCCGCCACGCGCTGAGCGGCGTGACCCGCTGCGCCTCGAGGGCAGCGAGCACCCGGCGAGCGGTTCCCCACTCCGGAGTCTGCGTGGCCGACACGAGCTCGGGGTCGATCCGCCGCCCCCAGGGCGCAACCGAGTGAACCGCAAACCCATCAGCGCGTCCGAGCGCGCCGATCCATTGACCGAGGATCTTGGATGCCAGGGGCTCACCGAAACGGAGGACCCGCTCGGTTGCCCTGTGTGGGTCTCCGTCGGCTCGGAGGAGCGTGTCGAAGCGATCGAGCGACCGCCCATCGCGCAAGCCACTGCGATGGTCGGCAAGGATCGGCCATCCGAGGGCTCTGGCCAGATCGGCGATGTCGGATGGCTCGCTCTCTCCCCTCCCGACCACGACGACGCCCCGTCGGGGTCGGCCGTCCTCGCCCAGCACCGCCTGTACCAAGGAGTCGATTGCGGCATCGGAAGCGACGATGGGTGACCCGGTGGGCGGCGCCGCGACAGCCGGAGGCAGATCGATCGCCGAGCCGACGAGCGGCTCACGGAAGCTGAGATCGACCTGCACCGGGCCAGGCACGCCACCCGTGGCCGCCGCCCACACCTCGTTGGCCAACGGTCGGAACGACGCCGGGTCCAGCTCATCGGGGGGCCCCGGCCGGAGAAAGGCTCGCACCGACGGGCCATAGAGATCGGTCTGGTCGATGGTCTGGGGCGCGGCGACCCCCCACAGCTCGGGCGGTCGGTTGGCGGTACAGACGACCATCGGCACGCAGCTGATTCCGGCCTCGGCGACTGCTGCGTGGAAATGGGTGGCCGCCGTCCCCGACGTACACAGCACAACCGCCGGGTGGCGACTCGACAAGCCATGGCCGAGAGCGGCGAAGGCGGCCGAGCGCTCATCGTGCAGCACCTCGATCCGCAGCTCGGAGCGGTCGGCGAGAGCGAGCGCCAGTGGAGTGGAGCGCGAGCCCGGAGCGAGGAAGGCGTGTGTCAGCCCACAGATGACCCACTGGTCCACCAGCGCAGCGGCAAAGGTGGCGTTTGCCACGGCGATGTCGGCGCCGTTCATGTCGCCTCGTGGCAAGGCAAACGTAGACCTGACCCTCAGCCGAGGGCGGCGCGCGCCAGTTCGAGGTCGTCGGGATTGGTGATGCCGATCCAGGTCTCGGGGGAGCTGACGACAGCGACCCGGAGGTCGCCGGTGGCGATGAGGTCGTTGACCATGGTCGGCAGCTGAGCCTCGGCCTTCGGGTCGTCGTGATGGTCGGCCAGGAAGGCCTCCCACCGGTCGCGGAACTGGTCGAGCACCGACGGGTGGAAGCACCAGAAGTTCATCGAGACTGGCGTCTGTTCGGCAACGGCGGCGCCGCCGGCCACCAGCGTGCCGTCAGCTCGCCGTTCACAACCATCGGTCTCGACCAGTCCGGAGAAGTACTCGCCCTCGATCTGCACGACCGCCCGCGTGACCGGCCCTCGTGGCGGCACGGTCTTGCCGAGCTCGAAGGCGATGTTGGCAGCCCGCCCAGGCTTGCTGTCCGCCAGTTCGGCCCCGGCGAGTTCGAAGGTCCTCGGACCGTAGTAGTCGTCGGCGTTGAGCACGGCGAATGGCCGGTCGATCGCCGGCCCTGCGCTCAGGACGGCATGGGTGGTCCCCCACGGTTTGGGGCGGGGCGGTCCCAGATGGTCCTGGCAGACGTAGGTGATCGCCTGCCCCGGATGCTGCTCGGCCATGTGCTCACGGACATCGGCTTCGATCTCGGAGCGGATGATCAGCACCACCGATCCGAACCCGGCGGCCAATCCGTCATTGATGCTGAAGTCCAGAAAGGCCTCGCCGCCGGCGCCGACGCGGGCCAGCTGTTTCACCCCGCCGAACCGGCTGCCAAGACCGGCGGCCATGATGACGAGTTGCGGGCCAGCCTCAGAGGTCACCGCCCCATGCTACGGGTAGTCCGACGGCACCGGCAGGACTGGTCCGATGCGTTCCTCAGCCGTCGAGTCCCCGGCGGATCGTTTCGAGAAGGTGGGCGTACTCCGAGTCGCTGGCAGCGGTGTGGCCGAAGGTGTACTCGAGCGCGAGGAACCCGTGAATGGCGCTGCGGGTGCTGCGTGCGGCCAGCCGGCACCGGTCCCGAGAAAGGCCCATGGCCGAGTACACGAGCGCGAACACATCGACCAGCGACCGGTTGGCGAGCGCCAGATCATCAGCGTCGCTCCTCGGCGGGAGCAGCGTCGAGGCGAACTGGCCCGGGTGGTCCTGCGCAAACCCCCGGTAGGCCTCCCCCATGGCGGAGAGCGCGCCGGCGCCCGATGTCCCGATGGCGGCGGTCCGCACGTCGTCGGTGAGGTTCTCGGTGGCGGTCACTGCCACCAAGTATCGAAGTCCGTCCAGGCCGTCGACGTGCGTGTACAGCGCCGACGGCCCGACGCCGAGGGCGACGGCGACCGACGAAAGACTCAGGGCGTCGAATCCCTCGCGGTCGACCAGAGCGATCGCTTCGTGGGTCACCGACGCCACGTTGAGACGGTGGCGGGCCATCTTGGAATCCTAGGCGAAAACGGCAAGAGCCATCAAGGAACCACCGGGAGCTTCAGTGGTATTGACAATTCATCAGATTGGGTGAAAATACTTCATTCAGTAGGTAGTTCGATACGAGTGCAACCCAAGGAGGTTCCATGGCTGCCACCGCCACCGCGGTCCGCCTGCGTCCGCTCGAAGATCGGCTGATCGTCCGCCCCAGTGACCCCGAGCAGACCACTGCGTCGGGGCTGGTCATCCCCGACACCGCCAGGGAGAAGCCCCAACGAGGAGTGGTCCTGGCCGTTGGCCCGGGAAAGCGCTCCGAGAGCACCGGGGCCCTGATTTCCCTCGATGTCGCCGAAGGCGACACCGTGATCTTCTCCAAGTACGGGGGAACCGAGATCACGATCGACGGGGAGGACCTGCTGATCCTCAGCGCCCGAGACGTGCTCGCCGTGACCGGCTGAGCTCGACCTGCCATCACCGAACACGAAAGGAGAAGCACGTACCGATGGCAAAGCAACTCATCTTCGATGACACAGCCCGCCGCAAGCTGGAGGCCGGGATCGACCACCTGGCGAGCGCCGTCAAGGTGACGCTCGGCCCCAAGGGCCGCAACGTCGTACTGGACAAGAAATGGGGTGCGCCGACCATCACCAACGATGGCGTCACCATCGCCAAGGAGATCGAGCTGGAGGACCCGTTCGAGAACATGGGCGCGCAATTGGTCAAGCAGGTCGCCACGAAGACCAATGACGTCGCCGGTGACGGCACGACGACCGCCACCGTGCTGGCACAAGCCATGATCAACGAGGGACTCCGCAACGTCGCTGCCGGCGCGAATCCGATGGCCCTCAAGCGAGGCATGCACGCCGCGGTCGACGCGGCCGTCGAGGCCATCAAGACGCTCTCGGTGGACGTCGACGACCGATCCGACATCGCCAGCGTGGCCGCCATCTCCGCCGCCGACTCCAAGGTGGGCGAGGTTGTCGCCGAGGCATTCGACAAAGTCGGCAAGGACGGCGTGATCACGGTCGAGGAGTCGAACACCTTCGGGCTCGACCTCGACTTCACCGAGGGAATGCAATTCGACAAGGGCTACCTGTCGCCGTACTTCATCACCGATCCTGAGCGAATGGAAACCGTGCTGGAGGACGCCTACGTGCTGTTGCACCAGGGAAAGATCAGCGCCGCCAAGAACCTCCTGCCGCTCCTGGAGAAGGTGATGCAGTCAGGGAAGCCTCTGGTCACCATCGCCGAGGACGTCGACGGAGAGGCACTCGCCACCCTGGTGGTCAACAAGATCCGCGGCACCTTCGCCTCCGTGGCGGTCAAGGCGCCCGGTTTCGGCGAGCGCCGCAAGGCGATGCTCCAGGACATGGCCGTCCTCACCGGCGGTCAGGTGATCAGCGAGGACGTGGGCCTCGAGTTGGAACATGCCACTCTCGATCTACTCGGCCGTGCCCGCAAGGTGATCGTCACCAAGGACACCACGACGATCGTGGAAGGCGCCGGCCAGGCCGGTGACGTCGAGGGAAGGATCAAACAGATCAAACGCGAGATCGAGAACACCGACTCCGACTACGACCGCGAGAAGCTGCAGGAGCGGCTGGCCAAAATGGCGGGCGGTGTTGCCGTCATCAACGTCGGCGCCGCCACCGAAGTCGAATTGAAGGAGTTGAAGCTCCGGATCGAGGACGCCGTCTCGGCGACCCGGGCCGCCATCGCCGAGGGCGTCGTCCCCGGCGGTGGTGTGGCACTGCTCCGTTGC
>JBFGLT010000108.1:0-11125 GCA_041576015.1 Acidimicrobiales bacterium
CAACTGGACCTATGGCACGTACCTCGCAGCCACCATGGGATCCGAAACCACGGCCGCCGCCTTCGGGCAGCGCGGCGTGGTGCGGCGAGATCCGTTCGCCATGCTTCCCTTCGCCGGCTATCACATGGGTGACTACTTCAACCACTGGCTCGAGTTCGGACGAAACATCCAGAATCCGCCGCGCATCTTCGGTGTGAACTGGTTCCGCAAGGATGCCGACGGGCGGTTCGTCTGGCCCGGGTTCGGCGAGAACATGCGCATCCTGGAGTGGATCGTGAAGCGGGCCAAGGGCGAGGCCTACGGGCTGGAGAGCCCGCTCGGATGGATGCCACGACACCAGGACATCACCTGGAAGGGTCTGGAGGACTTCTCCGAAGCCGACTTCCACGAGGCGATGTCGGTCGACCGCGACGAGTGGAACGCCGAACTGCTCCAGCACGAGGAACTGTTCACCCGGCTCCACGATCGTTTGCCCGGCGAGATGCGGGCCATCCGCGACCTCATCCGTTCGGCCTTGTTCCGCAGTCCGGAGCGATGGGAGATGACCGGCGACCCGACGTGATGTTGCGCCGGCGGTCCCCGCCGCCGGCGCCTCACACCGCTCGGTCACGGCGTCAGGAGCTGTGGGTCAGCTGCGCGAGCGCCCGGACGGCGACCGACGCGTGGGCCAGATCGTGCTCGGTCGATGCCTTGATGTCGCTGAACATCCGGCGGCAGCGTTCGGCGGCGACGGCGTTGGCGTCGAGCCAATCGGCGACGAGCCGCTCGGCCGGCTCGGGTGATCCGGGCGTGGCCCGCCCCAGCACCGCCGCCGTCAGCTGGGCGTGCTCGCGGAAGTACTGGTCGCGAAGCGCACTGCGCGCCATCGTCTGCCAGTGATCGTCGCGGGGGAGGGCGATGATCCGCTCCCGGAGCCATGACAGATCGAGCTGCTCGTCGAGCAGGGCGTGCAACTCGGCGACTCCGTCGAGCTCGATGCCGGTCCGGTCGGCCACGTTGGACAGATCCAGGAACCCGAAGGCCGGGCCGAGGGCCGCCACCTCGGTGGCGAAGTCGGCAGGGACCCCGGCGTCGACGTAGCGTGCGATGTCCTCCTCGACGTCGGTTGGCAGGTCGCTCTCGGCCGTTCGGACGTGGAGCATCTTGAGTCGATCGGCGTAGCGCCTGACCACCTCGCCGACCTGGAGCGGCTGGGCCTCGTTGCGGAGAAGCCACCGGCTGGCCCGTTCGCCCAGGCGCCGGATCTCGAGGTCCATCTCGGTCTGGACGGCGGCTGGGACCAGGTTGTCGAGGGTCCGCACCTTCTCCCAGAGGGGGTGCAGGTCGTAGATCGTCCACGCCGCCAGATGTGCCCGCGCGATGTCGGCGGCGGTGGCCGAGGTCTCGTCCATCAACCGGTGCAACATCGTGATCCCGCCCCGGTTGACGAGGTCGTTCGACACGAGCATGGCGACGAGCTCGTCCCGGAGTGGATGGGCGGCCACGAGGTTGCGGTGCTGGTCCTGAATGGCCACCGGGAAGTATTGGAGCACGAGCTCGTCACATATCGGGTCGGACACGAGATCGGACGCCTCCAGTTGCATCATCACGAGGTTCTTCGTGTAGGCCAGCAGCACGGCCAGCTCGGGGCGGGTGAGACCCTTCCCGTTCGCCCGCCGCTGTTCCAGTTCGCGGTTCGAGGGTAGGCACTCGACATCGCGCTCGAGCCCGGCTTCGGCCTCCAACCAGCGCATCAACCGGGCGTGGACCTGGATCATGCCCGGCGCCTGCGCGAGGGCGGCCGACAGGCTCTCGTTCTGGGCGTAGTTGTTGGCCAGCACGTGCGCACAGACGTCCTCGGCCATCGATTCGAGCAACTGGTTTCGCTGCTTTCGGGTCAGGTCGCCGTTTTGTTCGGCGAGGGACAGCAGGATCTTCAGGTTGACCTCGTGGTCCGAGCAGTCGACGCCGGCGGAGTTGTCGATGGCATCGGTGTTGATCCGACCGCCCCGCTGGGCGTACTCGATCCGGCCCCGCTGACTGACCCCGAGATTCCCGCCCTCGGCGACAACCTGACAGCGGAGTTCGGCGGCCGTCACGCGCACCGAGTCGTTGGACCGGTCACCCACTTCGGCATCCGTTTCGTACGATGCGCGAACGTACGTGCCGATCCCGCCGTTCCACAGCAGGTCCACCGGTGCCCGCAGCACAGCGTGAACGAGCGCATCCGGGGTGAGGGCGACGGTTTCGTCGGGCAGGCCGAGGGCCATCTGCATCTGCGGCGTGATCTCCACCGACTTGGCCGTGCGAGGAAACACTCCACCGCCCGCGGAGATCAGCGCCGGGTCATAGTCGGCCCACGTCGATCGAGGCGTCTCATACAGCCGCTGTCGTTCGGCGTACCCGCTGGCGGCGTCGGGCGTGGGGTCGACGAACACATGTCGGTGATCGAAGGCGGCGACGAGGCGGATGGCCCGGCTGCGGAGCATGCCGTTGCCGAACACGTCGCCGGACATGTCGCCGATCCCGACGGCGGTGAACTCGGTCGTCGCGACATCGACGCCCATCTCCCGGAAGTGGCGCTCGACCGACACCCACGCGCCGCGGGCGGTGATCCCCAGTGCCTTGTGGTCGTATCCCTCGGAGCCACCGGACGCGAAGGCGTCGCCCAGCCAGAACGAGCGGCCGGTGGCGATCTCGTTGGCGAGGTCGGAGAAGGTGGCCGTCCCCTTGTCGGCGGCCACGACGAGGTACGGATCGTCCCCGTCGTGTCGCACGGTGTCGGGCGGAGGAACGGAGCGACCGTCGACGATGTTGTCGGTGACGTCCAGCAGGGCGCCGATGAAGGTCCGGTAACAGGCGGTGACCTCGGCCATGACCTCGTCGCGGGATCCGCCCGATGGAAGACGACGGGCGACGAAGCCACCCTTGGCGCCCACGGGTACGATGACGGCGTTCTTCACCGACTGCGCCTTCATGAGACCAAGGATCTCGGTGCGGAAGTCCTCCATGCGATCCGACCAGCGCAGCCCGCCGCGAGCGACCCGGCCTGAGCGGAGGTGCACACCCTCGGTGCGGGGGCTGTACACGAAGATCTCCGCCGCCGGCAGCGGGCGAGGAAGATCGCTGATCGACCGGGGATCCAGCTTGAAGGCAAGCGCTGGACGGTGCCCTTGGCCGGCTGCAGTCTGCCAGTGGTTCGTCCGGCAGGTTGCCTCGATTACCTCGACGAACGCTCGGAGAATGCGGTCGGCGTCGAGGCTGGCGACCCCGTCAATCGATTTCAACAGCAGCCGCCGCACCTCGGTCTCGGCCTCGCGGCCGGCGACCTCGGGATCGAACCGGGTGGCGAACAGCTCCACCAGAGCCCGGGCGATGTCGGGGTAGGCGTGCAGTGCGTCGATGAGGTAGAGGTAGCTGTACTTCACCCCGATCTGAACGAGGTAGCGGGCATACCCCCTGAGCACGGTGACCTGGCGCCACGTGAGGCCGGCGCTGACGACCAGGCGGGCCAGGCCGTCGCTCTCGGCCTGGTCGTGCCAGACCGCCAGCAGCGCCTCCCGAAACCGGGTTCTTCCGTCGTGATCGAGCTCGGACTCGAGCTGCAGACCGATGTCGTAGATGAACCGGGACCCACGGTCGTAGCCCCCGATCTCGTACGGGCGTTCGTCGACGACGACCGCTCCCAGGTCGTGCAGGATCGGGATGAACTGTGAGAGGGTGATCGGGTCACCGCTGCGGAACAGCTTGCAGCGCAGCTCGTTGTACTCGGCCTCGAGGGGTCGGTGGAGGGCGACCTCGAAGCCGTCTGCCTCGAGGGATTCCAGCCGGTCGATGTCGTGCACCGCCGACTCGGCGAGCACGTCGTTGCGATACCCGGGGTCGAAGGCGTCGTCGTAGGTCGCCAGCAGTTCCAGACCACGGTCCTCGCCATGGGCCTCGATGAGCGCCGATCGGAGGAAGTCGTCCCAGGTGCGGGTCGCCTGCATCAGCCTGGTCTGCACCGCCTCCAGGTCCGGAAGGTTCTCGGCCGGGGTTGGATCGATGTAGATGACCAGGTGGATGCGGGCCAGCGGCGCATCGGAGATCTCGGTGGAGAAGCGGACACTGCGGCCCCGATACACCTCCATCAGCGTCTCCTGGATCTTCAGGCGGATGTCGGTGTTGTGACGGTCGCGGGGAACGAACACCAGCACCGAGAGGAACCGACCGAACGTGTCGCGCCGCAACAGCATGCTCACCTGCCGGCGGTCCCGCAGGTCGAGCATGGCCATGGCCATCGACTCGAGCTCCTCGACGTCGATCTGGAACATCTCGTCGCGAGGGAACAGCTGAAGCACGTTGAGGAGGCGGCTGTGATCGTGACTCGTCCGATGGAAGTTGGCCCGTTCCATGACCGCCGCCACCTTGGCCCGCACGCTCGGGATGTCCTCGACCCGACCCGAGTACACCGTCGAGGTGAACAGGCCGAGGAATCTTCGCTCACCCGTCACCCGCCCGTCGGCGTCGATCTCCTTGATGCCCACGTAGTCGAGGGGCACCGCCCGATGCACGGTGGACACGGTGTTGGCCTTGGTCAGGTTGAGCACCGTCGGGCGTCGGGCCGCTTCGGCGGTCTCGGGGGGCAGCTCACCCAGGTCCCGGGTCGTCGACTCGGTCTGGCGCAGGGTGCCGAGACCGGTCTCGGGTCTCGACACGATCAATGGATGATCGGGGTCGTCCTCGAAGCTGTAGGCGCGGTAGCCCACGAAGGTGAACGAGCCCTCCTCCATCCAGCGCAGCAGCTCCGCAGTCTCGGCGGGGTCGGTTCCGACTGAAGCGACGAAGCGGGGATTGCCGTCGGCGGCTTCGGCCGCCCATCCGTCGAGCTCGTCCGCCAGCTCCAGCGCCTTGGCCCGCATGGCCATCCAGTCCGCGACGGCGGCGCTGACATCGGCCATGACCCCAGCCACCTCGGTCTCCAACTCCTCCAGTTCGCCCCTCCGGGCCAAGCGGTCGACCTCGAGGTGGAGCAACGATTCGGTCTGGGCGGGGTCGCCCCGGGGCACGTCGACGACGACGATCTCGCCGGTCTCGTCGCGTTCGATGTGGAACATCGGATGCACCAACACGTGCACCTGGAGGTTGCGGCGTTCCATGAGGGCCAAGATCGAGTCGACGATGAAGGGGGTGTCCTTGGAGACCACGTCGATGACCGAGTGCCCGGTCGACCAGCCGTCCTCGTCGCTGTCGGGGTTGTAGACATGAACCGACGTGCGTCCCGGTGCACTGGTCTCGGCGAGCTGGAAGTGCCGTACACACGACGCGTACAGGTCGAGCGGGTCCTTGGCGAGCAGATCCTGTGGTGGGGTCCGCCCGTAGTAGTGCCGGAGCACTTCCTCGGTGACCGTACGGTGACCTCGCTGGGTTCGGCGTTCGGCCAGGTCGGCGGTGGCGTCCAGGAGCGCCTCCTTCACCTGTTCGGCGGTATCGGCCATGCCTGCGAACCTAGTCGCGAGGGCCCGATTCCGCCCGTTGAGCCCGGAGAGCGCCGGTGGCCCGGCCCGTGCGTCGTGCCTGGTCGGTGTCGGGGACCGAGCGGCTACGCTGCGGTGGTCCCAGGGACTACGACGAGAGGGAACCCATGAGAATCGGCATCCTGACCGGGGGCGGAGATGTCCCCGGGCTCAACGCCTGCATCAAGTCGGTCGTGAACAGGGTGGTTCACGAGGGCCACACCGTCGTGGGCATACGTCGTGGCTGGGGCGGACTGCTCGACGCCAACCCCGACGACCCGGAGGCCATGGCCCAGCACTTCGTCAACCTGACAACGGAGCGGGTTCGTACCGTGGACCGCAGCGGCGGCACGTTCCTCCACACCTCCCGCACCAATCCGTCCAATGTGCGGGCCAAGGAGGTCCCCGACTTCCTGGCCGACCAGGCCGACGGCGATGGTCCCTTCGACTTCACCCCGCACGCGCTGAAGGTGATCGAAAAGCAGGGGATCGACGTCCTGATCCCGATCGGCGGCGACGACACCCTGTCCTACGCGCTGCGCATGCATCAGGAGGGCGTGCCCGTCATCGCTATCCCCAAGACCATGGACAACGACGTCCATGGGACCGACTACTGCATCGGGTTCTCCACCGCCGTCACCCGGGGGGTGGGGTTCATCCACAACCTGCGCACGAGCACCGGCTCGCACGAGCGGATCGCCGTCGTCGAATTGTTCGGCCGCTACAGCGGGGAGACCTCGCTCATCACGGCCTATCTCGCCGGCGTCGACCGGGCGGTGATCTCCGAGGTTCCCGTCGAGATCGACCGGCTGGCTGCCCTGCTGATCTCCGACAAGGCCGCCAACCCCAGCAAGTACGCCATGATGACGATCTCGGAGGGCGCAGTCGTCGAAGGCGGCGACCTCCACCTGTCCGGCGAGGCCGACGCCTACGGCCACCGCAAGCTCGGCGGCGTCGGCGCGTACACGGGCGAGCTGTTGAAGCAACTCACCGGGGAGGGGATCATCTTCCAACAGGTCGCGTACCTGATGCGGTCGGGCAGCCCCGACTCGCTCGATCTCATGGTGGCCACCAACTACGCCGTCATGGCCGCCGACCTGGCTATCGATGGATCCTCGGGGCGGATGGTCGCTCTCCGGAGCGGGACCTACACCAACGTCCCGATCTCGGTCACCAAGGACGGCGTCAAGCGGGTTGACGTCGACGAGCTCTACGACCGCACCGAGTACCGGCCCAAGGTGCGCCACGTCGGCGGGAAGCCCATGTTCCTGTACTGATGGCCGTCGTCGGGGTCCTCACCGCCGGCGGCGACTGTCCCGGCCTGAACGCCGTGATCCGGGGCGTGGTCGGGCGTTGCGCCCTCCACGACCACGAGGTCGTCGGCATCCGAAACGGGTGGGACGGGTTGATGACCGGCGACGTCCGGACCCTCGACCGCGATGACGTCCGGGGCATCCTCGCCCGCGGCGGGACCATCCTCGGTACGTCGCGAAGAGACCCGTATGTGCATGGCGACGGGTACGCCAGCGTCGAGGCCACCATGCGCCGCACGGGGATCAACCGGGTCATCGTGATCGGCGGGGACGGCACCCTCCGCTCGGCCGCTCGCCTGCACGAGGAGGGGCTGCCGGTCATCGGGATCCCCAAAACGATCGACAACGACATCGCCGGCACCGACGTCACCTTCGGCTTCGACACCGCCGTGCAGATCGCCACCGAGGCGATCGATCGGATCTCCAGCACCGCCGAAGCCCACAACCGCATCATGGTCGTCGAGGTGATGGGTCGCACCAAAGGGTGGATCGCCACCTACGCCGGCATGGCCGGCGGGGCCGACGCCATCCTCATCCCCGAAATCGACTACGACCTCGAGGAAATCGCCAGAATCATCCGGCGGCGCCACCGTCGCGGCCACAGCTACTCGGTCGTCGTCGTCAGCGAGGGGATCGAGGCCCCCGACGGCGGTGAAGTGCACGTGGCGACCGATGCCTTCGGGTTCGCCCGGCTCGGCGGGGTCGCCTACCGGATCGCGCCGGTCCTGGAGGAAATGACAGGGTTCGAGGCTCGGGTGACCGTGCTGGGGCACACCCAGCGAGGCGGGACCCCAACGGCCACCGATCGTGTTCTGGCCACCCGGCTGGGTGTCGCCGCCGCCGACCTGGTCGACGAGGACGCCTCGGGGGTGATGGTAGCCGTGCGGGGAACCGAGATCGTGCCGGTCCCCCTCGCCGACGCCTGCGCCGCGATCAAGGGTGTCGACGAAGACCTCTACGCGGTGGCCAGCACCTTCTTCGGCTGACCTGGTTCGTCGGAATCGCCGGCTCGAAACGGGGTGGGGGACCGCCTGCGTGGCGCATGCGCCATCCCGGCCGCAACTCGATGTGACCGATGCGGCAGCCCGGCGGACCAGATCCTCAGGCTCTCCCGGGTGGGAGCGGCCTATCTGACGAGTAACCTGTCCAGTCGGCATGGCTGTAGGTGAGCTGTGCCCGAACACCGAGTACTCGCTCCGCACCTACACGAGTCCGCTTCCAAGAGTCGCATGCCCACCATTCAGCAGTTGGTCCGCAAGGGCCGTCAGGACAAGTTCGCCAAGGGGAAGACCCCGGCACTCAAGGGATCCCCGCAGCGTCGGGGCGTCTGCACCCGCGTGTACACGGCCACCCCCAAGAAGCCGAACTCGGCCCTGCGCAAGGTCGCTCGCGTCCGCCTGAGCAGTGGGATCGAGGTCACCGCTTACATCCCCGGCGAGGGTCACAACCTCCAGGAACACAGCATCGTGCTCGTTCGCGGCGGGCGTGTGAAGGACCTCCCCGGTGTTCGCTACAAGATCATTCGCGGCACACTGGACACCGCTGGTGTCCGCGACCGCAAGCAGGCCCGTAGTCGCTACGGCGTGAAGAAGGACAGCTGACATGCCTCGGAAGGGACCCGCCCCCCGCCGCGAGCTGGCGCCGGATCCGGTGTACCGGAGCGTGCTCGTCACCCAGTTGATCAACAAGGTGCTGCTCTCGGGAAAGAAGACCGTCGCCGAGCGGGCCGTGTACGACGCCCTCGACATCGTCGGCGAGAAGACCGGCGGCGACCCGGTGGCCACCCTCAAGCGGGCGGTCGACAACGTCCGGCCCCAGCTCGAGGTCCGGAGCCGGCGGGTCGGCGGTGCCACCTATCAGGTGCCGGTGGAGGTCCGTCCCCGCCGAGCGACCACACTGGCCATCCGGTGGCTCGTCACCTTCGCTCGCCAGCGGCGCGAACGATCGATCGCCGATCGCTTGGCCAACGAAATCCTCGACGCCTCCAACGGGATCGGAGCGGCCGCCAAGCGTCGTGAAGACCTCCACAAGATGGCCGAATCCAACAAGGCATTCGCCCACTATCGCTGGTGATTCGGTCAGACTGAAGACCTCGCAGACTCCCTCTAGTACGACAAAGGCGTAATCAAGACACATGGCTCGTCCAACACCCCTCGAGCGGTATCGCAACATCGGCATCATGGCCCACATCGATGCCGGGAAGACCACGACGACCGAGCGCGTCCTGTACTACACCGGCAAGAGCTACAAGATCGGTGAGGTGCACGAAGGCGCCGCCACCATGGAGTGGATGGAACAGGAGCAGGAGCGGGGGATCACCATCACCTCGGCGGCCACAACCTGCTTCTGGAAGGACCACCGGATCAACATCATCGACACCCCCGGCCACGTCGACTTCACCGTCGAGGTGGAACGGTCTCTTCGCGTGCTCGATGGAGCAGTCGCGGTCTTCGACGGTGTCGCCGGTGTCGAGCCGCAGTCCGAGACCGTGTGGCGCCAGGCCGACCGGTACCGCGTGCCCCGCATGTGCTTTGTCAACAAGCTCGACCGGACCGGTGCCGACTTCTACTTCTGCGTCGACACGATCAAGGACCGGTTGACCAAGGACATCGCCGTCACCCAGATCCCGATCGGCATCGAGTCCGACTTCGCCGGTGTGGTCGACCTCATCAAGATGCAGGCGCTGATCTGGCATTCCGAGGACCTCGGGGCGACCTGGGACGAAGTCGACATCCCCGATCAGTACGCCGCCAAGGCGGCCGAGTACCGGGCGATGCTCGTCGAGGCGGTGGCCTCCACCAGCGAGGAGCTGATGGAGTCCTACCTCGAGGACGAGGATCTCACCGAGGCCGAGCTCAACGCCGGACTCCGCGCCGCCACGATCAGTAACCAGTTGGTGCCGATCCTGTGCGGATCGGCGTTCAAGAACAAGGGTGTCCAGCCATTGCTCGATGCCGTGGTGACCTACCTCCCGTCGCCGCTCGATCTTCCGCCGGTGAAGGGCCACCTGCTCAAGGGGGGTGACGAGGCCGAACGCAAGCCCTCCGACGACGAGCCGTTCAGCGCTCTGGCGTTCAAGATCATGACCGCGCCGCACATCGGCAAGCTCACCTACTTCCGGGTCTATTCGGGCAACCTGGAGAAAGGGTCCCAGATCCTGAACACCCGTACCGGTTCCAAGGAGCGGATGGGCCGGCTCCTCGAGATGCACGCCAACAAGCAGGAGGACCGTGATTTCGCCATGACCGGCGACATCATGGCCGCCATCGGGCTCAAGAACGTCCGCACCGGTGACACCCTCACCGATGCGTCCAACGCCATCGTCCTGGAGTCGCTCGACTTCCCCGATCCGGTGATCCACGTGGCCGTGGAGCCCAAGACCAAGGCTGATCAGGACAAGATGGCCAAGGCTCTGATGGCCCTCGCCGAGGAGGACCCGACCTTCACCGTCCGCACCGACGAGGAGACCGGACAGACCATCATCGCCGGCATGGGTGAACTCCACCTCGAGGTGCTCGTCGACCGGATGCTGCGCGAGTTCCGGGTCGACGCATCGGTCGGCAAGCCCCAGGTCGCCTACCGGGAGACCATCACCGGACTGGTCAGTGGCGACACCTACACCCACAAGAAGCAGACCGGTGGTTCGGGTCAATTCGCCGAGGTCACCATCGACATGGAACCGACCGGTCCCGGCGGCGGGTACGAGTTCATCGACAAGATCAGCGGCGGCCGGATCCCTCGTGAGTACATCCCGTCGGTCGATGCCGGCGTCCGCGAGGCGATGACCAACGGCGTACTGGCCGGGTTCCCGACCGTGGATCTCCGGGTGACCCTCAAGGACGGAAAGTTCCACGACGTCGACTCCAGCGAGATGGCATTCAAGATCGCCGGCAACATGGTCTTCAAGCAGGCCGCCCGCAAGGCCAAGCCGGTACTGCTCGAGCCTGTCATGAGCGTCGAAGTCGTCACGCCCGAGGACTACATGGGCGATGTGATCGGTGACCTCAACTCCCGTCGCGGCCAGGTCGGCCAGATGCAGATGAGGGGTCAGAACCAGGTGGTGACCGCCAAGGTGCCACTGTCAGAGATGTTCGGGTATGTGAACGATCTGCGGTCCAAGACCCAGGGTCGAGCGAGCTACACCATGCAGTTCGCCAGCTACGAGCAGACCCCGAGCAACGTGCAAGAAGAAATCGTGAAGCGCATCCGGGGCGAGTGACCCCAGCTACGAAAGGAATAGAGCCCCAATGGCGAAAGTAAAGTTTGAGCGCACGAAGCCCCATGTGAATGTGGGGACGATGGGTCATATTGATCATGGGAAGACGACGTTGACTGCGG
>JBFGLT010000109.1:0-11032 GCA_041576015.1 Acidimicrobiales bacterium
CCATTCCTTCACCGACGAGAGGTGCCGTTCCAGCAGGCGCTCGGCTTCGGGCTCCAGTTCGGCGAGGAATGCGGTGTCGGCGTCGATGACCATCGAGGCAGCCTACCTACCGGTCGGTAGGGAAACCAACCGGCCGGCAGGTTTGCGACCGGCATCTCGTCGGGTTGGAACGGTCATCGAGGGTTTGACCGACGCGGCCCCCCATCGGTTACCTCAGCGTCGGATCCTCGGCCGGTGAAGTCGCTCGGTGCCGCCAGGACCGTTGATCTCGACCTCGATCTCGTCCTCGTCCCAGCGGGCGGTCACGCTAAGTGTCCCCGACGTCAATCCCCCACCGGCGCGGACGATGGCGGCGTCGAGCTCGTTGCGGAACTGCTCGACGGCCATCATCGGGGTCCGCAACCGCAGCAGAACTCCGATCACCGCCACCCGTCCGATGGCCCGCAGAGTGGGATCGTTGGGATACTCCACTCTCAGCGCGTCGACCACGGCTACTGACGATATTGGGTCTGGCTCGCGTCGGCGTCGAATCGAATGCCGTGAAACGTCGGCTGCCACAACGGCTCGCCCTTGGTCCACCGGGCGAATCCGATCTCGGCGACGACGGTGGGTTCGACCCAGGTGATCGGGGCGTCCGGCCGGGCCAGGACAGATGCGGCGTCGACGAAGGGCGGGTCCGATCGGGGCACCAGCAACTCGGCCAGCAGCCTGCGGTCCTCGGCGGTGAGGCCCGACCCGACCGATCCTGCGCAGCGAAAGTGATCGTCTTCGGCGACGCCCACCACCACCGAGCCGATCGTGTTGGACAGCCCGCCCGATCCCGGGATCCATCCCCCGATGACCATGTCGGTCCGGGGGCGGATCTTGATCTTGCGCCACAGCGGTGACCGGGCGCCGGGAACATAGCGCCCGTCGAACCGTTTGCAGACGACGCCCTCGAGCCGGCGTTGCTCGGCGACGGCGAAGACGTCGACCGGGCTCCCGTCCGAGACGGTGGACAGCGACCACGACGGGCCGGTCTCCAGGACCTCTTCGAGGGCCGAGCGCCTGGACTCGAACGGGAGGCTCATGATCTCGTGGCCGTCGAACCAGAGGAGATCGAAAACGAGCATGCTCACCGGGTGGGTGCGAAGCAGATCCGGTGACGGCCGGTCGACGTGGATCCGATGCTGGAGGGCGCGGAACGACGGGCCGTCGGGGCTCATCACGACCGCCTCGCCGTCCAGCACCGTTCCGGGCGGCACGAGATCGGTGAGAGGATGGAGCTCGGGGAACGACCGGGTCGCATCCCGGCCCGACGCCGACCGGAACACGAACGACTCGGCGCCGACGAGGACGAGGAGCCGCATTCCGTCCCACTTCAACTCGGTGGCCCACCGGCCATCGTCGGGGGGTAACTCGCCGATCACCGCCTTCATCGGCGCGATCGGGCGGAGGGCCGGTTCGCTCAATGCCGCCCCGAGCTCCCGAAGCCGTCGGCGCCGCGGCCATCGGCCGACGGTGGCAGTGCGTCGACGACGGCGAACCTCACCTGGGGTACGCGGACGACGAGGAACTGGGCGATCCGTTCGCCGGCTTGGGCCACGAACGTCTCCCGACCGAGGTTAACGAGGATAACTCGGAGCTCGCCCCGGTACCCCGAGTCGACCAGGCCGGGAGCGTTGACCAGGGCGATGCCGTGCCGGGCGGCCAGCCCACTCCTCGCCAGCACCAGGCCGGCCATTCCATCGGGGACTGCCACCGACCAGCCGGTCGGAACCAGGGCACGCTCCAGGGGTTCCAGCGTGAAGGACTCGGCGCAGCGCAGATCGGCGGCGGCATCCCCGGCGCGCATCGGCTCCGGTACGTCGGGGGCGTCCGGGCGAACGGCGCAGAACGGTACCTCGACACTCATCTGAACGACGCTAGTCCTGCGCCGGTGGCTCGGGGCCACGAAGAGGGCAGACTCTGTCGGTGACGTTGCTCGAGAACTTCGAGATGGTCCCCGTCCCCACCGCCGGTCGCCGCTACCGGCGATGCGACCGGGTGCGGCTCGGTGACGTGACCCGGGGCGGCCAGCTCCGGCTCGATGCGCTCATCCGCTCCACCCAGCTGATCTCCAACGACGATACGAACGATGCCGGACTGGAGGACGACCTGGCGTGGATCGCCCGCTCGACGGTCGTGGACGTCATCCATCCGGCCGGGTTGAACGAGTCGATATCCCTCACGACCTTCTGCGGTGGCCTCGGCCGAACGTGGGCCGAGCGCCGGATCCAGGTGGTCGGTGACTCCGGCGCGCACTACGAGGTGGCCACCCTCTGGGTCTCGATCGACCCGGGGAGCATGCGGCCCCGCCGGCTGTCCGAGCAGTTCCTCGAGCTGTACGGGCCGGCAGCTCAGGGTCGGCGGGTGTCGGCCCGCCAGCGCATCTCCCGGCCATCGGCGGGCGTGGTCGCCACCGGCGATCGCCTCGACTGGACCCCTCGGTGGGGCGACATCGATCCGTTCGGTCACGTGAACAACGTCATCTACTGGTCCGCACTTCAGCACGCCCTGGCCGCCGACGTCCCTCCCGGTCACCGCCTGTCGGTAGAACACGGTGCCGGTGTGCTCCCAGAGGATCGACCGGTCGTCGTCGTCGACCGCCGGCGGAGCGGTGGGCTCAACCTCTGGTGGCTGACCGAACGGGCCGGCGAGCTCAGCGACGCCTATTCGGCCGCTGCCGCCGTCGTTCCCGGGGCGGCGGTCACCATTTCCTGACCGGCTGCGACCGAGCCGGGTCGGCGCCCGGTGCTGCCAGTAGGGTGCACACATGCTCGTCTGGATGGATCTGGAGATGACCGGTCTCGACCCGGCGAAGCACGTGATCGTCGAGATCGCCACCTTGATCACCGACGACGACCTGAACATCGTCGCCGAGGGTCCCGACGTCGTGATCCACGCCAGCGAGGACGATCTTGCCCGAATGGAGCCAGTCGTGGTGGAGATGCACACCAAGTCCGGGCTCCTGAACGCAATCAAGTCGTCAGAGCTGACCTTGGAGGACGCGGTCAACCAGACGCTGGAGTTCCTCAAGCAACACGTCCCGGAGCCGCGGACGGTCCCGCTGTGTGGCAATTCCATCGGCATGGACCGTCGCTTTCTGGCCATCCACGCTCCGGCGATCGAGGACTATCTCCACTACCGGTCGGTTGACGTGTCGACCATCAAGGAACTGGCCCGGAGGTGGAACCCGGCAGTGCTGGAGGCCGGCCCCAAGAAGGAAGCGAGCCACCGGGCCCTGGACGACATCAAGGAGAGCCTCAGAGAGCTCCAGCACTACCGGTCCACGATATTCTGCGCACCGGATCCCTCCGCTGCGGATCCGGCCAAGCCCGCAGCAACGGAGCGGACCGCCGAGCACGAACCGCTGGGCAGCTAGGCGACCAGCTCCACCAGATGGTCGGGGATCGGGATCATGGGAAGCTGGTCCTCGGGCCGCGGCTCCTTGGGCGGACGACCGCGACGGCGCTTCACCGTGACGATCTTGCCGTCGGCGAAGAGCTGACCACCCCAGACACCAGCCGGCTCGCGCCGCTCGAGGGCCTCGGCGAGGCAGGGCGCCATCACCGGGCAGGAGGCGCAGACGAGCTTGGCTGCACCGATGTCGGCCAGTTCCTCGCTGAAGAACAGGTCGATGGCGTTGTCGATCGACCGGCAGGCGGCCAGGCCGGTCCAGGGCACCTCGGCGACGGCGCCCGGAGGAGTCAAGGTGTCGAGTGCGGTCATGGCTGTCTTCTCGTGGTTGCGGGCGAACTTGGATAGTGGGGCTTCAAAACGACGAAGCCACCGGGGCGGTTGCTCCCGGCGGCTGTGCCACTGATGGTGATCGAGGATCAGATCACATCGGACAGCAGAACGGGGGAGCTGGTCGGCGCACGCCGGTGAGCCGGAATCGGGCGATGGCCGGAGCGCCGGCGACCTGCGTGCACGAACGAGGAGCCACGTCGGTGCGCACGGGCGCGGCACGCCAATCAGCAGCGTGGGCTTCTACGCTGGTGGATGGTGCTCTCACGACATCGACTCCTTTCCCGGGATACGGACACGTGGATCTAGACCGAACACCTGATCGGGCCGCTTGTCAAGTGAGTTTCACGAACGTGACGCGATGAGCCGGAATCGGGCCGCCGCCACGGTGGTTTCCCAAAGGTGATGCGAGCGCGACCGCTGTTCCGCACTGTCGCCCTGTTCGTGGTGGCAGCCCTGGTGGCCGGGGCCTGTTCGGGGTCCGGCTCGGACCGCTCGTTGCCTTCCAGCTCGGTCTTCTTCTCCCCCGAGGGGACCGAAGCCACCCTCGCCCAGTTCGAGGGTCAACCGGTCGTGCTCAACTTCTTCGCATCGTGGTGCCCACCCTGCGTGGCCGAACTACCGGAGTTCGAGGAGGTCAGCCGGGAGTTCGCCGGTCGGGTGCAGTTCGTCGGTGTCAACACCGACTTCGACGAGGACGCCTGGCTCAACCTGGTCGACCAGACCGGCGTGACCTATCCGACGTTCTTCCAACCTTCTGCAGAGTTGTTTCGCTCCAGCGAGTCCCCGGCGATGCCCACGACCTTGTTCCTCGATTCCGACGGAGTGATCCGGCACACCTTCGCCGGCCGCCTCACCCAGGATGTACTCCGCGACCTGATCGGCGAACACCTGGTGTAGCGGGCCACCCATCAGCACATTGCTCTCTGGGGTCGGGACAGCCGCGCGGAATAGAGGGATGCGGCTCTGCGGTTCCGGTGGGCGTATCATGATGAAGACTTCCCCCCATGTCTGATCTCTTCCAGCCAATCGCCTTCGCAGCCGGCATGGTGGCGCTGTTGAATCCGTGCGGCTTCGCCCTCCTCCCCGCCTACCTGGGGTACTTCCTCGGCATGAGCGAGGGTCGGGCCGACAGCCGCCTCCAAGCGCTGAATCGCTCGCAGCTCGTCGGACTGTCGATGTCGCTGGGTTTCCTGGTCGTGTTCGGGATCCTCGGCCTGGCGTTCTCCGGGCTGCGCAGCCAGCTCCAGCCGATCCTGCCGTGGTTCTCGATGGCGATCGGGGTCGCACTGGTGATCCTGGGCGTGGCGATGGTGCGCGGGTTCAAGCCCATGGTCAGCCTGCCAAAGCTCGAGCGGGGGACCGGCGGTGGCTCGATGGTCAACATGTTCTTGTTCGGCATCTCCTATGCCATCGCCTCCCTCTCCTGCACGATCGGGGTGTTCCTCGCCGTCGTCGGGACCAGTGCGACCGGCGCGTCGTTCAGCCAGCGATTCGGCGGTTTCCTCAGCTACGGCATCGGCATGGGGCTGCTGGCCACCGTGTTGACGATCGCCGTGGGATTCGGCAAGCAGGGGGTCGTGAGCCGGTTTCGACGGCTGCTGCCCAAGATCAATCTCATCTCGGGGATCATCCTGATCCCGGTAGGGGCCTACGTCTTCCTCTACGGCGTCTGGGACTATCAGGTGCTCGACGATCCGCGGAACGTCACCGGCTGGATCGACGGCATCATCGTCGGGGCGCTCGATTTCCAGGCCGACATCTCCACCTGGGTCGACCGGTGGTCGACCCAACTCGGCTGGGCATTCCTGGCGCTGAATCTCGCCCTGATCGCTGCCGGACTCGTCGAGCGAGCACTCAGGACATCGGGCCCCGAACCGGCCACGAGCGAGCAGCGGCAACGAGCCCTGCGATGAGCGCCTCGAGGTGAGGGAACGGCTCCCCGAGACGACCGGCTAGCGGCGTCAGACCGCGGACTCCGGGCGGCAACTCGAGCTGGACACCCTTCCCCGACGGCAGGTTGACCGGGTTGTCGGGGTGAACGCCGCGCAGCCCATCGGGGATGCGACCGAGGTCGACCACGACGTTGTAGCGAGCCGGGAGGACGGCGGCGAGGTGCCGTCCGGTGTGTTGCGCCAGCTCTCGGTTCTGGCCCCCGCACAACAGGTCGTCCCATCGACCCCGGCGCCCGTACCCGTGAACGGCGATCACCACATCGCAGTGTTCGATGAACGAGCGCAGCAGGGACGACCGCCGCGGATCGACGGTGACCGACGGGAAGTGCCGGCGGATGCCGTCGGGCTGAGTGACCGCATACACCGACGCACCCGCCTCGGCGGCTGCTCGCTCGGCGATGTGTTCGGTTCGGCGTTCGAGATTGCCGCCGTGGAAGGCCATGAAACCGAACCGGTTTCGGAGCTCGACCTGTTCCTCGACCCCCGGCAGGGACAGGACCTCGGCGAACGAGCTGCCGGTGGCGGCGCGGCGGGGTCGCAACTTCAACGGACCCACCGAAACGTCCGCACCGCCAGGGTTGGTGCGGCGAGTGCCCAGACGGCGAGAACCAGCCAGGCGCCGCCTCGGCCGGCCCCACCGTCGGTCGTGCTGCGCAACAGCTCCGCCGATGCAGTACTCGGCAGCAGCCGGACCACCGCCGCCAGGCCATCGGGCAGTGCGTCGAGCTCGAACACCAGCCCGCTGACCAACAACAACACGATGTAGACGGCATTGGCGAGGGCCAGCGATCGGAGGCCTTCGGCGACCGATCCGAGCGAGAGGCCTAGACCGAAGAAGACCACGAGCGACGTGATGATCACGACTGCGACGAGGGGGTGCAGATCGGGTCGCCAGCCGAGTGCCACCCCGACCGCCCCGAGCACCGCCACCTGGGCGGTCGCCACCGCCGCGGCGCTTGCCGCTCGCGACGCCAGGAATTGCCGCGAGGTCACTGGACTCATCGCATACCGAGTGATCGCGCCGAAGGATCGATCGAACCCGAGACCGATGGCCAGGCGGACCAGACCGGTCGACAGGAGTGCCACGGTCACGACGCCGGGGACGAGGAACTCCACCGCCGGCCGGTCGCCGGTGGGGAGAACGTCGACCGTCGAGAAGAACACCAACAGCAGCAAGGGGAGGCCGGCGGAGAGCAGGAGTTGCTCGCCATCCCGGACCGACACTCGCAGGTCGGCCCGAGCGAGGGCGGCCAGGGCGCTCATTCGCTGAGGAGCTCCCGGTAGGCATCGGCGAGGGAGCGGCGACCGGCCGACGCGGCGGAGATCGTGATCCCTTCGGCCGCGCACCAGTCGAGGACCGCTCGGAGCACGGACTGGGGATTCTGGCCGTCCGGAACCCGGCTGGCCGCCGACCCGCCGAGTTGAACGGCGAACCCCAGACCGAGCGCGGAGTTGAGGGAAGCGAGGCGTTCGACGTCGACACCGTCGATCCGCACCTCCGGGACTTCCCGGGTCAGCAGCGAGATCGGGGAGTCGGCACGGATCCGGCCCTCGTGGAGCACCACGACCCGATCGGCGAGACGTTCCACCTCGTCGAATCGATGCGAGGTGATCAGAACCGCCGCTCCGGCGCCGGCCCGGGCGGCGACCAGATCGACCACTCTCTGTTGGCCGTCCAGATCCATCGACGCTGTCGGCTCGTCGAGCACGAGCAGATCGCGTCCACCGACCAGGGCGATCGCCAGACTCAGGCGTTGCTGCTGGCCCCCCGAGAGCGACCGCCAGCGGCGATCCCTGATCTCCCCAAGAGCGCACTCGTCCAGCACGACCTCGACATCGCCTGACCGGCGGTACAGCTCGGCGAAGAGGGCGACGCACTCCCCCACTCGGAGCCCCATCGGCAACCCACCGACCTGGGGCATCACGCCCCAGCGCCGAGCGACCGACGCACGCTCGGTCCACGGGTCCTCGCCGAACACCCGTACCCGACCCGACGCCGGGCGAAGGATGCCGACGATGGCGTTGACCGTGGACGTCTTGCCAGCACCGTTGGCACCGACGACGGCAACGACCTCCCCGGCCCCGACCGAGAAGGTGATGTGCTCTACCGCATCGATGGGCCCGTAGCGAACACACAGATCCTGCACGGCGACCACCGACACAGACCGACCGTACCTGCGCTCAGGGGGCCAACCGGACTCGCGTCCAGACACCGGCAGCCGATCGTTCGTAGCAGACCCGGTCGTGGAGGCGGTTCGGTCGACCCTGCCAGAACTCGAACTCGGAGGGAACGATCCGGTAACCGCCCCAGTGCGGCGGCCTCGGCACCTCGCCGGGGAAACGGGCAGCGATCTCGTCGAAACGAGCGAGCAGCGCATTTCGCGACTCGATCACCGAAGACTGGTCGCTGGCCCACGCCGCCAGCTGTGCCTGCCGCGGCCGAACCGCAAAGTAGGCGTCGGACTCCTCGGAATGCAGCCGGTGCGCCTCTCCCATCACCGTCACCTGCCGCTGGAGCTCGTACCACACGAACGTCGCCGAGACCGGCCCCCGCTCACCCAGCGCCCGGCCCTTCCGGCTCGTGTAGTTGGTGTAGAACTCGATGCCCCCGTCGGTGACCCCCTTGGCCAGCACGGCGCGAGTCCGGGGCCGGCGGTCCGACACGGTCGCCACCACCATCGCGTTCGGCTCGGTCAGCCCCGCGGTCGTTGCGTCGGCCAGCCAGAGTTCCCACTGCTCCAGCGGGTCCTTGCGCAACTCGGCTTCGACGATGCCATGTTCGGAGTAGTCCAGTCGCATCCGGGCGAGATCGGGCGGATCGGTCATCGAAATGGATCGCCGGCCGGCGTCCACACTCGCTCGATCTCCTGGCCGGGTGGGGGGCCGTTCACTGCTCGGCCGGTGCCGGCGACTTGGCGAAATGGTCGGCCACCTCTTCGTAGGTGAGGTGGGAGCCGCCCACCGATGCCCGCTGCCGGCGGGCCTCCCGGTCCTTCCTCGCTTCGCCGCTGACCCAGCGGGCGAAGATGACGATGATCGTCGCCCACAGGAAGAATCCCCCCCCGAGCTTCATCACCAGCCCGGCGGCGGTCTGGTCGGTCATGACGCTCAGGCCGAACAGCCGCACGGGCGCGTCGGCGTAGTGGTCGTACACGATCCCTTGGCTGAAGATCAAAAACCCGCTGGGAACGGTCGGCACGATCGACATGCCGAACAGATAGACGCACTGGCCGAGCGGGGTGAGCCGCCACTCCTCGATCGGTCCGATCACCGGCATCCACATCACCAGTCCGGCAGCGAACACCATGAGGTGGAGACCAAAGTGCACGGCACCGCTTCGTGCCGAGATGTCGACGGTGAGCGGGAAGTGGAGCGTGATCGTGAGCAGATTGAAGATCACCAAAGCCGTCACCGGCTTGCTGAGGAAACGGAGCCAGCGCCACACCGTGCTGTCCCGGGGAACGACGAGCTCCATCAGCCACCGGGGCGTGGCCAGCACGAACAGGGCAGGGATGACCATGCTCAACAGCATGTGTTGCAACATGTGCACCGCGTACAGATAGTTTTCAGCGACGTCGTGCACCGGGTAGTCCGAGGCCAACCACATCAGGACCACGGCGAGCACATAGAACAGCCTCTGACGGCCGGTGATCGCCGGGAACCCGAGGGCGACCGCACGGGGCTGGATGACCCGGGCAGCGTAGACCCCGAGGCCGATCGTGCCGGCAATGAGCGCCCAGACCTCCCCGTGGAGGACGTAGGGAACCGATCCGCCCATGCCGGTCAGATCTGGAACTCGAAGGCGGCGAATACCACCATGTACACGGCGACGGCCAGCGCCAGCGCCGTGCCGAAGGCGACCGTGAACCAGTATCCGTTCACGATGCCGAGGTCGATCTGGAGGTGCATGAACACCCCGGCGACGACGATGAACTTGGCGATCATCATCACGATGAGGGGGGCGACGAGGGCCAGGCCTTCCAGCCCGGTGTAGGACCACGCCACCTCGATGGCGGTCACGACCACCAGAAACACGAACGTCAACCAGTAGGTCCGTGCCGTCGGCTCGTGTTCGTGGTCGTCGGTGACGTGGGAGGTCGGAGCGTGATCGTCGGCGACGACGTTCTCGGTGGACATGAGAACTCCTAGGGGATCAGGTAGACGATCGTGAAGATGAGCACCCACACGATGTCGACGAAGTGCCAGTACAGACCGACCAGCTCGACGGTCTCGGCTCGGTCCTTTTGCATTCGGCCCCGGAAGCTCAAGAAGAGCAGGGACGCCAGCATGATCAACCCTCCGGTGACGTGGGCGCCGTGGAAGCCCGTGAGGGTGTAGAACGCCGACCCGAACAGGCTGCCGTCGTAGGTGAGACCTTCCCGGTAGAAGACTGTGAACTCGTACACCTGACCCGACATGAAGGTGGCGCCGAGCAGCATCGTGGTGGCGATCCAGATCCGGAAGTTCTTGTACTGGCCTTCGCTGACCGCCTTGTGGGCCAGCACCATCGTGAGCGAGCTCATCAACAAGATGAACGAGCTCAGCGACGTGAAGGGGATGTCGAAGATCGGGTCGACGGCGGCCGACTCGATCATCTCGGCGACCAGGGCGCCGTTCTCCTCGTTGGAGATCCCGGCGACGACCTCGGGATTCCCGGCGACGAGCTCGGTGATGAACCGGGTCTTGCTGATCAGGTAGGTGGAGATGAGCGCACCGAACAAGAGGCACTCCGACCCGAGGAACAGCCACATGGCCAGTTTCATGTTGCTCAGACCGAGGCTGGTGTAGTGCTCCTCGAGGTGTGCGTGGTCCGCCGGCGAATCGTTCAGGGCGGCGGCAGTTTCGTCGGCGGCGGCGCCCTCGTGGTCGAGCGTGTCAGTCATTGGCCCCTACCAGTTCCGGTTCGTGATCGTGGTGGTCTTCACCGGCGTCGAGATCGTCGGCAGGTTCCAGGCTCCAGCCGTACAACGCACCCATCATGACGATGACCCCGGGGATGCACAGCCAGAGGCTGTAGATCAGTCCGTAGCCGATGATCGGCAGCGAGAACGCCAGCACGATCGGCCAGTAGGAGGGTGCCGGCAGGTGGACCCCCTGGCCGTTGCCCGGCTGAGCCAGTTCCTTGCCAGTCGCCACCCGGCGGATCTGGTGGTTGTCGTCCTCGGCGTACTTGCGGTGCCACCAGTCGTCGTAGCTGGTGATGGTCGGGGTCACGTCGAAGTTGTGCTCGGGGACCGGCGACTGGATCGACCACTCGAGCGATCGAGCGTCCCACGGGTCGGGTCCGACGTCGGGCCGGCCGGCCCGTC
>JBFGLT010000110.1:0-10797 GCA_041576015.1 Acidimicrobiales bacterium
ACGACGTCGGTGTCGGCGGAGGCGTCGGCATGCATGACTAGTTCAACCAACCCGAGGTCGGCAGTCTTCCACGGCGATCGGTCACGGCCCGGTCCGTGCCCAGGCACCGACCCGATCCGCAGCCGCCGAGCCGCTCCTGCGATCATTGCCCCACAGGTCGGGGCGCACCAGGAGGTGGCGGAACTGGTCGGGCGTGGCGGTGCCGACGACCTGGAGCGAGCCGGGGTGCACGCCGAGGAGCTGGGGCGGGTCGCTCCCGTGCCGTTCGAGTGCGTCCAGCAGTGGCTCGTTCGTCCAGGCCCGTGGCACCATCTCGGGCGGGGTCATCGTCGCGCCGGCGGTCGTCCATGAGCGCTCGGGCGGCGGCATCGCCCGGATTGTTGCCGTCGAGAGGTAGCCGATCGGCTCATGGGTCCAGCGGTGCACCGGCAACGACCGGTTCGGGAGGCCGAGGTCGACGTCGGCCAGCAGCATTCGGTCCGGAATCGCACCGGGATACCGCGCCAGGATCTCGCCGACGGTCGTAGCCGAAAGCCGCCGGCGGATGGCTGCGGTGTCCACCTCGTTGCGGGCCGCCATCCCCAAGAAGATGGCGATTGCGACGGTGTAGATGCCGCTGGGCCGGCCCCAACGAAACACCTCGTAGGCGCCGAACCCGAAGACCACCACCGCCAGCACAAGACCGGCTCGAGCGCTCTGCAGGCGGGCCCACTCCGGACGGCCGGTTCGGGCCCAGAGCACACTGGTGAGTACCCGGCCGCCGTCGAGTGGGGCGGCGGGGACGAGGTTCGTCACCACCAGGAGGAGATTCACCAGGGCGAGGCCGGAGGGGATCAACACGATCGAGTCGGGGACGCCCAGCGCGCTGAACGACGCCGACACTCCGGCGAAGAGCAAGGCCAAGACGGCGTTCACCGCTGGGCCGGCGATTGCGATCTGAAACTCGGCAGCCGGGCTTCGCGCCGGCGCCGAGAGGGCGGCAACCCCGCCGAAGATCCAGAGACGGATCGACGACGTGGAGATGCCGTGTCGACGGGCGGTCAGGGCGTGTCCGAACTCGTGGGCCACGATCGAGAACAAGAACAGAGCTACCGCTGTGAGCGCCAGCGCCAGGCGGCCGGCCACTCCGAGTTCCTCATCGAGTCGGGGGAGCACGCCGAGCGCGAGAACGGCCGCGCCGCCGACGGCGGCGAACACCACGGACCAGCTCACCCGGAGGGGTATGCCGAGAAACCGGCCGATGGGAATCGAGTGCATCGCTGCCAGCGTAGGGCCGGGCCGGCGCCCTGGCCGCACGGGGCGCTGGCGGAGGTTACAGGCTCAGCAACGTCATCACGAGCACCATCACTGCGATGAACCCGACGAACAACCACTCCATTCGGTTGCGACTCTCCAGCTCCGCCGTGAGCTGTGACCGCAGGCGGTGCGCTTCCCGTTCGAGCACGGTCGCTCGGTTCTCGGCGGCGCTCAGCTTGAGCTGTTTCCCGGCGGCGGCGCGACGGGTGGCTGTCAGCTGGTCGGTCAACTGGCCATAGCGGCGTTGGAGATCCTCGAAGGCCGCTTCGGTCCTTCGCAGTTCGGCGATGAGGGAGACCGTGTCGGGCCGGCTGGCGTCGACGATCGTAATCTCCGAATCGCCGCGAGAGGGATCGTACAGCTCGGCCCGGAGCGACCGGAGCTGGGACGTGACCTCCGGGGCCACCGGTGCGACGATGCGTTCCATCGCCAGCAGGAGATGATCGGAGTACTTGGTCTCGGACGGGAGATTGAAGTGTGCCCACAGGTTGCGGGCTTCGATCAGCTGACCGACCATCGGACGGAGGTCCCCACCGAAGAACTCGGAGAAGACCGGGCCCCAGAAGCGCCGGATCACCAGCAGCTGGAACAGCGGATCGGCGGTTCCGGTGGTCTCACCCCGCCCGAGCTTGTCGGCCGCCGCCAGATTCCAGGGCGTGTCGTCGTCGCCGAGGTGGGCCACCATCCGTTCCTCGACGAACTCCTCCATCGCGGTGCCGAAGGTTTCGAAGGCACGAGCCAGCAGCGCATGGCGTCCGACTGCGATATCGGGGGTGGGTGGAGTATTGGGCATGCTCGGCTCGTGATGGTCCTCCTCCTCTTTCGGTGCAAGCGGGCGATTCCTGAATGGCCCGAGGGGGGTCGGGATGATCATCCCGGTTCCTCAAGTTGAGCCTGGAACAGCCGTTGTGAAGGTGTGCAGAACCGTCTGCTTCTCTCACCAGGACTTGTCTTCACCGGCGGCCTTGCCGCTGCGGTGACCTGGTTGTTTGCCTTGTTGTTCTTCGACGTCACCGACGAGTCGGGACTGATTCTCGCCGGTGCCTCGGGAGCGATCGGGGCACTCGGTGGTTTGGTCGGGGCGCTGTGGCAGAACTACACGACCCGCCACACCCAGGAGTACATCGCCCAGCAGGAGCACAACGCTCGCCACGATCCACTGACCGGGCTGTTCAATCGCAATGCCCTGTTCGATGAGCTCGACCGATCGATCGCACGGGCCCAGCAGACCGACACGGTGTTGGGCGTGCTGTTTCTCGACCTCGACCGGTTCAAGGTCATCAACGACTCGATGGGACACGAGGCCGGCGACGAACTCCTTCGCATCGTGGCCGACCGGCTGGTCGGAACGGTCAGGGGCAGCGATCTCGTCGCACGCTTCGGCGGTGACGAGTTCGTGGTCGTCGTGCGCGACCTCCTGTCCGAGCAGTCGGTTCTGGCGGTTGCCAAACAGATCCTCAAGTCCTTCGGGGAGCCTGTCTCGCTGTACGGAGGTTCGCAGGTGATCTCCACCAGCATCGGGATCGCCATCGCCCGTCCCGACGACACTCGGCGATCCGACGACCTGGTCAGGGATGCCGACGCGGCAATGTACAAGGCCAAGAAGTCGAAGTCCGGCTTCGCTGTCTTCGACGAAGTCCAGCGCCTCCAGGTCATCGACCGTCTCGACATCGAACGGGACCTGGTCCGCGCGCTCGAGCAGGAGCAGCTGGTCGTCTACTACCAGCCCCTGATCGACGTGCAGGCGAAACGGCTCTACGGCTTCGAGGCGCTCGTTCGCTGGAATCATCCCGATCGTGGCTTGATCGGCCCGGGCGACTTCCTCGGTGTTGCCGAGGAGACCGGGATGATGGCTCGGATCGGCGAGCTGGTCCTTCGGGAGGCCTGTGCTCAGGCCGCGGTGTGGAATCACCTCACTCCCGACGCTCAGGGGGTCAAGATGGGTGTGAACATCGCCGAGCAGCAGCTGCTCGACGCGAACTTCCCCTACCTGGTTGCCGACGTGTTGGAGTGGTCAGGCCTGCCACCCCATCAGCTCGTGCTCGAGATCACCGAGAACGTGATCGTCGACCATCTCGCCGGCCTGTCGATCCTTCGCGACATCCGCGACCTTGGCGTCACCCTGGCGATCGACGACTTCGGCACGGGCCAGAGCTCTCTCAGCTACATCAAGCAGTTCGACATGGTGTCGACCCTGAAGGTCGACAAGACCTTCGTCGACGACATGGGCAGTGGCGTGAATCGAGCGATCATCGAGGCCGTGGTCGCCATGGCCAGGGCGCTCGATCTCCAGGTGGTTGCCGAAGGCGTCGAGAGCGATCACCAGGTCAAGGAACTCATCGAGTTCGGCGTCCACATCATGCAGGGCTACCTGTTCAATGCGCCGGTCGCAGGAGAATCGATCGACCCGACCTCGTGGTTCCTGCCCCGGGACGACGCATCGCTGGCGCCGGTCGATCCTTCCGCTCCGGGACTGTCATCCACCGAAGTGAGCCGAGTGTTCACCCGAACCCTGGAACACACACGGCCCCGCCCCAAACGCCGCGCCTGACGCCGACCTCGAGCTGCCGCCGCGCCGCTGGTTGATCATCCGCTGCCCTGGTCGTGGGTCATGGACGGTCGGTGCCCAAGGCGTCCAACTCGCGCTGGGCCTCCGACGCGAACCGTACGCCCATCGCCTCCCCGAGCCTGAGCGCCTGTCCGAATGCGGCGCGTGCGCCGGCCAGGTCCTCCAGCAGCCGCAAGATCCGCCCCTGATCGAGCAGGCACCGAACCAGCAGCAGCCGGTGGTTGTGGTTCCGGCTCATCTCCACGGCTCGTTCGATGATCACCGAGGCGCCACGTGTGTCATTGGTCCGCTTGGACCTCGCATCGAGTCGCCACGCCCGACCGAGCAGAGTGGCCCTGCCATCGGGATCCATCTTCTCGGCCTCCTCGAGGAGATCCGGCGGCAACGCTCCACCCGAGCCGACGAGTCCCTCAGCATGAGCCAAACGGCAACCCGTGACCGACCACCGAAGTCCCAGTTCGTCGTACATGCCGGCAGCGACGGTAGCGAGTCGCTGCGCCTCCTTGTAGTCCTCGCGCAGCAACGCAAACGTTGCGAGCGAGTACGTGCAGCTGGCGATGTCGACCGGGTCGATGACCTCGGCCGGCTCGAGCCCGGCCCGCAGGTTTCGTTCGGCATCATCATCGGCGCTCCCTTGGAACGCCAGGGCGAGTCCCAGCAGGTGGCGGCCGGCGGCGATCCCGTTGACGTGATCGCACTGTTGGGCTGTATCGATCAAGTCCCGCGCAGCCCGCTCCAACGCGGCGAACTCGTCCCGGACGAGGTGAATCTGTGCCCGGTTCCTCAACAGCTCGAGGCGAAGGGCCTCCTTGTGAAGGTCGACCCCTTCCTCGATGTGAGGCGCGAACTCCCGGGAGGCGGGTGTGCCTGCGGCGCCGGGGAAGGGCTGGAACCGGCAGTCCTCTAGGTACTCGTCGGCCTCGTCGTGCCACCGGATTGCCGCTTCCGAATCGCCGGCCAGCAGATGCGCCTTGATGAGACGCGAATAGATCTCGCCCAACGCGCCAGGAGTGACGAGGTGGCTCTCGGTCTTGGCCGAGGCGAGTGCGTCCTGATACGACCTGATGGCGAGCGGTAGGTCACCCGCCGCCTGGGCGCTCTCGCCGGCATTGATGAGCCGGCCAGACTGGGGGAGGTAGTCCCAGACCCAGGCTATCTCGGCTGCGTCCAGGCCCGCGCTGCCCTCCGCCGGCAGGCTCTTGTAGGCCGATCTGACCGCCCGGCGGGTGACGCCGGCGCGTTTCAGTGCGGCCCTACTCCAACCCGAGAACGGAGCTGTGAGGGACATGAGCAGATGGGCGGTGGTGATCGAACCGGCCGACGTACGGGCGCGTCCTGCGGTCGCCCTGATCGCACGCGCTGCGTCCCTGCCGAGTCGGGGGCGCATCGGGGCCGGATCGATCGGTCCCAGCCTCGTTTGCAGGTCTGCGGCCAGCATGTCGAGGTCGGCGTCGACAGCGGCGAGAAGCCGCGCCGCCAGTCCGTTCGGCTCGGCCAACATGCCAAGAAGGAGATGCGGGCCATTGATCTCGGGGCTGCCCACGGCTTGGGCGGCAGCTCCGGCGAGGACCGTCGCAGATCGAAATTCGAGGTCGAACGGTTCGAACGGACTCGATCCTCTCGGAACGTTCACGGAATCCCCATCGGCGCAGGTGCGGCGAATCTGCGCGATTCGCCCGGATAACGACCCACCGATGCGCTCCGGATTCCCGGCGGCGGCGCAAGCACGCGGCCAGCGAGACCGGCCCGATGAGCCCCTCAGACACAGCACCAGTCGATCATGGCTTCGACCGCACCGACGAAGGCTGGCTCGAGATCGGAGTAGCGTTCGACGCGGCCGAGGAGTTGTTTCCACACGACGGCCGGATCGTCGGCCAGGCCGAGCCCTCGGCAGACGCCCGTCTTCCAGTCGGTCCCGGTCTCGACTGTGGGCCAGGCCGTGATCTCGAGGGTGGACGGCTTGACGCACTGCCACACGTCGACGAATGGGTGGCCGTCGATCAGCACGTCGGGGTGGTCGACGCTGCGGGCGAGATGCCACTCCTTGGTGCCCTCGAGGTAGTGGTCCAGGAGGATCCCCAGCCGGCGTCCCGGGCGCGGCCCGAAGCTGCGAACGGTGGCCGAGAGGTCGTCGACACCGTGCATCGGCTGCACGACCAGTCCTTCGATTCTGAGATCGTCCCCCCAGACCTTTTCGATCAGTTCGGCGTCGTGGATGCCCTCGACCAGGATCCTGCTCGGTCGCGCCACCCGGGCTGGTGCGTTTCGGACCGCGACCGAACCGGAGGCGGTCCGGCTCGTCGGGGCTGCTGACGGCTGGGCTCGCACGAGGGTGACGGTCGAACCGTCGCAGGAGAACGCTCCCCGTTCGTTCCGTTCCTTGAACTGGCGACCGTCCTCGCCGCGCAGGGTGACCCAGTTGGAGTCCAGGGCGATGATCGTCCCCACCCTGAACGAGCTGCGGTGACGGACGATCATCCCGGGTTCGGCCGGGAGGACCGGATACTCCGGACGCCTGCGTTTCGGTCCATCGAGATCCAGCGGTTCGGACAGCACACCCATAGGGCGCCCGACCCTAGTGCGAGTTGCCGGCGGGGCCGTGGAGCCCCCGCCGTCACACGCGGGGGCGGGGAGCGTCGAGAAGTTCGGTCACGGAGGAGGCCATCAGCGCATACCCTAGGTCGTTGGGGTGAAAGCGGTCGCTCGCCAACCGATCGGTTGTGCGTGGCCCCTCCACCGACCACAGCTCAGCCATCCGCTGGCCGTTCGACGCCACCGCGGAGCGGAGCGCTCGGTTGGCCAGCCTGGCCCTGCTGGAGGTGCCGGCGACCGGACCGAAGATCGTGTTCGTGGGCAGCGCATGCGAAAGGTCTCGCAACCCGGACCGCAGGCTGGCCAGCGCTGCGCTCCAGACGACGTCGTTGGTTCCGATGCAGCAGAGATAGAGATCGGCGTCCCGGACGCCGGCGGCGATCGGGAGTTGCCTGTCGAGGGCGTCGGCCACTCGGGCGCCGGCGATGGCCAGGTTGATCACGCGCCACTCCGCGTCGTCGCGTGCGCTCAGCGACTCGGCGACCCGGCCGACGTAGGAGCGCGACGGGTGGGAGGCGCCGATCCCGATGCTGATCGAGTCACCGATGGCCACCAGCAGCGGGCCCTCACGCCGGAGCGCTCCCTGATTCTGGACGCTCCACCAATGCGTGTACGGCTCGATCTGCCCGGTGGTGTGGCGGATCCCGGGAAACACGACCGACAGCGCTTTGAGCCCGAGCGAGGTCCGCCGGGGAACGAGCGGTGGCACCGAACGCATCGACAAAACGGTACGGCGACCGCGTCGGGATGCGTTGCCTAGTCGCCCGCATCGGCCTCGCTGATCCCCTCGGCCTGGCGCGCCGGGACCACCCGGTGATCGGCGAGATAGCCGAGCAGCACGGAACTCTCGTCGTTCCCGAACGTCGTGGATCCTGGGAGTTCCGTGCGTTCGGTCACGCCCCATTCTCATCGGACCGGACACGCCCGGGCAAGCGCCGCCGGAGCCCAGACTCCCGGCGTGGCGGTCTGGGTAGGCTGAGCCAATCGCCATCTTGATCGACGCCGATCGCATCAGCATGAGCCGGCCGGACCGACCGTTGTTCACCGAGGTGAGCGTCACCGTGGCGACCGGCGATCGGCTCGGAGTCGTCGGGATCAACGGATCCGGCAAGTCGACGCTGCTGCGCGTGCTGGCGGGCACTGTCATGCCGGAGTCGGGTGAGGTAAGACGGGGCCGGAACCTCCGGGTGTCGGTGCTCGATCAGGACGCTCCGCTCCCGGTCGCCACCGTGCTCGACGCCGTCGTACAGACCGGGTGTCAGCAATGGGAGGCCGAGGCTGCCCTCAGCCGTCTCGGGATGGGGGAGCTGTTCTCGGCATCGACGACCGAGCTCTCCGGCGGAGAGCAGAAACGGGTGGCGTTGGCGGCGGCCCTGGTAGGCCCCAGCAGCCTGTTGATCCTCGACGAACCGACGAACCATCTCGACGGTGACGGGATCCGGTGGCTCGAGGACCGGCTGGCCGGCTATCCCGGCGCACTGATCGTCGTGACCCACGACCGGCACGTGCTCGATCGCCTGGCCACCGACATCCTCGAGCTCGATCGCGGACGCAGCTACGTACACACGGGTGGCTACGCCGCATACCTCGAGGCCCGGTCAGAGCGGGAGGCGGCGGCGGAGTCGGCCGAAGCGGTCCGTCGCAACCTCGCCCGCCGCGAGCTGGCCTGGCTCCGCCGTGGCGCTCCCGCCCGCACCTCCAAGCCGAAGCACCGGATCGACGCCGCACGGGAGCTGGTCGAGGGGCGGCCCGAGGGTCCGGCCCGACCGGCCGGTCTCCATCTCGAGTTTCCCACCCCCCGGCTGGGTGACGTCGTCGTCGAGCTGCACGATGTCGAGGTCACCAGCCCGGACGGGCGCCGCCTGTTCGGTCCCCTCGAACTGCTGCTCGATCGACGGGAGCGGCTGGCGGTCGGCGGTCCCAACGGGGCTGGGAAGTCGACCTTGCTCGACATCGTGGCCCGGCGCCGTCCGCCGGCTGCTGGCTCGGTCCGTCACGGATCGACGGTGCAGCTCGCCTACTACACCCAGACGACCGAGCCGGAGCTGGATCCCGAAGCCCGGGTGCGGGAGGTCCTCGCCGGTCCACACCGGGTGCCCGACTGGACCGACGCCAGGCTCCTCGAGGCGTTCTGGTTCGACACCGATGCCCAGTGGGCTCAGGTCCACACGCTGTCGGGAGGCGAGTTGCGCCGGCTCCATCTCCTCACGGTGCTGGCCTCGAAACCAAACGTCCTGCTGCTCGACGAACCGACCAACGACCTCGACCTCGAGACGCTGCGGGCGTTGGAGGACTTCCTGGAGGACTGGCCCGGCGCTCTCGTCGTCGTCAGCCACGACCGGGCGTTCCTCGACCGGGTCGCCAACCGCCACCTGACCATCTCCGGGGGAAGGGTGCTCCGCGGGCGTACCGACTCGGATCAGGTGCGGGCGGCGACGGGTCCCCGACGCCGACCGGGAGGTGACACCCGCCGGCGGGAGGCCAGACGCAGGAGTCGGTCGACACTAGGTCACCTGCTGCGCCGAGCCGAGCTCGAGATGGCTGAGCTGACCGACCGCAAGACCGGACTCGAAGCGGAACTGGCCCGTCTCAGTGCCACCGCCGGATCCGACTTCGTCGAGCTGGCGCGCCTGGGGCAAGAGCACGCCCAGGTGGCCGCCGACCTCGACGAGATCGAGATGCGCTGGCTCGAGCTGTGCGAGGAGAGGGATCAACTGGACACGGCGTGACCGGGCGGCGGCACCGCCCGCCTCGCCGTCGGGCGGTCGTCCCCGGGTAGGCTGGAGGCATGGCTGTCACCGACACCCCGGCAACGACCGAGCCCAGCGCCGACCCGGCCAGGCCTCTCGGTGTCACCGATGCCGCCCTCGCCACCGTGCTCGAGGTCCGTGCCCAGGAGGACGACCCCGGTGCGACGGCGTTGAAGGTGGCCATCACCGGCGCCAACATGACCGACTTCCAGTACGCGCTGGAGCTCCTCCCGATCGCCGAGGCCGCCCAGGACGATGTCGTCTACACCCAGGGTCCGCACGATGAACTGACGGTGATCGTTCCCGCCGACAGCGTGGCCAAGATGACCGGCGCCACTCTCGATGTTCCAGCGGCGAACACCCCCGGTGGCCTCGTGATCCGCAACCCGAACACGCCGAACCCTCTCGACGGGCTCGAGATCGAACTCGACGGCGAACTCCCCGAGCGGATCCAGCAGGTGCTCGATCGCGCCATCAACCCGGCGCTGGCGTCCCACGGTGGCTACACGTCGCTCGTCGGGGTCGACGGCACCAAGGCGATCGTCACGATGGGCGGTGGCTGTCAAGGCTGTGCCGCCAGCGCCATGACCCTCCGCGACGGGATCACCAGGATGTTGATGGAGGCGATCCCCGAGATCACCGAGGTGATCGACGCCACCGACCATGCTGCGGGCGAGAATCCCTTCTACACCTGACCGATCGCCGGACCTCCCGAACACGATCGGCTGGTTGGTGTCACTGGCGTTGGCCGTCACCTCGATCTCGTGCGGGACGGCGCCGTCCACCGCCGCAACGACCCGACCCGCCCCGATGCCCTCGTCGTATCTGTACCGGTTGACTCTGGACCACTGTCGGATCACCGTGCCGCAACTGGCGACGGCCTTCCGGATCGACGCTGACACCCTCCTCACCGCGGCCCATCCGCTCGTCGACGCCAGCGCGTTCACGTTGACGACCGCCGATGGCGAACCGGTCGGCGTGTCGGTTGTGGTCCTGGCGCCCGAACGCGACCTGGCCGTGCTCCGTCTGGACGACCCGGTCGCACCGGATGGTGCGCTGCCGCTGGCCGGCGCCGAGGTTCAGCCCGATGACCCGGTGATCCTGCCGACCTTCGACAGCGACCGGCTGCTCGAGGAACAGTCCGCTCTGGCGGTGCGACGGGCCGAGGTCACCGTCGACGGCGAGAATCCTCGCCGGTCGATCGAACTGGAGGCCGACATCGTCTCGGGCGATTCGGGTGCGCCGGTCGTCTTCGAAGGAAGGGCGGTCGGAGTGGTCTTCGCCTCGACCCGCGGATCCGATCGGGGCTGGGCCGTCTCGCTGCCCGAGATGATCGAGGTGCTGGCCCGGGACGACGGCAGCCCGGTCGCACTGTCGTGTGGATGAGCTCGATGGACGCGTTGTCCCGCGCTGCTACGGTTCGGTCCGGTGCAGGAGAACACCCCCGAGCTCATCACGATCGGCCGTATCAGTGTCGATCTCTACCCCGAGCAGGAGGGCCCGATGCGGTCGGTGCGCACGCTGTCCAAGAGCGTGGGCGGACCCGCCACGATCGTGGGGGTGGCCGCCGCCCGGCTCGGTCGCCGGGCC
>JBFGLT010000111.1:0-10590 GCA_041576015.1 Acidimicrobiales bacterium
AGCGCCCGCGAGGGCGCAGAGCGAGGCAACCAAGACCGCGCACCGCTGTCGCCGCGCCAGCAAGACAGCTCGACAGGACGGACCAGTTGACCGAGCGAAGCGAGACCGAGCGGCAAGCCCGAGCGCCCGCGAGGGCGCAGAGCGAGGCAATCAACTCAGCGCAGCGCGTAGTTCGGCAACGAAGTCGATGGCTTCGTCGACGCCGCCGCCGTCGAGCATGCGGCGGATGATGGCCGAGGCAACCACCACGCCGTCAGCGATCTCGGCCACCTCGGCCGCTTGCTGGGGATTGGAGATCCCCAGACCGATGATCACCGGCTTGTCGGTGACGGCCTTCAGCCGGGTGGCGATCTCGGTGGCCGACGCTGCCAGCTCGGCCCGTACGCCTGTGATGCCGACGACGCCGACGCCGTAGACGAAGCCGCGGGAGCGCTCAGCCACCCGGGCCAGCCGGTCGTCGTCGGCGGTCGGGGCCGCCAGCATGACCGTTGCCACGTCGCTGCGGTCGGCTGCGTCCGCCCATGGACCGACTTCCTCGAGCGGGAGGTCGGGAAGGATGGCCGCACCGATGCCGGCCGCCCGGAGGCTGTCAGCGAAACGACGATGACCCATCCGGAAGGCGATGTTGTAGTAGGTCATGGCGATCAGCGGGATGTCGACGTCGGTCTGGGCAACCCGGTCGAGCACGCTGAGCGGGGTGGATCCATGGGCCAGCGCCACCGCCGAGGCTTCCTGGATCGTCGGCCCGTCCATGACCGGATCCGAGAAGGGGATGCCGATCTCGATGGCGTCGGCTCCGGCGGCGGCGAACCCTTCGATGAGCCGTGGCCACTCGCCCACCGGGTAGCCGCCCGTGACATAGGGCAGCAGGAGCTTGCGCCCCTCGCTACGACGAGCGCGCAGGTGAGCTTCGAGAGCGGGACGGGCGGTCACGGCTGAAGTATGCCCGGCGGTGATCAGGGCCGCATGGTGGCCAGTGCGACGGGGTCCCCGTCGAGAATGGCCTGTACCTGGGCGACGTCCTTGTCGCCCCGGCCGCTCATGTTCAACAGCACGGTGGAACCGGCCAGCTCCTGGCCGGCCCTCATCATCCACGCCAGGCCGTGGGCGGGCTCGAGGGCCGGAATTATCCCTTCGGCGCGTGCCAGCAGCTGGAAGGCATCGAGCACCTCGGAGTCGGTGACGCTCTCGTAGCGGGCCCGCCCGATGTGGGCCAGGTGAGCGTGCTCGGGTCCCACCCCGGGATAGTCGAGGCCGGCCGACACCGAGTGCGCCTCCTGAACTTGGCCGTACTCGTCCTGCATGAGGTAGCTCTTCGAACCGTGGACGACGCCGGGAACCGCACGTCCGATGGCAGCGCCGCCGGCCGGTTCTACCCCGACCAACTGGGACCGGGCATCGGCGAACCCGGAAAAGATCCCCGCCGCATTGGACCCGCCGCCGACACATGCGACCACGAAGTCGGGGACATCGCCATCGAGCAAACCGGCGCATTGCCGACGTGCCTCGTCACCGATCACCCGGTGGAACTCGCGCACCATCCACGGGTACGGGTGGGGACCCATGACCGACCCGAGGCAGTAGTGGCTGGTTTGGACAGAAGCCACCCAGTCCCGCATCGCCTCGTTGACGGCGTCCTTGAGCGTGCGTGAACCCGACAGCGCACTCCGCACCTCGGCTCCGAGCAAGCGCATGCGAAAGACGTTCAACGCCTGGCGATGGATGTCGACCTCGCCCATGTAGACGACGCACTCCATCCCCATCAGTGCGGCGGCGGTGGCCGACGCCACGCCGTGCTGGCCGGCGCCGGTTTCGGCCACCAGGCGGGTCTTCCCCATCCGCTTGGCCAGCAGCGCCTGCCCGAGCACGTTATTGATCTTGTGCGACCCCGTGTGGTTCAGGTCCTCCCGCTTGAGCAGGACCCGGCAACCGAGCTCGACCGATAGACGATGACATTCGGTGACCGGTGACGGCCGGCCGGCGTAGCTCTGGAGCAGTTCGTGGAACTCGGCCCGAAATAGGTCGTCGGACCAGGCCCCCCGGAACGCCGCCTCCAGCTCTGCGCAGGCGGGAACGAGGGTTTCGGGAACGAACCGCCCGCCGAACTCACCGAAGCGACCGGCGGCGTCGGGCTCGGCCATGAAGCCGGCAGCAGGGCTGTCTGTCGAGGTCATGGTCAATCCTCCCAATCGGCCAGTGAGCGGCGAACCGGACCGTCCGACCTTGGCACACTCCTGGCGTTGATGATGAACTGGCGAACCCTCGATGCGTCCTTGATCCCTGGACGTTCCTCGACGCCGGAAGCGACGTCGACGCCCCACGGATCGACGGTGGTGATCGCCTCGACAACGTTCTCGGGGGTCAGCCCGCCGGCGAGGATGAACTCACGGTCGATGGGGTGGCCGGCCAGGAGGTTCCAGTCGAAGGTCACCCCCGATCCCGGCGACGGCGCGTCGATCAGGAACCTCACCCGGCCGAAGGCCTCGTGTTCGATCATCGCCCGCGAGCCGGCGGGAACGGCCCGGATCACCGCAGGTACCCGTTCGGCGATCCAGCGGGTCTCCTCCGGACTCTCGTTTCCGTGGAGTTGTACCGCCCGGATCCCCGTCCGGTTGGTGATGTCGATGACGCGATCACGCGCCTCGTTGCGGAACACTCCGACCGGCAACACACTGACCGGAAGTCGTTCGATGATGGCTCGCACCCGGCCGGGAAGAACCTGGCGCGGCGAGGGCGCGAAGATGAATCCGACGGCGTCGGCGCCGAGCGCGGCCGCCAGCAGCGCGTCGTCGGCGTTGGTCATTCCACAGATTTTCACGAACACGTGCGCACGCTCCCGTGCCTACGCTACCGGTCGCTGCTGATCCCAGCGGGCAGGGTGAGCCGGTAGCCTGCTCGTGTGCCCGGGACATACCTCGACCGGATTCTGGCGGCGCACCGAGCACGAGCGGCCGCCGACGAACGCAGCGAAGCGTGGCTCCACGAAGCGATCGCCAGACAGACCGCCGCCGACCCCGCCGACTCGGTCCGCAGGGGCTTCGCAGGAGCCCTGCGTGAACCGGGACTGTCGGTCATCGCCGAGATCAAGCGACGGTCACCGTCGCGGGGTGAGCTGTTCGGCGAACTCGACCCTGCGAAGCTGGCGGAGGAATATGCGACCGGTGGTGCCGCCGCCCTGTCGGTCCTGACCGACGAGGACCACTTCGGCGGCTCTCAGCGAGACCTCGTCACAGCTCGAGCGGCGGTGGATCTCCCCGTCCTGCGCAAGGATTTCACCGTCGACCGTCGTGACATCCTCGATGCCCGCCTGATGGGTGCGGATTGCGTCTTGCTCATCGTCGCCGCCCTCGATGACGACGAGCTGGCGGAGTTCGCCGCGCTCGCCTCCGAACTCGGTCTCGATGCCCTTGTCGAGACCCACGACGAAGCCGAGGTCGAGCGGGCGATGGCGGCCCGAGCAGCGCTGATCGGGGTGAACCAGCGGGACCTCACAACCTTCGAGGTCGACACCGACCGAGCGGTCCGGGTGCGCTCGGCCATACCCGCCGGCGTTGTGGCGATCGCCGAGAGCGGAATCGGCGGTCCCGATGATGCGGCCCGCCTCGCCGACTCCGGCTTCGACGCCATCCTCGTCGGCGAATCCGTCGTCACGAGCGGAGATCCGGCGTCGGCCGTGGCTTCCCTGCGGGCGGCGGGCATGCGCTGAGGTGCGCCGGCCGGGCCGCTGATCCTCAGGATTCGAGCTGGTCGGCGATCGTGACCGGTGATCCCAGCACGGTGCCGGCAGTGACCTCGGCGGCGGATCGCTTGATCGAGGCGAGCCCGACCCAGCCGTCGCCGACAGCGGCGACACTCGTGAGATGGCCGATGTCCTCGTCGCCGGTCGTCACGCTTGCGCCGGTGTGGGGCGGCGGTCCGGCGGCACAGACCGAGCGGAGCCGGCGTGGTGCACGGTTCCCACGGCTGTCCATTCGGGCGACCAGCTCTTGTCCGACGTAGCACCCCTTCGTGAAGTCCACCGCCAGGTCGAGGACACCTAGCTCGGCGGGGATCGTGTCCTCGGCGATCTCGGTTCCGTGGCGGGGAATCCCGGCCCCAATGTCCGCCGCCGCCACCAGATCAGCTGACTGGCGGGCACCCTCACCGACCGACGCCGGGTCGAACCCGGCGATGACGTCGGCGCCGGCGAGCGTCGGCCACAAAAGGGGTACGGCGGCGGGGAACCCCGCATCGCCGGTCGACTCGCCGAACTCAGGCAACCTCGACGGGTCCGATGCCCGAACCCGTGTGACCGTGGTGGTGGAGAGCGCCAGCTCACAGTCCATGCGCAGCTTGAAGCGTTCGAGTCGGTCGATGACGCCGGCGCCGGAGCCGGCGTCGGCGATGATGGCGACGGCGTCGCCGGCCGTGCGCACGACCCGGGTGAGGGCGACCACCTTCCCCTGTGGCTGGAGCAACA
This sequence comes from Acidimicrobiales bacterium, assembly GCA_041576015.1. Classification (GTDB taxonomy): domain Bacteria; phylum Actinomycetota; class Acidimicrobiia; order Acidimicrobiales; family SZUA-35; genus JABDIY01. Next base: position 4,460 of record JBFGLT010000111.1, read on the forward strand.
GGCTGTACCGGCACTGACCGATTCCGAGACCCTCGATGTCCTGAGCGAGCTGTCCTTGGAGGTACGTGATGGCGTCGGCTCCGCTGGCCGTAACGACGTCGGCCGTACCGCCGGCCCAGATCAGCCACGGCTCCGGAATTGGGGGGGCAACACATCTCCAGGGGGACACCTGTGCAAGTATGCTCCGGGGCGGCCGTGTTGGGGCGCCGACCGCACGGATGCTGTTCCCTACCTTCACCTTCGCCGTGTTCTTCTTGCTGGTGGCGCTCGGCCATACCGCCGTGCGGCGTTCGATGCTGCTCTGGAAGCCGTTCATGGTGGCGGCCTCGTTCGTGTTCTACGGCTGGTTCGACGTCCGGCTGACGGCGCTGCTGGCCGGTTCGATCGTCTTCAACTGGGCGGTCGGAACCGCCATCGACGCCGCCCCCGAACGGCCGGCGGAACTCGTGACGATCGGCGTAGCCGTCAACTTGGCGGTGCTCGGGTTCTTCAAGTACTTCATCTTCTTCACCGACTCGTTGACAACGGCCTTTGGCGGCGAGCCTCCGGCGATCGCGGTCATCTTGCCGATCGGGATCTCGTTCTTCACCTTTCAGGCGATCAGCTACCTGGTCGACATCCACCGGCGCGTCCTGTCGGCCCATCCGCTCATCGACGTCGCCCTCTACCTGTCGTTCTTTCCGCAGCTCGTAGCCGGTCCGATCGTGCGTGCGTCGGAGTTTCTCCCGCAGCTGCGCCGCCAGTCGACTCGAGCGACCGTCGCCTCCGGCGAAGCCGCTTGGCTGATCGGTCAGGGCTTGTTCAAGAAGGTCGTCATCGCCAACTACCTGGCCGAGAACGTCGTCGATCCGGTGTACGCCGCCCCGAACCTGGCCACCCGGACCGAACTCATCACCGCCTTCTACGGCTACGCAATCCAAATCTACGCGGACTTTTCCGGGTACACCGACATCGCCATAGGGATCGCCCTCCTGCTCGGGTTCGAGTTCCCGATGAACTTCAACAACCCCTACCGGGCCTTCTCGATCACCGAGTTCTGGCAACGATGGCACATGACCCTGTCCCGCTGGCTACGGGACTACCTCTACATTCCCCTCGGCGGTAACCGAGTCAGCGCGCTATTCACCTACCGCAACCTGGCCATCACGATGCTGCTCGGTGGCCTCTGGCATGGCGCCCAGTGGACCTTCGTCGTGTGGGGTGCGATCCACGGCGGCTGGCTGATTCTGGAGCGGGCGACCGGTGGGTTCCCGCTGCCCGCCTGGCTCCGCTGGTTCATCACCTTCCATGTCGTCGGCGTGGCGTGGGTGCTGTTCAGAGCCCCGACGTTCGACCATGCCGCCGACGTCTACCGGGGGCTCCTGTCGGCCGACCTCGGCATCGACGCGTTCAACGCCGTCGCCTGGCTGATCATCGTGCTGGCAGTCTTCGTCCAGTTCCAGCCGATGGGTCGGGCGCGGCCCCTTCCCAACCGCTTCGCTTCCTGGGACCCCCTCGTGCAAGGCGCCGTGTTCGCCGGCTGGATTCTCATCGTCACCGCCGTCAGTCCACCGGGCGTCCAACCGTTCATCTACTTCCAGTTCTGATGCGGTCGACCTTCTCCACGCCGCGCACTGCCCCTGAGCACCGGAGCCCGGTCGCCCCCCGCGGTCCGGCCCCGGCGCCAACGGCCGCCTCCCACCGCTTCGATGTGTTTCGGGTCTTGCTCGGCATCCTCCTGGCGCTGGTGCTCTCCGCCTTCGTCGCCTCGTCGTCTCTGGTCGACATCGCCGAGCGGATGGAGTTCGGGCCCGAGCGCGACCGGTGGTTGTACGCCGCTCGCACCGTCGACGACGCCAGCCACAACCTCTGGCTCGACCGGCCCGGCGACTGGATACGCGACGCGCTCGGCTACACCGACACCCCCGATGGGGTGATCATCGGCGAGCTGGCCCGGCGGGACGAGCCCGAACCAAGCTCGGCTCCGGCAGTGGTCCCCGAGCCGGTTGTGGCCGGCGACGACGACAGCGCTGACGAACCGCTACAAGCCGATCCCGGAGCCGAGCCGACCGCCTCGGGCACGCCCGCCGACACTGGCGAGAACGAAACGGTGGAACCGGTGACCAACGAAGGAGCGCCGACCGGCGAGCTCCGTGCGGTGGACGCCGCTGAACCGCTGCGGGTGTGGTTGGGAGGCGATTCGCTCGGCCAGTACATCGCCTCCCACCTGGCCTACCGGATCGCCCCGCCGGAGCAAACCGACATCACCCTCGACTACCACATCTCCACCGGTCTGGCCCGGCCCGACTACTTCGACTGGCCCGCCCATTTCACCGAACTGGCCGCTGCCGAGCAGCCGCCCGAGGCGCTCGTCTACATGATCGGCGGCAACGACGACCAGCCGATGCGCCTCCAGGACGTCGTCCTCGACCCGATGACTCCGGAGTGGCGAGAGGAGTACGGCCGCCGTGTCGCCTTGCTCATGGACGTGGTCGCTTACTCCGACACCCGGTTGATCTGGATCCTTCTCCCGCCGATGGAGTCGGACCGGAGATCGGCGATCTCCTCCGACATCAACGCCATCATCGCCGCCCAGGCTGCCCAACGCCCGTGGGTGGTGGCGGTCGACATCCGCGACCTGTTCGTCGACGAGAACGGCCGCTACGCCCAGTTCGTCGATTCGCCCGACGGGAACCGCGAGCTCGCCCGCCAGAACGACGGCGTCCACATCACCGAAGTCGGTAGCCGCTGGGTGGCCGATCTGGTGTGGGAGGAGATCGCCGGGTTGTGGCCGACCGTGGATGGGGCGACGACCGGGCCTGGCGACAGCGCGGCGAACGGACCCTGACGGCCGGTTCGGTCAGGCCGGCTGCCGGCGGGCCTCGGCCAGTTGGTTGGCGGCGGTCACCGACGACAGCAGGGCCCGTGCCTTGTTCTGGCACTCGAGGTCCTCGAGTTCGGGGTCAGAGTCGGCCACGACGCCGGCCCCGGCTTGGACCGAGGCCCGTCCACCCGAACACACCATCGTGCGGATGGTGATGGCGGTGTCGAGCGTGCCATTGAACCCGAAGTAGCCGACCACGCCGGCGTATGGTCCGCGGCGGGTCGGCTCGAGCTCGTCGATGATCTCCATGGCCCGGACCTTGGGCGCCCCCGAGACGGTTCCGGCGGGGAGGGTCGCCTTGAGCACGTCGACCATGGAGGCGTCGGGTCGGAGGTCGCCCTCCACTTGGCTGGTGAGGTGCATCACGTGGCTGTAGCGCTCGAGCGTCATCATCTCGGGGACCTCGAGCGAGCCGAACGTGACGACGCGCCCGAGATCGTTACGGGCCAGGTCCACCAGCATCACGTGTTCGGCGCGCTCCTTGGGGTCCTCGCTGAGCTCGGCGGCGAGACGACGGTCGTGGGCGTCGTCGCGACCCCGGAAGCGGGTGCCGGCGATGGGCCGGGAGATCACCCGTCCGTTCTGCACCTGCACCAACGGTTCGGGCGAGCAGCCGACCAGGCTCAGGCCCGGGTGCCGCAGGAGGTACATGTACGGGCTCGGATTGATCTGCCGGAGCACGCGGTACACGTCGGTGTCGTCGGCCTCGAGGGGGAAGTCGAACCGTTGCGACAGGACGACCTGGAAGATGTCGCCGGCGACGATGTAGTCCTTGGCGGCGCGTACTGCGGCCTGGTACAGCGCGCTGGGCAAGGTCGAGGTGACGTCGGGGAGGGGTTGCTCGACCGGCGGCTGGACCAGCGGCTCGGGCACCGGCCGGGCGCCGTCCCGGGCCAGTGTGCGCAGGCGGGTGACGGCATCGTCGAAGGCAGCGTCGATCTCGGAGTCGGTGGGGGCGTCTGGCAGCAGCGCGACCGACGTCAACAGCACCCGCTGTCGCCAGTGGTCATAGGCGGCGAGGTCGCCGACCACATCGACGATGGCGTCGGGATGGCCCTGGTCGTCGGGCGGCGGATGCGGGAGATGCTCGATCTCGCGAACGACGTCGTACCCGAAGTAGCCCACCAATCCGGCGCCGAGGGGCGGAGCGTCGGGGTCGGGAGGTGAGGTGAATCGATCGAGGAGGTGTTCGACGGCGGCCAGGATCCCTCGGTCGGTCGGAAGACCGATGTCGGCCAGTGACCCGGTGACCTCCACCGCGGAGCCCCGAGCGGTCAAGGTAGCCACCGGTCGCCGTCCCACGAAGGAGTAGCGGCTCCACCGTTCACCGAACTCGGCGGACTCCAGCAGAAACCCCGGTTCGTCCCCGACGCAGCGGAAGAAGGCGCTGATGGGCGTTGCCATGTCGGCCAGCAACTCGGCGCGGACTGGAACGGCACGGTACTGCCGGGCGAGCTCGGCGAATCGGGGCCGATCGATGTCGAGGCGGAGCGTCAAAGCTGCTCCAGCAGATCGTCCGTCAGCGCGGTGAAGAAGCATTGCCGCCGGCCGGTGTGGCAGGCAGGGCCGGCCGGCCGAACGCGAAGCAGGAGCGTGTCACCGTCGCAGTCAATCCAGGCGCTGACAATGTCCTGGGTGTTTCCGGAGGTGGCTCCCTTGTGCCACAGCTCGCGACGAGAGCGACTCCAGAAGACCGTCTGACCGGACTCGAGCGAGCGCCGGATGGCGTCGGCGTTCATCCACGCCATCATCAGTACGTCCCCGGTGGCGTCGTCCTGCACGATGGCCGGCACCAGGCCGCCGTCATCGAACCGGACCTGCTCCGGTCCCTCGAGACTCGACGGCATCACAGATAGAGGCCGGTCGGCGAATCGTCGAGCCGTTCAGCGGCCACGGCGTGGATGTCCCGTTCCCGCAACATGATGTAGTCGTTTCCGCCGACCTCGACCTCGTAGCGATCGGCGGGATTGAACAGCACTCGGTCGTCTATCTGCATCGACCGTACGTTGGGGCCGTGGGCCACCACCTGGGCCCAGGTCAGGCGTTTGCCGACCTGCGCCGTCGCTGGAATGAGGATGCCGCCCGAGCTCGTGCGCTCGCCATCGGGCCCCTCGAGTTTCACCAGAACCCGGTCGTTCAGCATCTTGATCGGAAGACGTCCGCTCACCGTCTCAGGCTACCGAGCAGTGGTGCACCCTTCCGCCGCCGAGATCGTTGGTTGGGGCAGGCTGAGCGCTCCGCTTCGATGAGTGGCGACTTCCGTCGGGTCGCAGGGACCATTTCGCGGCCCCACAATGATCCGAAGGCCAAGGGAAAGCGTCGAGGCGAACGGCGGTGGCGGCCAGCCAAATCAGCGCCCATCAGTGAGCGACGATCGCTTACAATCCGATGGTCACGAACCCGAGCGAGGGATGATTCGATCGAACGGTTCTGGCCGCACCGACAGGCTGCCACGACAACTTCACTGTCATCGAATTGACATGTTAAGGAAACTCTCAGTTTGCGTGCTAGGTGACCGCACAACAGCCAAGCGTGACCAGTTCAAGCGACCCGGGCGGTCGGTCAACTACGTTCCGAGAGACTGACATATTGTGACAAACTTGCCACCAGAAGCGGTGGGTATTGCTACCCACAGTGGGTGAATACCCCCATCGACAGAGTGCAAAGCGTAGGCATATGTTCATCTTGGCCACGCAGCGTGTGGCCCACCCGTATCAGTCTGCATTAGTTGAGGAATGGTCCAATGAAACGGCTCTTTATCGCGCTCCTTTTTGCCCTTGGCACCCTACTCATTCTAGGCAGCCCAGCGTCCGGTTTCGTAGACGCCACCGGCACCATCGACACCCCCGCCGCCGACGGCGCAACCGTGTCGGGCGACCCGCTGGTGCTCGCCGCCACCTACAACACCAACGCAGGCAACCTGCGGTGGGCAGTCCGCTCGAACGCCGACATCAACTGCCGCAACGGGACCACGGAAGCCGGCAACGTCGACGGAAGGGGCGACACCCCCACCACCTGGAACGGCACCGACTTCGACGCCACCGTCACCCTGCCACCCGGCGACTACTGCTTCGTCATCAACCCCACCGCCGGACTCCGCCTCGTCCGCCAATTCAAGATCGACGCTCAACCCACCGGCAGGATCACCCGCCCCGCCACCGACGGTGAAACCGTGCCCGGTAACCCGCTCCAGCTGCGGGCCATCTATATCGACGACAACCCCAACGGGATCGACTGGGCCGTCCGCACCAACACCTGCGGCGGCACC
>JBFGLT010000112.1:0-10260 GCA_041576015.1 Acidimicrobiales bacterium
GCGTCAGCGCCCGGGGGGAGATGCCCCAGCCCCCAGCTCTGCTGATGATCAAGGGGATCGGCCATGCGATCACCCGATGGTCCGGGCCGTGGCCAGCCGACGAACGGTGGTGGGATCCAGCCTCACATCGCCGGCGAGCCCGCCTTCAGGTCGTCACCGAGGACCAGAGCGCCTACCTTCTCGTCGTCGAACAGCGACGATGGTCGATCGAGGCCCGGTATTGACGTTACGCCGCCGCCCGTCGACCACACTTGCGATATGAGCATCATTCATCTCGATCGACCCGTCGGCGATCTGACAATCGACGACCACGTCGTGGTCGGTCCGGGCGACGAACGCCTGGCCGAGGCGGTGGTCGCCATCGTCGGAGGCCGGACCTGGGATGCGGCCATGTTCGACCGGGCACCTCGCCTGATCGGGCTGTGCCGGACCGGCATCGGCGTGGACGCGGTCGACCTCGCTGAGGCGACCGCCCGGGGAGTGGCGGTCACCAACACGCCCGACGGGCCGACCGTCTCCACCGCCGAACACGCCATCGCCCTGCTCTTCGCCGTGGCCAAGACCCTCGTCCCTCACGCCGACCGGCTCCGACGGGGCACCGGGTCCTACGCTGCCCAGAGCACCGCTCTCGAACTCGATGGTCTGACCCTCGGCCTCCTGGGCTACGGACGTATCGCCCGTCGGGTGGCGCGCGTGGCCAGAGCCGTCGGGATGCGGGTCATCGCCCACGATCCGTTCGTGTGGGAGGGGGGTGACGATGTCGAGATGGTGGAACTGTCGACGCTGCTCGCCGAATCGCATGCGCTGTCGCTGCACGCACCGCTCACTGCCGAGACCGCCGGGATCATCGACTCCGAGTCCCTCGGGGCTTGCCGGCCCGGGGTCATCGTGATCAACTGTGCCCGAGGCGGGTTGGTCGATCACGACGCCCTCGTCGACGCTCTCGACAGCGGCCAAGTGTCCGGCGCCGGACTCGACGTCACCGATCCCGAGCCGCTACCGGTCGATCATCCGCTGCTCCACCGGCCCGACGTGCTCGTGACTCCCCACATCGCTTCGTCCACGGTCGTGGGGCGTCAGCGCATGCTCGACATGGCCGCCGAGCAGGCGAGGATGATCCTCAGCGGGATCCAGCCGACGAATCTGGTGAACAGCGACCTGGTGGCACCGCACTGGGACGCTATGGAGGGATGACCCGAGGACGGGTGGTCAGCGATCGTCCGCCGACTCCAGCAGGCCGTCGATGCGGTGCAGGATCTCCTCGTCGAGCTGGTCGAGGACGTCGACGGCGGCCATGTTCTCGACGACCTGGGAGGCGCGGCTGGCGCCGGTGATCACGCTCGACACGTTCGGATTGGCCGCACACCACGCCAGCGCCAGCTGAGCCGGGGTGCAGTCGAGTTCACCGGCGATGTCCACGATGCCCCGCATGATCGTCAGTGCGTTGTCCTCGTCGAGTCGGTCCTTGAGGTAGTCGTGACCGCTGAGCGCGGCGCGGCTGTCATCGGGAATCCCGTCGAGATACTTCCCGGTCAGCAGACCGCCGGCGAGCGGGCTCCAGGTGGTGAGGCCGTAGCCGAGATCCTCGTACAGACGGGCGTACTCCCGTTCGACCCGCTCCCGGTGGAGCAGGTTGTACTGTGGCTGTTCGACGACTGGCTTGCGCAGGTGATGACGTTCGGCGATCTCGTGGGCGGCGCGGATTTCCTCGGCCGACCATTCCGAGGTCCCCCAGTAGAGCGCCCGGCCGGTCGAGACCATGTCGTGCATCGCCCACACCGTCTCCTCGATGGGGGTCTCGGGGTCGGCGCGATGGCAGTAGACCACGTCGACGAATTCGAGTTGGAGCCGTTCGAGGGAGCCGTCGATCGCCTGCATGAGGTATTTCCGGTTGAGAGTGTTCTTGGTGTTGACCGCATCGACGATGCCCCAGAAGAACTTGGTGGTGACGGCGTAGGTCTCGCGGGCCCATCCGAGGGTCTGGAGGGCCTCGCCCATGAGGCGCTCGCTTTGGCCGCCGGCGTACACCTCGGCATTGTCGAAGAAGTTGCACCCGGCGTCGCGGGCCGCCGTCATCGACTCGAGGACGTCGTCGAGTCCTTGCTGGCGCCCGAACGTCACCCAGGACCCGAACGAGAAGGTGGACAGCTTCAATCCGGATCGACCCAGCCTGCGGTACGTCATGTCGGCCATGACCGCACCGTAGTGCTTGACGGATCGACTCCCCCATCCGCGACGGGCGGCGGCGAGGTCTCGATCAGAACACGATGATCTGACGGGCGACCGTGCCCGACTTCAGCTCGGCGAACCCGGTGTTGACGTCTTCGAGATCGAGGGTACCACTGATCATCTCGTCGAGCCGCAGGCGGCCGTCGAGGTACATCTGAACGTACCGGGGCATGTCGGTGCGAAACCGGGTGCTTCCCATGTTCGACCCGGTGAGGGTCTTCTCGTTGGTCAGTTCGACTCCGTGGACCTCGACGTAGGTGCCGAGGGGGATCAAGCCGATCACGGTCGCCTGGCCGCCGGCCCGCAGCATCTGAAAGGCCTGTTCGGCCGTCGATTTCAGGCCGACCGCCTCGAAGGTGAATCGGGCACCGCCGGTCAGTTCCTTGACGGCGCTCACCGGGTCGGCGGCATCGTTGTCGATCACGTCGGTCGCTCCCAGCGAACGCGCCAGATCGAGCTTGGCCGGGTGAGGGTCGATGGCGATGATTCGGTTGGCGCCGGCGATCCTGGCCCCCTGCACGGCGGCCAGCCCGATGCCGCCACAGCCGATTACGACAACGTCGGAGCCCGGCTCCACCCTCGCGGTCCGAAACACGGCGCCGAGCCCGGTGGTCACCCCGCAGCCGATCAGGGCGGCCTTGTCGAGAGGCATGGCGCGGTCGATCTTCACGAGGGCGTGTTCGTGAACGAGCAGGTACTCGGCGAACGATGAGCAGTGCAGGAAGTGGTGCAAGGGCTCGCCGCGGCGGGAGAGGCGCGGCGCTTCGCCGGGGCGGCGGACCAGCTCGGCCCCCTTGCGCTGGCAGCGGGCCGGGTGGCCGCCGAGACAGTCGTCGCAGTGGCCGCAGAACGCGGCCAGGCAACTGATCACGTGATCACCGGGATCGACATAGGTCACGAGGTCTCCCACCGCCTCGACGACGCCGGCCGATTCGTGGCCGAGGACGGCGGGGACCGGCGTCACGTAGCTGCCCTCCATGAAGTGGAGATCGCTGTGGCAGAGACCGGCGGCCGCGGTCCGTACCAGCACCTCGCGCGGTCCGGGCCGGTCGATCTGGACCTCCTCGATCACCAGCTCGCCAGGGACGGTGTTGAGGACGGCAGCCTTCATTCGGCGAGCGTACCGCTCTCGCCAGACGCGGTTCCGGCCCCGGTGCTCGGACGATCCGCACCCGGCTGGCTGCGCGCCGCATGGGCGGCCAGGGCTTTCCGGGCGAGCTCACGCGCCGGGGAACCGCTGGCGGCGGCTGCCGCTGCCACGTCGTCGTACTCGGGCTTGGCCCCGTGGGGACCGATCTTGATGCCGATCCGGTGACCGTCCACCTCGACGGCGGTGACGGTCCGGGCCGCCACCTGCCGCTCGGTGGTGTGGTGGCGGACGCCGAGGGTGCCGGTCTCAGCCATGATGATGCTCTGCAGTCGCGCCGCGTCGTCGGGCCCGCACAGCGCTGTGAGCTGGTAAGCCGGCCGGCCCTTCTTCATCACGATGGGGGTCAGCCAGACGTCCAGGGCGCCCTCGGCGAGGAGCCGGGACACGGCATGGCCAAGGATTTCTCCCGGCACGTCGTCGAGGTTCGTCACCAGTTCGGTCACCGTCTCGGTCGTTGACGGTGTCCCCGGGTGCCCGAGCAGCAGCCCGCTCAGCACGTTGGCGTGAGAGCTCGGATTTCTTGCCCCCGCTCCGCGCCCGGTGGCAACGAGTCGGCCCGCAGGTGGCCCGTCCGTCTGCCGCACCGCCAGCGTGGTCAGGAGCGCAGCGCCCGTCGGAGTCACCGATTCAGCGTCGGTGTCGAGCGGTCGGACCGTCCAGCCGATCAGTAGGTCGGCGACCGCCGGCGCAGGAAGGGAGAGGCGTCCGTGGGACCCGGTCACCGTCCCGCCACCGATCCCGAAGGGTCCAACGGCGACCTCGGGCTCTCCGAGTAGATACCAGCCCGCCCACGAACCGACGATGTCGACGATTGCGTCCACGGCGCCGACCTCGTGGAAATGGACCTCGTCGAGGGTGATGCCGTGAATCCGTGCCTCGACACCGGCGAGTGTCTCGAACGTCGCCCGTGCTCCGGTACGGACCGTCGACGGGAGCGACGAGCGGGCCAGCGCTGCATCGATGTCCGACCATGCCCGGGGGACCGCCGGTTCGCGGGACTCGACGGTGACCCGGGTGGCGGTGAGACCGGCTCGGCGAACCGGGTTCGACTCGATCCGCCAGCCGTCGACTCCGAGCGAGCCGATGTGGTGCTCGAGCTCCTCGATCGAAACCCCGAGGTCGACCAGCAATCCGAGCAGCATGTCGCCGGAGGCGCCGAACCCCGGATCGACCCAGAGGCAGGCCCGTTCGTTCATCGACGCTGCAGAATTCGGTGGACGGCACAGGCTGCCCCGTACCCGTTGTCGATCCCGACGACCGAGATCCCCGGTGCGCAGCTCGACAGCATGGTCAGCAGTGCAGCCATGCCCTCGAACGAGGTGCCGTAGCCGACCGAGGTTGGGACGGCCACGATCGGATGTCCCACCAGACCGGCCACAACCGTCGCCAGGGCCCCCTCCATGCCGGCGACGACGATGATGGCGTCGGCGCCGTTGAACTCCTCGACCGAATCCAACAACCGGTGAGCGCCCGCGACACCGACGTCGGTCGTGGTGGTCGCATGATGCCCGAGCGCTTGAAGCGTGAGGGCGGCCTCGGCGGCCACGGGGAGGTCAGAGGTACCCGCCGACACGATCGAGACCGTCGTACCGGCCGCCGGTCGGGGCCGCCAGACCATGGTTGTGCCGTCCTTGGCGTCGGGGTCGAGGGCGGACAGGAGGGCATGCTGGTCAGGGGTGATCCGGGTGGCGATCACACAGTCGTCGGTTCGGGCCAGGAGCCCGCTCACCGCGGTGGCGCACTGTTCGGGGGTCTTGAACTCGCAGAGGACCGCCTCGGGCATGCCGATGCGTTCCGAGCGGCCGACGTCGAGCCGGATGTCAGGAGAGTGCGTCATTGAGGTTGCCGGACCGGAGCCCCGCCAGGTCGAGCGTGACGTACCGGTAGCCGGCAGCCTTGACACCGGCGTCGATCTCCGTCGCCAGCTCGACGGCTCTCGGCAACGCCCCGCTCGGCACTTCGATCCGAGCGGTGTCGCCGTAGTGACGCACCCGGACGTCTTCGAACCCGAGACCCCGCAGCGTCGACTCGGCCCGGTCGACCCTAGTGAGAAGATCGACGGTGACCGCCGTGCCGTAGGGAACCCGGCTCGACAGGCACGGCATGGCCGGGCGGTCCCACAGTTCCAGTCCCCACGAACGGGCGACCGAGCGCACATCCGGTTTGCGGAGCCCGGCTTCGACGAGCGGGAACACAGCGCCCCGCTCCCTCGCCGCCTCCTGGCCGGGCCGGTGATCGCCGAGGTCGTCGAGGTTCACGCCGAGCGCGACGGTGGCGTCCGCACCCCGGGCGATCGGTACGAGCGCATCCATCAGCGCCGACTTGCACCAGAAGCAGCGGTCGCCGTTGTTGCGCCGGTAACGATGGTCGGCCAGCTCGTCGGTGGCGACCGTCGTCCAGCGGATGTCCCAGCTGCGGGTGAGGTGAGCACACCGGTCGGCTTCGCCGCTGGCGAACGAGGCCGACTCGGCGGTCACGGCTAGCACGGCGTCGGGACCGAGCGCCTTGCGGGCGGCCACGGCCACCAGCGCAGAGTCCACTCCCCCCGAGAGGGCGACCACCACGCGGCGATGGGCCGACACCGATGTCAGGAGCGCACGTTCAGCCGAGCTCACCCCCAGCAGCGTACCGCTCCGAACCGCGGGGGAGTCCCGGAGCGGTGCCGGCGGCGCACCCGATCGAGCCGTGAAAGCTCCACCCGCCTCCATACTGGATCGATGGACGAGCCCCGGACGCCCGACGTCGACCTTCCCCGCGTGGCCGCTGCCGTCCGCGAGATCCTGACCGCCGTGGGGGAGGACCCCGACCGGGACGGGCTCCGCGACACGCCGATCCGGGTGGCGCGTGCCTATGTGGAAATCCTCGGTGGCTATGGACAGGATCCTCGAGATCACCTGACCAGGCAGTTCGAGGTCGAGCACAACGAGATGGTCATCGTGCGCGACATCCCGTTCGCATCGCTGTGCGAACACCACATGCTCCCCTTCATCGGACGGGCGCACGTCGCCTACATTCCCGGATCGGGAGGCAGGGTGTGCGGCCTGTCGAAACTGGCCCGGTTGGTCGATGGCTATGCCCGGCGGTTGCAGGTCCAGGAGCGGCTCAACATGCAGGTGGCCGATGCGCTGATGGACCGCCTTGGAGCAGCCGGTGCGATGGTCGTGATGGAGGCCGAGCACCTGTGCATGTCGATGCGCGGGATCAGGAAGCCGGGCTCGATGACCACGACCTCGGCGGTTCGGGGGAGCCTGCGTCACAACCCGTCGTCGCGAGCGGAGGCGCTGAGCTTGATCGGCGGGACCTGACCGGAGCCACGACAGATCTCAGATGCCGAGCAGCGGGCTGTGGTCGAGAGCTCGCTCTGCCATCACGGCGAGCACGATCCAGTAACCGTCGTTGCCGGGAACGAGATCGTGGCGGCCGACGGTGGTCTCGGCGCTCGTGGCCGGCTCGACGGCGCTGGCATACAGGGCGGGGATGAGCGCTCGATCGTCGGCGAGGATGGCGGTCAGTCCTTCGACTGGGAGCTCGACCAGGCCGTCCACCTCGTGCACCGGCGGACGGTAGGAGGTGAGCGGTCGATCGTCGAACGCGAAGTGGACATGGACGAGCTCGCGGTTGTGCCCCTCGCCACCGTCGTCGGCCAGCAGGCGCGTGCCGATGGGTATCAGGTCGGCCGGGGCGAATGACACCCCCAGCTCTTCGGCCATCTCACGACGGCCGTCGCCCGGTTGCTCGCCTGATTCCAAGTGGCCGGTGACGGTCAGATCCAGCTTCAGAGGGAACGCCGCCTTGGTGGCGGCCCGGCGTTGAAGGATGACCGAACGGCGGGCCGGCAGGAGGACCAGGCAGTGGAACACCTGATGCCACAGGCCTTGGCGATGCACGTCGAACCGGCTGCCGGTCCCGGTGACCATGCCGGTGGCCGGGTTGACGACATCGAGTTGTTCGACGCGAGGATCGGTGCCCACGCCGTCACCGTAACGGGGACCGTCCCCGGCGCGAACTGGACAGAGCGAACAAATGTTCGATACGGTGAGAGGTCCTATGGGATGGATGAACCCGCCACGGCCATGGAGGGATATCGAACGGGTCCTCTCCGACCGTCCCTTGCGGAAGGACGATTTCCCCGAGTGGGCAAACGGTGGCGACAGCCCGGCATGGAGTCGTGCTCGCGACGTCTACCACCCGCCCGAGGGGGTGGTCCGCACGCCGGGAGCCACCCCCTATGCCGAGTTGCACTGTCATTCCGGATTCAGCTTTCTCGACGGCGCGTCGGAGCCCGAAGACCTCGTCGAGGAAGCGGCCCGCCTCGGACTCGAGGCGCTCGCCATCACCGATCACGACGGCCTCTACGCCGTGCCTCGGTTCGCCCAGGCAGCCAAGGCGGTGGGGTTGCCGACGGTGTTCGGAACCGAGTTGACCCTCGACCATCCTCGACCCCGACCCTCGGGGCACGAACCTCCTGAAGATCCCCACGGGACTCATCTCCTCCTGCTGGCCAGAGACCCGGCCGGATACAGGGTGCTGGCTCGGATCATCAGCGAATCGCAACTCGCCGGGGAGAAGGGCGCCCCGAACATGGCGTTCGACGACCTCGATCGCTGGCTCCGACCGGGCGAGTCGGATCATCTGCTCGCTCTCACCGGATGCCGCAAGAGCCTGGTGCCCGCCGCCCTGGAGGCCCATGGCCCGGCCGCAGCGGACCGTGAACTCGGCCGGCTGGTCGACATGTTCGGCTCGGACAACGTCCTGGTCGAGCTCTGGGACCATGGTGCACCGCTCGACACCGCCCGCAACGATGCCCTCGTCCAGCTCGCCGCCCGCCGCCACCTGGGGATCGTCGCCACCAACAACGTCCATCACGCCACCCCCTCCAAACACCGACTGGCGGCGGCGATGGCGGCGGTCCGTGCTCGATCCTCGCTCGATGAGATGGCCGGCTGGTTGCCGGCGTCGGGTGGGGCCCACCTCCGATCCGGGGCCGAGCAGGCCCGCCGGTTCGCCCGGTACCCCGGGGTGGTGGAACTGGCCGCCGAGATCGGCAGGGCGTGCGCGTTCGACCTCGCCCTCGTCGCCCCCGACCTCCCGCCCTATCCGACACCTGACGGGATGAGCGAGATGGCGTTCCTGCGACGATTGGTCGAAGCGGGTGGTGTCGATCGATACGGACCCCGCGACACCGAGTACGTCCCGGGGGCGTGGCAACAACTCGATCACGAGCTCGACCTCATCGAGCAACTCGGCTATCCCGGCTACTTCCTGGTGGTGTGGGACATCGTCGAATTCTGCCGGAGGTCCGGCATCCTCTGCCAGGGACGGGGGAGTGCCGCCAACTCGGCGGTGTGCTACGTGCTCGGGATCACCAAGGCCGACGCCGTGAGCCTCGGCCTGCTCTTCGAACGGTTCCTCGCCCCCGAACGGGACGGACCTCCCGACATCGACATCGACATCGAGTCCGATCGGAGGGAAGAGGTGATCCAGTACGTCTATGACAAACATGGCCGGCGCCACGCCGCCCAGGTGGCCAATGTGATCACCTACCGGGCCCGGTCGGCAGTGCGAGATGCCGCCAAGGCGCTCGGCTATGCCCCCGGACAGCAGGACGCCTTCTCGAAATCCATCGACGGGTGGTCCGGCCTTCGATCACAACACGAACACGAACTACCCGACGACGTCGCCGAACTGGCACTCGAATTCGAGAACCTCCCCCGCCACCTCGGCATCCATTCCGGCGGCATGGTGATGTGCGACCGGCCGGTGATCGAGGTCTGCCCGGTCGAATGGGCGAGAATGCAGGATCGGACCGTGCTCCAGTGGGACAAAGACGACTGCGCCATCGCCGGTCTAGTGAAGTTCGACCTGCTCGGCCTCGGCATGCTCAGCGCCCTCCGGTACGCGATCGACCTGATCGAAGAGCACCACGGCACCAGCATCGACCTCGCCGCCCTTCCCCAGGAGGACGAGGTGTACGAGATGCTCTGCCGGGCCGATTCGGTCGGGGTGTTCCAGGTGGAATCGCGTGCCCAGATGAGCACCCTGCCGCGGCTGAAACCCCGGAACTTCTACGACCTCGTCGTGGAAATCGCCCTGATCCGTCCCGGCCCGATCCAGGGCGGTTCGGTTCATCCGTACATCCGCCGGCGCAACGGCGAAGAGCCCGTCACCTACCTCCATCCGCTTCTCGAGCCGTCGCTGGAGAAGACCCTCGGGATTCCGCTGTTCCAGGAACAGCTGATGCAGATGGCGATCGACGTCTCCGGGTTCACACCTGCCGAGGCCGACCAACTCCGTCGAGCGATGGGTTCAAAACGCAGCGTTGCCCGCATGGAACAGCTCAAGGATCGACTGTGCCAGGGCATGGCCGACCGGGGAATCGGGCCCGACATCCAGGACCAGATCTGGAACAAACTCGTCGCCTTCGCCAACTACGGATTTCCCGAGAGTCACTCGATCTCATTCGCCTACCTCGTCTATGCCTCCAGTTGGATCAAGCTTCACTACCCTGCGGCCTTCTGCGCCGCATTGTTGAATGCCCAGCCGATGGGGTTCTACTCACCGCACTCCCTCGTACAGGACGCCCGCCGCCACGGTGTCCCAACGCTCACCCCCGACGTCAACCTCTCGGGCGCCGACGCTGTGTTGATTGCTCCGGAAGTCCAAGGACTTCCGGAGTCTCGCTCTGTTTTCACTGCTCATGAAGCCCGAGGGCTTCATGAGTCTCGCTCCGCTCGGTCACGTGTCCCAGTCGACGGTGCTGCTTCGGCGCCGCCTTCGCAGCGTCACGAGGAAGCCCGAGGGCTTCATGAGTCTCGCTCCGCTCGGTCACGTGTCCCAGTCGACGGTGCTGCTTCGGCGCCGCCTTCGCAGCGTCACGAGGA
>JBFGLT010000113.1:0-10019 GCA_041576015.1 Acidimicrobiales bacterium
GAAGTCTTGGTCGTGTTCCGATCCCGACGGCGACCTGATGCCGAGGCCGACTACCAGGTGGAGGCGGCCAGGATCAGCGCCATCGCCCGCACCATGCCGGGGTACCTATCGCACAAGTCCTTCCGGTCCGAGGATGGCGAGAACGTGACGATCGTCGAGTTCGAGTCCAGGGAGCACATGGAAGCGTGGCGGCGGCACCCCGACCATCGAGCGGCCAAACGGCGGGGCCGGGGCGAGTTCTACGAGTCCTACGCGATCTCCATCGCCGAGGTCGTACACAAGAACTCGTTCCCGTGAACCCCGAACCACTCGTCGATCCGAGCCGGAGTGTGATCGAGCTCTACCACCGCGCCGAGGTCCTCAACGACGAACTCGGCCGGATCGAACGCGCCGGCGGCGCAGTGGTTCGCGTCGATGCCGGCCGATGGGAGAGTTCGACGTATTTGAAGGCCATCGGCGAGGCGCTCGGCTTCCCCGATCACTACGGAGCGAATCTCGACGCCCTCGCCGACTGCCTCGGGGACGTCGCCGCCGGGTTCCACGGATTTCCGGCCGGCGCCGGCGTTCGTGTGCTGGCGATCTACCAGTTCGACGCATTCCGGCGTGCCGCCCCGGCCGAGGCACTCGCCTTCGTCGATGCCCTGGCCGGCGCAGCCGGGACCGCTCTCAAATACGGGCGCCCGCTTCTCGTCATGCTCCAGAGCGACGACCCCGATCTCTCACTCCCTCCGGTCGCTCCCGTCGTCGTCACCTGGAACCGCGCTGAACATCTGCGGGCCAACCGCCACACGACGTGACACGGCCGGTCAAACGAGCGCCCGAACCAGCCAGTACATCGCCATCCCGGCCACCAGGGTCGGAATGAGATTCCTGGTCTTGAGCGCAACCGGACCAGCAGCCGCCAAGCCGGCCACCTCGGCGACCGTGACCCCGCGGCTGGGCGCGTCCGGGTCGGTCATCAAGGTCACCACAAGCGCGGCGAGGACAGCGGGACCGACGTAGCGGAGGGAGCGGGCCACCGGCGCCGGGATCTCGCGGGTCGACAGGAGCAGAATCATCCCGGCCCGCATCGCATAGGTCGCGATCGCAACGATCGCAACGAGCACAAGACCCTGTGCCGTGCTCATGCAGGCGACCCCCGACGGACCTGCGTCGCCGATCGGGGCCGTTCGGCGACCACCCCCGCTGTCACTCCGGCGAGAGCTCCGACGAGGAGCCCGAGCCGGTTCGGTAGCCCGAGGGTGCTGAAACACACGACGGCCGCCACGACCGCAGCGATGACCGACGGCCGGTGGTCGAGCATCATCACGACGATTCCGGCGAACATGACGGCCGGCGCGTAGTCGAGTCCCCACGACGACGGCACGAACCCGCCGAGGAACAAGCCGAGCAGGGTCACGATGTTCCATCCGATGAAGAAGATGGCACCACATGTCAGGTAGTACCGGCGGAATCGATTGGGCGGCAGGTCCGTCTGGAGGCTCGTGAGGGCGAACACCTGGTCGATCAGCACGAATGGCGCCAGCCACCGGAACCAGCGCGGCTGACGGGCAAAGGCCGGGGCCATGGCGGCGGAGTACATGATGTGACGGAGGTTGATGACCAGCGGGGTGGCGGCCGCCGCCCAGAGCGTGGTCGTGCCGGCGAGGGAAACGAGCGCCAGCTGAGCAGCGCCGGCGAACACCAGCGGTGAGGTCGTGAAGCCGACGGCGTCCGGGATCGCCGATTCGGCGATCGCTAGGCCGAGCACGAAGCCAAAGGGAATGGCCGGAACGAACAGCGGGAGGGCGTCCCAAACCGCCCGCGGATCGAGGGCGGAGAGCAATCAGAACCTGTCGATCAAGCCGTTGAGGGTGGTGCTCGGACGCATCGCGGCTGCGGTCAGCGCATCGTCGGGCAGGTAATAGCCACCGATGTCGACCGGCTCGCCCTGCACGGCGTTCAGTTCCTCCACGATGGTCTGCTCGCTCCCGGTGAGCGCCTCGGCAAGTGGCGAGAAACGCTGGGCCAGTGTGGCGTCGGCGGTCTGGGTCTCCAGGGCCCGGGCCCAGTACAGCGCCAGGTAGAAGTGGCTGCCACGATTGTCGAGCTCGCCGACGCGACGGCGCGGAGACTTGTTGTTCGAGAGGACCTGTTCGGTCGCTGCGTCGAGCGCGTCGGCCAGGACCTGGGCGCTCGGGGTGTCAGCCGCACCGGCCAGGTGCTCGAGCGACACCGCCAGAGCCAGGAACTCGCCGAGGGAGTCCCATCGGAGGTGGTTCTCTTTGACGAACTGCTGCACGTGCTTCGGGGCCGAACCCCCGGCGCCGGTTTCGAACAGGCCGCCGCCGTTCATCAGGGGCACGATCGAGAGCATCTTGGCGCTGGTGCCCAGTTCGAGTATGGGGAACAGGTCGGTGAGGTAGTCCCGCAACACGTTGCCGGTCGCCGAGATCGTGTCCTCGCCGGCCTTGGCTCGCTCCAGCGTGAAACGCGTCGCATCGGCGACGTTCAGGATCTCGATCTCCAGCCCTTCGGTGTCGTGTTCGGGCAGGTAGGCCTCCACCTTCTTGATCAACTCGGCATCATGGGCCCGTTCCGCATCAAGCCAGAACACGACGGGGGTCTCGGTGGCCCGGGCACGGCTGACGGCAAGCTTGACCCAGTCTCGAACGGGGGCGTCATTGACCTGGCACATGCGCCAGATGTCGCCTGCTTCCACGGCGTGCTGCAGGAGCACGGAGTCGGCGTCGCCGACGACCCGTACGACCCCATCTGCGTGGATCTCGAAGGTCTTGTCGTGAGATCCGTACTCCTCAGCCTTCTGGGCCATCAGGCCGACGTTGGGCACCGTGCCCATCGACGCCGGATCGAAGGCACCGTGCTCCCGGCAGAAGTCGATGGTCGTCTGGTAGAGGGCGGCGTACGAGCTGTCGGGAATGACCGCTTTGGTGTCCCGTGTTTCACCGTGACTGTCCCACATCTGACCCGAGTTGCGGATCATGGCCGGCATGGACGCATCGATGATCACGTCACTCGGTACGTGGAGGTTGGTGATGCCCCGGTCAGAGTCGACCATCGCCAGGTCGGGTCCGTCGCGAAGGGCGGCTTCGAAGTCGGCTTCGATGGCGGCGCGCCTGCCGTCGTCGAGATTCTCGAGGGCTCCCAGCACGTTGCCGAGGCCGTTGTTCGGCTCCGCTCCGGCCTCCTCGAGTGCCTCGGCGTGTTCGGCAAACACGCCGGCGAAGAAGGTCTCGACAGCGTGACCGAAGATGATCGGATCGGAGACCTTCATCATCGTCGCCTTCAAGTGCAGTGAGAACAGGATGCCCGACCGGAGGGCGTCGGCGACCTGCTCGGCCAGGAAGGACCGAAGCGCCTTGACGCTCATGAACGTCGCATCGAGGATCTCTCCCTCCTCTGCTGCTATCCCGTCCTTGAGGACGGTGATCTCGCCCTCGGGCGAGAGGTGTTCGATACGAACCGACTGGGGGTGCTCGAGCGTGACCGATTGTTCATTTGAGCGGAAGTCGTTGACCCCCATCGTCGCCACGTGCGTTGTGGAGTCAGATCGCCATGCACCCATCGAGTGCGGGTTGCTCCGCGCGTAGTTCTTGACGGCGCGGGGGGCGCGTCGATCCGAGTTCCCCTCCCGAAGCACGGGATTCACGGCGCTGCCCTTGACGCGGTCGTAGCGAGCCCGGATGTCGCTGTCGGCGGGGCTCGATGGTTCATCCGGGTAGTCGGGAAGGTCGTAACCCCGGGCCTGCAGTTCGGCGATCGCTGCCTTCATCTGGGGTACCGACGCGGAGATGTTCGGCAACTTGATGATGTTTGCCGCCGGCGTGAGAGCCAGCTCCCCCAGTTCGGCGAGAGCGTCGTGCGTGTGCTGATCCGGTGTCAGGAAGTCATTGAAGTTGGCCAGGATCCGCCCGGCCAAGGAGATGTCGCGCGTCTCCACCGTCACGCCGGCCGCTCCGGCGAACGCCTGGATGATCGGCAACAGCGAGCGGGTCGCCAGCGCCGGCGCTTCGTCGGTGTGGGTGTAGATGATCGTGGAGGCGGAGTGTTCAGGCATCGGGGACGAGCGTACCGGCGCGGTTGCGGCATCGAGTTTGTAGTACCGTCCCGCTCAACGCCCAGGTCGGCGTCGGCCTGGTTCCGCGCTCAGGAGGGGTGTGCGATGACGGTCACCGACGAGGCGGTCGCCCCGGACTTCTA
The DNA here is from genome assembly GCA_041576015.1 of Acidimicrobiales bacterium. Classification (GTDB taxonomy): domain Bacteria; phylum Actinomycetota; class Acidimicrobiia; order Acidimicrobiales; family SZUA-35; genus JABDIY01. The sequence continues at coordinate 4,201 of JBFGLT010000113.1, forward strand.
TCGGTACGCCTCCCGACCGGCCAGTCTGGCCACGCTGTGCAGCGGGCTGCTGGAGGTCCGCTGGCCCGATGGCACCGTGGGCACGTTCAATGGCACCTGGTTGCGGGAGAACTCCGTTGGCTTCGGGATCGATCCCGTCACGCGGGAGGGAATCGCCCGGCCGGCCGATCTGCTCGGACGTCGCCTGGTCCACGTCGCCCTCGAGGCGGCCGGCGCGCAAGTGGTCGCCGGCTGGGACGACGGGCTCACCCACCGCTTTGCGACAGCGTGGTTGCACAGCGTCGCCATCGACGGTCAGACCGCCATGGCGGGGATTCCTCGACAGGAACCGTGGGTCACGCCATGTGCGCCGGCGCACTACCCCGGCGTCCGGCGAGATCAGCTCCCGACCTCTCCGTGGCCGCCATCGGCCAACGAGGGCGACCTGCTCGACTCGCTTCTCCGGCATGGCGTCGTGCGACTTGCCGGCGGGCCGACCGGCCGCGACGACCTCGAGTCGTTCGCCCGGAGCCTCGGACCGTTGATCGACACCAACTTTGGTCGAGTCTGGGACGTGATCGCCAAGGTCGACCCGGACAGCACCGCCTACACCGGTCGAGCCCTCGTGCCCCACACCGACCTCCCCACCCGCGAGCGGCCCCCCGGATTCCAGGCGCTTCATTGCATCGAAAACACCTGTTCCGGTGGCCTGAACCAGATAGCCGATGGTCTGGCGATCGTCGAGTACCTCCGCACCTGCGAACCCGACCACCACGACGCTTTGACCACCCTCAGGTGGGTCTTCATGAGCAAGGGGAGGGGGATCGATCATCGCTGGTCGGCACCGGTGGTCGAACCGGACGCCGGTGACGGCACGATCATCATTCGGGGGTTCTCCCCGCTCCGAGCCTTCCCCGACATGCCCGTGAGCGACGTCGATCGCTCGTACGCCGCCATCGCCCGGCTTCACGAACTCGGAGCCGACCCTGCGTTCCGGATCGAGTCCTCGTTCCGGCCCGGTGATGCGGTGATCTTCGACAATCGCCGGATCCTCCATGCCCGGTCGGCATTCGATCCGACCGCAGGGTCACGCCATCTTCGCGGCTGTTACTTGTCCACCGACGACATCCGTTCCCGAGCGCGAGTCCTGGGCCGTTCGCTCCCCGGCCCGGAGCGGGTTCGGGTCTGATGGGTTCCGTGTTCATCACCTGTGCGGTCACCGGTGCCGGTGACACCGTGGCCAAGTCCGAGCGCGTCCCGGTGACGCCCGAGGAGATCGCCGCCGACTGCATCGCCGCAGCCCAAGCAGGCGCCGCCGTCGTCCACATCCATGTACGCGATCCTGGCAGTGGAGCGCCGGCCCGAGAGGTGTCGCTCTACGAGGACGTCGTTCGTCTGATTCGTGCCTCGGGAACCGACGTCGTGATCAACCTCACGGCCGGGATGGGGGGAGATCTGACCCTCGGTCCGGTCGAGCAGCCGCTGCCGCCCTCGGATCTCGGCACCGACATGGCGGGAGCCAGCGAGCGGCTGGCCCATGTGGAGTCGATCCGGCCCGAGATCGCCACCCTCGACTGCGGATCGATGAACTTCGGCCACGGCGACTACGTGATGACCAACACGCCAGCGATGCTGCAGGCGATGGCTGGGCAGCTCCGCGACATGGGCGTGCGCCCCGAGATCGAGGTCTTCGACACCGGGCATCTCTGGCAGGCCAAGGCCCTCGTGGCCGCTGGACTGATCGACGCTCCGGTCATGGTCCAGCTCTGCATGGGGATCGCCTGGGGTGCCCCCAACGATCTCACCACCTATCTCGCACTACGAAACAACATCCCCGACGATTGGGTCTTCTCCGCGTTCTCGACGGGCGCCGATCAGCTGCCCTACGTGGCACTGGCGGCCATCTCGGGCGGAAACGTTCGCGTCGGTCTCGAGGACAACCTCTACCTGGACCGGGGCGTCCTCGCAGGGAACGCCGACCTGGTCGAGCGAGCGGTGCACATCCTCACCGGCATGAACTACGCGATCGCCGGACCCGACGAGGTCCGGGAGCGTCTGAAACTGCAGGTGCGATGAACCGACCGACCCCCGCGGAGCGGCTGCAGGTGGCCGTCGTCGGGGCGGGGGTCATCGGGAGTGGTTGGGTGGCTCGCCTGGCACTCGCCGGCCACGATGTCCGTTGGCACGATCCTGATCCCGGGGTCGCCGGCACGGTCCGCCGTACCCTCGAGAACGCCGAGTCCGCGTGGGGCCAATTGCGCTGGCAGGCGTCGAGATCGGTCCCGGAGCCGATGTCCACGCTCGACGCCGCCGTGGCCGGCGCCGATCTGATCGTCGAGAGCGTGCCGGAGCGGCTCCATCTCAAGCGCGCGGTGTACGCCGCCGTCGAGGAATCATGCGGCCCGGGAGCAATCATCGCATCGTCGACGTCGGGCTTCCCTGCGTCGTCGCTGGCGGCGGAACTCCGGTATCCCGATCGGCTCATCGTCGCCCATCCGTTCAATCCCGTGTACCTCCTCCCGCTGGTCGAATTGGCCCCGGGCCCCCGGACCGCCCGCGGGGTCGTCGAACGCTGCCGGCGGGTGTTCGGCGATGCCGGGATGAAACCGCTGGTCATCAGAAAGGAGATCGACGCTTTCATCGCCGACCGGCTTCTCGAAGCGGCCTGGCGTGAGGCGCTCTGGCTGGTCAACGACGGCGTCGCCACCACCGAGGAGATCGACGACGCAATCCGCTTCGGCTTCGGTCTTCGCTTTGCCCAAATGGGACTGTTCGAGACCTACCGGATCGCCGGGGGGGAAGGCGGGATGCGCCACTTCATCGCACAGTTCGGAGAAGCATTGCACTGGCCGTGGACCAAGCTGACGGCCGTTCCGGAACTGACCGAGGAGCTCATCGATCGGATCGCCGTCCAGAGCGATGCGCAGTCGGGGCATCTCACGGTGGCCGAGCTGGAACGCGAGCGGGACGAGAACCTCGTGGCCATCCTCAACGCCCTCGCTGACCGCCGCTGGGGAGCCGGTGCCATCGTCGCCGACAGGCGGGCGTGACTGCCGGGCCCGCCCCTCGGGTCAGGACGTCACCAGGATCCGATCGGCGGCGAACTTGCCGAGTCCGACCACCGCGCCGTCCACTTCGACGGTGGTCGTGCCGTCGGGAGACACCGCCAGCACCGTGCCGCTGACCCCGGGCAGGACTCGGGATTGCTCGAGGTACTCGAGCATCCCGTCCCTGAACTCCAGTTCCTCGGGAATCCTCGTCACCGCGAACCCGTCGCCGACAGGCACCTGGGAGAGCGTCACCAGCTGGGGCGCGACGTAGTCGCTTCCCGGGATCGGGTTGCCGTGAGGGCAGGTGGTGGGGTTCTCCAGCAGTTCGAGCATCGCCGCCTCCACCTCAGGGCTGATCACATGCTCCCACTTGCCCGCCTCGTGGTGAGCGGTCGCCCACGACAGCCCGAGCACGTCGGTGAGGAACCGTTCGGCCAGCCGGTGCCGGCGCACCATGGTGGTGGCGAGGGACTGGCCGGAGGCGGTGAGCTCGATCTCGGCGCCGGTCATCGTGATCAGACCCTCGTCCTCGAGGCGCCGCACCATCTCCGACACGGCCGGGCGGGACACCCCGAGCCGTTCGGCGATCCTGGCCTGGATGACCCTGACCCTGTCCTCGGCCAGTTCGAAGATGGTCTCGCAATACTCCTCGAACGCCGGGTGGTGTTCGGGGGAGACATACGCGGCCATTCCGGCAGTCTAATCCGTTGTGTCAAGCCTGCCTAACGTCGATCGGCGGCGGCGCCGATCTGGGGGGTGCCGATCTTCAGGACCGTCGTGTTCGAGTCGATAGCCCCGAGGTGAGCCGCAGCCTGCGATGGATCCGCGCCTACCTCGGTGAGGCGCTCCTGGTCAGCCTGATCGTCACGGCCGTCATCGGAACCCTCGTGTCGTATGCCTTCCTCCTCGTGCGGACCGGGTTGGCACCGATCGCCGCCATGCCGTGGGCGGCGCTGCTCGGGCAGATCGCGGCGCTGACCCGTCTCGCGCTGGCGATGTCGACGAATCCGCTCACGTTCCGGTATCTGAGCGACTACATCGCCGCTCCATTCACTTTCCGCCCGCTGCTCGCCGCCCCTCTCGATCTCGAAGGGGGCGAACGCCCGGCCGACGTCGAGGCAGCCCTCCAGGGCTGGAAGCTGTCCCGCACGATCACCGTGCACGATCCCGGCGCCGAGCCCTCGCCCGTGTTCGATCTGTTCCACTCGCCGTCTGGCGTCGTCCTGGCGGCCGTGAGCCGGGCCACCGGATCGGTCTCACTGATGACCGAACTGGCCGACGGGCGGATCCTCCACACCGCCGACCTCGTCGTTCCCCCGCACCCGGCCATGGTGATCAATACGATCCATGGCACCCCGCACGACCTCGCCACTGCGCACACCCGGCTCCTGGCCATGCTGAGCACGCTCGACATCCGCCCGGCGCAGACCGGCGTGCGCGCCTTCGCCGACGTGATGGCGGCGGAGCACTCCGCCTATGCCGACCTCGGGCCGTTCCTCGGGTCGATGCTGAACATCGACGGTCGGGTGTCGCCAAACCTCTCCTACACCGTCGACATCGACGATCTGCTCGAACAGACCCTGCTCTAGCGACTCGACCCTCACGATGCCGCTCGAGGTCACGCAACCACCGGTGTGGAGGCCACCCGGATTGCTCCGGATCGCGGCGATCAACGACAATGGCGGCCATGGGGGAGCGCTTCGTCACGGAGACCGGTCTGCGGTACGGGGACGCACTGCACCGATTCCTGGTCGAGGAGGCCCTCCCGGGCACGCGTGTCGATCCCGACCACTTCTTCGCCTCCGTGGCCGAACTCATCTCCCGGTTCGGTGCCCGGAACGCCGATCTTCTGGCCGAGCGGGAACGGCTCCAGTCCCTGATCGACGACTGGCACCGGCGGCGGGCCGGCCGGCCTCACGACCCTGCCGCCTACAAGGAGTTCCTGGCCGAGATCGGCTATCTGCTGCCGGCCGCCGAGGGCACGCAGATCTCCACCGACGACGTCGACGACGAGATCGCTGCCATCGCCGGCCCCCAACTGGTGGTCCCGGTCATGAACGCCCGGTATGCCATCAATGCCGCAAATGCCCGATGGGGGTCGTTGTACGACGCGCTGTACGGCACCGACGCCATGGGCGAGACGCCGCCGCCCGGCCCGTACGATCCGGCGCGCGGCGATCGGGTGATCGCCTGGGCCAGGGAGTTTCTGGACGAGGTCGTTCCGCTCGCGGCGGGTTCACATGCCGGCGTAACCCGGTACCACATCGCCGGCGGCCAGCTCAGGGCCGACCTGGGTGAGTCCACCGACACCGGCCTGGCCGATCCCGGCCTGCTGGCCGGCTACCGAGGCGACGATGGCGATCCGGCGGGAGTCCTGCTCCGCCATCACGGCCTCGGGATCGAGTTGGTGATCGACCGGAATCACGAAGTGGGTGCCGGCGACCGGGCCGGGATCGCCGATGTCGTCCTCGAGTCGGCCATCACCACCATCATGGACTGCGAGGACTCGGTCGCCGCTGTCGACGCCGAGGACAAGGCCCTCGCCTATCACAACTGGCTGGAGCTGCTGCGAGGCGACCTGACCGCCGAGGTCTCAAAGGGCGATGAGTCCTTCACCCGGGCGATCGCGCCCGACCGGGACTACCGGGCGCCCGATGGCACGCCGGTCACCGTGCCTGGTCGATCGCTCATGCTGGTCCGCAATGTCGGGCATCTGATGACCACCCCGGCCGTGCTGACCTCCGGCGGCGCCGAGATCCCCGAAGGCCTGCTGGACGCCATGGTCACAAC
>JBFGLT010000114.1:0-9986 GCA_041576015.1 Acidimicrobiales bacterium
CGCCGAACAAGTACCGGCCGGTGGCGAGGGTTCGGAGTCGCCGATGCGGAACGATGCCGAGGTCAGGACGGGGCATCGTCGCTGATCCCGGCGGCGACTTGGCGTGCCATCGTTCGAACCAGCGCGTCGAACAGCGCCCGGCCCTGCTCGGCGTTCGCCGTGGTAGGGTCCCCCAGGACACCGGTGGGGGACACCGCTCGCACTCCGTCACGCTCAAGCCGAGGGAGCAAGACAGCGAGCGGCTCGGTTCGCCCCACCTCCAGGCGGTCTTGCCGGACGAGCGCTGGGTGGAGGTGGAGCAGCAGTGATGTTTCAGCGCATCCGGCGTGGGCATCGCCGGCTTCATCGGGGGCGACGACGGTGACCGGGCGTCCCTCCGCCTCGAGCCGTTCGCACGCCCGGCGGAGGCCCCGCAGGTTGCCGCCGTGGCCGTTCACGAACACGACCTCGGCGATCTCCTCGCCGGCCGACCGCACCAGTTCCACCAGGACGTCGGACAGGACGTCGGTGCCGATGCTCAACGTGCCGGCAAATCCCCGATGTTCGCCGCTGGCGCCGTAGGCGAGCGCGGGGGCGACGAGCACTCGGTCATGTCCGTCCTCGTGGAGCGCGGCGGCGATCGCCTCTGAGAGTGCGACGGCGATGCGGGTGTCGGTGTCGACCGGGAGATGGGGTCCATGCTGTTCGGTCGAGCCGAGCGGCACGAGGAGCGTGATCGGGCCGTCGAGTTCGGTGGTCGTGCGCCCGCCGAGACGATGGGAGTCCGCCGGGGGAATCCGGTCCATACCGTATTCTGCAAGACGGGGTCGACCGGCCCACCGTTTGCGCTACAAACAGTGGGTGGCCGCAGGAGAAACCGGATCGGAGACCGACAGCGCCACGATCGACCTGCGGGCGGCTACGGCGGGTCGCTCGTCGGCACGGATGGTGGAGGTCGGCGACCGGAAGTATCTGAGGGTGTCCCTTCGAGGTTCGCGGCCCGATGACACCCTCAGCGAGTCGGACTGTCTGGTCGTTGAGGCCGGCCTGCGGACCGCCCGCGAACAGCGGCTCCCGGTCCTCGCCCATGTGAGTGCAGCCGGACCCTATGTGGGCGAAGGGTTGGCCCCTTCGGTGGCGTGGAGCCGGATCGCTCGGGAGATGGTCCGGTCGAGCGGCCTGATTCCCCTTCTCATGGTCGCTGACGGGCCGGTTCTCTCGGGTCCGTCGTTTCTCCTCGGCCTGGCTGACGTGGTGGTCTTCACCGTCGATGCCTACGCTTATCTCTCCGGTCCGAGGATGGTGCGAGGGTTTACCGGCACCGACATCACAGCCGCCGACCTCGGCGGGGCTGCCGCCCATCAGCGGAGCAGCGGCCTGGCGTCGGCCGTGGCGCCGACCGCCGATGACGCCGAGGCCTATCTCGTCGAAATCCTCGGCTACCTCCCCGACCACGTCGACCGGTTTCCGCCGTCGATCCCGACCGCCGACCCGATCGACCGACCCACACCGGAAGCGCTCGCCGTCCTGCCGGCCACGCCGACCGGGTCCTACGACGTCCGGGCCGTCATCGAGGCGATCGCCGACGACGGGGGCTTCACGGAACTGCGAGCCCAATGGGCACCAAACATCGTCGTCGGGTTCGCCACGATGGGCGGGATGCCCGTGGGCATCGTGGCCAATCAAACCCAGTCGATGGCCGGCTCGATCGACATCGCAGCCAGTCAGAAGGCCGCACGGTTCGTCTCGTTGTGCGACGCGTTCAACGTCCCGCTCCTGACGATGGTCGACACCAGCGGATTCCTGCCCGGCAAAGACCTCGAGTGGCGGGGCATGATCCGCCATGGGGCCCAGCTGGCGTTCGCCTACGCCCGGGCGACCGTCCCTCGGGTCGGGCTGATTCTCCGAAAGTCCTATGGAGGCGCCTACATCGTCATGGACTCGACCCGGATGGGAAACGACATCATGTTCGCCTGGCCGACGGCCGAGGTCGCTGTGATGGGAGCCAGGGGCGCTGTCGAGATCCTCCACCGCGGGGCGTCGGCCGACGAGAAGGACCAGCTCATCGTCGAGTACGAATCGACGCACCTCACGCCGTACCTGGCGGCCGAGCGGGGGAGCATCAGCGCCGTGATCGATCCCGCCGAAACCCGCCACGAGGTGATCCGGGCATTGCAGATGCTGTCGTCGAAACGAGAGCGGCTGCGCCGTCGGCGCCACGACAACATGCCGCTGTGATGCACTCGATGCCCACGGAGGCGGAAAAAGAAGAAGCCGATCGCTGAACAGCGATCGGCTTCTGAGCGACGCCGGTTGGAAAGGGGGGAACCGACTCGGCGTCTGGGATTGCATCAAGGGGGAGATGCAGAGGTCAAAGATACCTCGCTCCGCCCGACCCGGACAAGGGTTCTTAGTGTGAAAACCGTCATAGCCGCTGGTTTTCCCAGTACACAGGCTTCTCAGGCGGAGAGGAGCTCGCGACGGTAGGGGGGATCGGCGCCGGGACGTGCGCAGGTGACGGCGGCCACCCCGACGGCGAACCGGAGGGACGCCTCCCACCAGTCGGGATCGAGTCCGGCGATGGTGTCAGGGGTCGCCGCTGCCTCGTGCAATCGCACCAGGAGGGCGCCACAGAACGAGTCCCCCGCTCCGACGGCGTCGACGAACTTGATCGGAGGCGCCGGAACCGACCGGTGACCTCCGCCGGCCAGGTACACCTCGGCGCCATCGGCCCCGAGCGTCCTGACGACCGCTGCTGTTCCCCGATCGAGAATGTCGTTGATCTCCAGCCCCATCCAGTCGAGGTCTTCGTCGCTGCCCCGCACCAGATGGGCCCGGGCCAGCCAGCGGTCGGCATATGACCACCACCGGCCCGGGTCGTCGATGAGGGCCGGGCGAACGTTCGGGTCCAGGCTGACCAGCCCGGCGAAGGACTCCATCCACGTCGCCAGCGTGTCGGCGGTGCGCCCGCGGAAGATGCCGAGCGTGCCGGAATGGAGGATCGTCGGCGCAGACGGGAGCGCTTCGGTTCGGATGGCCCCCAAGGCCGTGTCGGCTGTCCCGTCCCCGTGGAACTCGAACCGCTGCACAGGGTCGACGAACACCTCGGCGCGGGCGGTCGCTTCGGGGCCCCGCTCGGCCGCCCCCAGGATCACATTGCTGTCGTGGAGGTGCGACCAGATCATCTCGCCGTACCGGTCGGTAGAGATCCGACCGACGAAGGCGGTCGGGGCGCCCAGCCGGGCCGCTGTGATGGCAGCGTTCATCGGTCCGCCGCCGGGCACGGCCCGACGGGTGCCGCCGTCGTCGGCGGGGAGGATGTCCACCAGAGACTCGCCGGCGCAGACGATCAGGCTCATCCGGGGAGGGTCCTCGCCAGCTCGGCCTCAGTCGGCTCGTGCGGGACGCGCGCCTCCTCGGGGAGAAGTGCGACAATTCGAGCCATCAGAGCGGCCGTCTCGGCTTCCACGTCATCGGTCTCGGGGTGGTATGGGGCCCCAAACGTGATCGTGACCGGCGGGGGGTCGGCCAGGTTGAGCAAGTAGGGGAGCTTCCGGTTCCTGGGCCATGCCCGCTCGGTGCCCCAGACACCGACGGGGACGATGGGCGCGCCGGCGTCGATCGACAGGCGAGCGGCGCCATAGCGGCCCTTCAGCTCCGGATCGAAGAAGTCCCGGCCCCGAGGGATCGTGCCCTGGGGGTAGACCGCCACGATCTCGCCGGCGCGAAGGGCCCGGGCCGCCGCCGCCATCGGGTCGCCCGTCTTGTTCTGCCGGTCGACCCGGATGGCTCCCATCATGGTGGTGATCGGCCCCACGATCGGGGCGTCGGTGACCTCCTTCTTGGCCAGGAACCGTACGGGCCGACCGGCCCGGCTCACGGCGTGGGCCAGGACGAGCGGGTCGAGATAGCTCCGGTGATTGGATGCGACTAGCGCACCCCGGATGCCTTCCAAGTGTTCGACGCCCCGGATGTCGAGGTCGATGAACTGGAGGAGTTCGGGACGGACGATCTCGGCGACAATCCGCTGTGGTTCGATCCCCAGGGGCTTGGGCACGCCCGGTGGGGCGTCGAGGTACAGGACGGGCCACCGGCTCAACTTGGCGAGAGCCCACAATCGCGGATCGGGGTTGACGGCGGTGGGATACCCGACGCTGCGGAGCAACGGGAGGTCGAAGATGCTGTCGGAGTAGGCGTAGGAGTCGGCCAGCTCGACCAGATTGGCTCGAGCCCAGGCCCTCACCAGCCGCGCCTTGCCCCGGTTCCAGACGAACTCACCGTCGATCGAGCCGTCGACGGTCACCCCGTCGGAGGATCGATACCGGGTGGCGAGGACGTCGTCGAGCCCGATCCGGTCGGCGAAGGGCTTCACGAGCTCGTAGGGCGTGGTGGTGGCCAGCACGACCTTGCGGCCTTCGGCGTGGTGATCGGCGATCAACTCGAACGCGAAGGGCTCGACGGCGTTGGCCAGCTCTTCGGCGACTCGTTCTCCTGCTGCGCGCATGCCGGCCACCGGCCACCCCTTGGCAGCGCGGGCGCCGGCTCGGGTGAGGGCCATCGAGGGCAGCGTCTCACCGACCAGGTTGAACAAGCCGAACACAAAGCTCTCGCCGCGGATCGGACGATCGGGCAGCAGTCCTTCGGCCCGCAGTGCAACCGAGAGCAACGGGCCGCTGGCACCGCGCAGCAGGGTGCGATCCAGGTCGAAGAACGCTGCACTGGACATGGCGTTCAACCTATCGGCCCTCGTGGCGCTGCGCGAACGCAGCTCTCGCCGGCGCGGTCGGCCGGTGGCCGGGCCCTAGCGTCCGAGGTTTCGCCGGATGACGTTGAGGGCGCTGCCGGCCCGGAACCACTCGATCTGTTCGGGGCTGAAGGTGTGGTTTGCCTCGAACTCCCAGGGATCGCCGTCGCCCGGCGTGACCCGGACCGTGACGGGCCGATCGGGCGCCAGATCGGCAAGTCCGACGACGCTGATCCGATCGTCTTCTCCGATGCGGTCGTAGTCGGCCGGATCGGCGAAGGTGAGCGGCACCATGCCCTGCTTCTTGAGGTTCGTTTCGTGGATACGGGCGAAGCTGCGAGCGATCGCCACCAGTCCCAACCGGAAGCGGGGTTCCATCGCAGCGTGTTCCCGACTCGATCCTTCGCCCATGTTCTCGTCGCCGATCACCACCCACGGCTGGCCGGCCTCGTGGTAGGCCTTGGCGATCTCGGGGAAGGTTTGGATCTCACCGGTGAGCTGGTTTTTCCCGTACCCGACGTCGTAGGCGGTACCGTCCGGCCTGGTGAACGCGTTGACCGCCCCCAGGTACAGGTTGCCCGAGATGTTCTCCAGGTGGCCGCGGTACTTGAGCCACGGGCCGGCCATGGAGATGTGGTCGGTGGTGAACTTGCCCGCGGCCTTCACCAGAACAGGAAGGTCGAGGTAGTCCTCGCCGTCCCAGGCCGGGAACGGCGTGAGCAGCTGGAGACGATCCGACGACGGTGAGACCGCCACCTCGACGCCGCTGCCATCAGGCGGCGGAGCGACGAACCCGGACTCGCCTTCGTCGAATCCCTCGGGTGGGAGCTCGATGCCGACCGGAGTCGACAGCTGCACGTCCTCGCCGGCCTCGTTGACGAGGGAGCCCGAAACCGGGTCGAAGTCGAGGGTGCCGGCCAGCGCCAGCGCCATGACCGTCTCGGGGGAGGTGACGAACGCCAGCGTGGCGGCGTCGCCGTCGTTCCGCTTGGGGAAGTTCCGGTTGTAGCTGGTGACGATGGTGTTGGCGGTGCCCGGAATGCGCTCGTCGCTGCGATCCCACTGGCCGATGCAGGGACCGCATGCGTTGGCCAGGACGGTTGCCCCGAGCTCCTCGAAATCGGCCAGCAGACCGTCGCGCTCGATCGTGGCTCGCACCTGCTCGGATCCGGGGGTGATCATCAGCTTGGTTCGTACCTTCAGGCCCTTGGCGGCGGCCTCGCGGGCGATGGACGCCGCTCGGGTGATGTCCTCGTAGCTCGAGTTGGTGCAGCTGCCGATGAGCGCTGCGCTGATCTCCAGTGGCCAGCCCTGCTCGCGTGCCTCCGCGCCGAGATCCTTCACCTCGCGAGCGAGGTCTGGGGTGTGCGGGCCATTGATGTGCGGGCCGAGGTGGTCCAGGTCGATCTCGATGAGCTCGTCGTAGAATCCGGCAGGATCGGCGAGGACCTCGTCGTCGGCCCGCAGGTGATGGGCGACGGCGTCGGCCGCGTCGGCAGTGGCCTCCCGGCCGGTGCTCTTGAGGTACCGGGCCATGGCGTCGTCGTAGCCGAACACCGATGTTGTCGCCCCGACCTCGGCACCCATGTTGCAGATTGTCGCCTTCCCGGTGGCCGACAGACTGTTCGCACCGGCGCCGAAGTACTCGACGATCGCGCCCGTGCCGCCCTTCACCGTGAGGATCTGGGCCACCTTGAGAATGACGTCTTTCGAAGCACTCCATCCGCTCAGCGTGCCGGTCAGGTGGACGCCGATGAGCTTGGGCCAGCGCACGTTCCACGGGAACCCGGTCATCACATCGACGGCGTCGGCGCCGCCGACGCCGATGGCGATCATGCCGAGCCCACCGGCGTTGGGGGTGTGGCTGTCGGTTCCGATCATCATGCCACCCGGGAAGGCGTAGTTCTCCAGAACGACCTGGTGAATGATGCCCGAGCCGGGCTTCCAGAATCCGCCGCCGTACTTGGCCGAGATCGACTTGAGGAACTCGTAGACCTCTTCGTTGGTGTCGATGGCGCGGAGGAGGTCCTGCTTGGCTTCGACCTTGGCCTGGATCAGGTGGTCGCAGTGGGTGGTGGTGGGCACCTGGACCCGATCGAGGCCGGCGGTGTCGAATTGCAGCCACGCCATCTGGGCGGTCGCATCCTGCATGGCCACTCGGTCGGGTCGGAAGTCGACGTAGCTCACACCGCGTTCGACCGGTGCACCCGGATCGTCGAGATGGTTGGCCAGAATCTTCTCGGCGAGGGTCAGTGGCCGACCCAGCCGGTTGCGCATGGCTCCGATGCGTTCGTCGAGGGTTGCGTAGACGCCTTCGATGAGCTCGATTGGGGTTTCTGGGCCGACGGCCATGCGGACGCTCCTTCCGTTATGTTGATACAACTATAATACAAGTAGAGTTTCGGGGTCCACCCAGAAGAAGGTTCGTATGCGTCAGATCCGGTATCAGATCATCGCCGAGAACCTGCGGGGGCGCATCGCCGATCGACGCTACCCGGCCGGTCAGCTGCTTCCCAGCGAGGCGATGCTCGGCGCTGAGTTCGACGCCAGTCGGGTCACGATTCGCAAGGCGCTCGAGGTCCTTCGCTCCGAGGGGCTCGTCGAGTCCCGACAAGGGCTCGGGTGGATCGTGTCGTCGGTGCCGGTTCGCCAACCGCTCGCCGGGTTGACCACCATCGAAGCCCAACTGCGGGCGTCGGGTCGCACGCCGGAGCGGCGCATCATCGCATTCGGCTTCCGGTCGACGTCGAGCATCGAGACCCCCGAGAACGCGTCGTCGATCGCCCAGAAGCTCGGCGATCGGGTGCTGGAGGTCATTCGGGTCAATTTGGCCGATGGGAAACCGTTCGCCCGTGTGACGGTGTGGTGCCGGGAGGACCTCGGTGCCGAACTCAGCCGGTCCCAGGTCGCCGAGCGGAGCTTCTACGACCTGTTGCCGGTGCGTCTCGGGGGCGCCATTCAGACCATCGGCGCCGCGGTGGTCAGCGGCGAGGATGCGGCGCTGCTCGAGGTGCCGGCCGGTTCGGCGGTTCTGGTCGTCCAGCGCACGACGACCGACGCCGACGGATCGGTCGTCCTGGTGTCCGAACACGTCTTCCCGGCACACCTGACCCAGTTCGTGGTCGAGCTCCCACCGGTCGCCATGGTGTGACCGATGCCGGTGGGAGAGCTGCACGCCGGTCTCATCTCGGCGATGGACCCGCCGATGGGGTGGCGATGCTGCCGTGGCGACCGTTGTACTGGACCCTGATCCTCTTCGCCATCCTCGGCGCCTCGTCCTGCTCGGCACCGGCAGTCGAGGTCGTCGAGCCAACCTCGACCGATGTGGTCCAGAGTCTGCTCGAGCAGGGCTACTCGCTCGATGTGTCCTCTTGTGTGGCCGGGTTGGGCGAGACGACCAACACACCGAAGTCGCAACAGGACTTGATCGACGCCTGCCAGCGGGCCTCATCGCTTCTGCACGAGCCGGCGACACCTCCCTCGACATTGCCGATGGTCGGGCCGACGACCTACGGCGACGATCCGGACCTCGACGCCCTCTGGGACGCGTGTGAGATCGGCGACGGGACCGCCTGCGACGAGCTGTGGGAATCGTCGCCTGTCGGCAGCGACTACGAGGAGTTCGGAGTGACCTGCGGCGATCGACCGGCAGTGCTCAACTGTGCCGAGTTGATCGAAGGCGACCCGACCCCGGCCGGTTGATCCCGTGCTCCCGTCCCGACCCGCTCAGTAGAGTCGGGCGATGACAGGCGCGCTCGAAGGCATCCTCGTCGCCGACTTCTCCCGAGTCCTGGCCGGTCCGCTCTGCACCATGCATCTTGCCGATCTCGGTGCGACGGTCGTCAAGGTGGAACGGCCCGACGGTGGGGACGACACACGCCACTGGCCGCCCTTCCTCGACGACGGCACGAGCACCTACTACGCGGCGATCAACCGGAACAAGCGAAGCGTGACCATGGACCTCGGCGAGCCGTCGGACCGGGAGCTGGCCCGCCGGCTCGCCGTCGGGGCCGATGTGCTCGTCGAGAACTTCCGCCCCGGTGTCATGGCCGGGTTCGGCCTCGACGAAGGCTCCGTGCGGGCGGAGAACCCGGGGCTGGTCTATTGCACCATCACCGGATTCGGAACCAGCGATCCCGGAGCTGGCATGCCCGGATTCGACTTCCTGATCCAGGGGATGGCCGGCCTGATGAGTCTCACCGGCCCCGAGGACGGCGAACCCTACCGCGTCGGCGTCGCCATGGCCGACGTCCTCGCCGGCCTGCACGCTCTCGTCGGCATCCTGGCGGCGTTGCACGCCCGCCGGGACAATGGCGGATCCGGACAGCTGGTCGAGATCGCCTTGATGCAGTCCCTGCTCGCTGGGATGGTGAACGCCAGCTCGGCCGCCCTGCTCACTGGCCACAATCCGGCGCGGGCCGGCAACCGTCACGCGTCGGTCGCTCCCTACGAGGTGTTCCACGCCGCTGACGAGCCCTTCATCATCGCCACCGGAAACGACCGCCAGTTCCAGCGTCTCTGCAAGGTCGTCGGCGCCGAGGACCTGCTCGACGACCCGCGTTTTGCGACCAACGGCGACCGGGTCCGCCACGTCCAGGAACTGGCGTCCCTACTCGACGCGTCGCTCCGGTCTCGCACGGCCGCCGAATGGATCGACCGTCTGCTCGCCGCCCGGGTTCCGGCCGGACCGATCAACCAGCTCACCGAGGCGTTCGCCGATGCCGCCCGGCTCGGGCTGGACCCGATCTGGCGGGTGCAGGGCATGCCCTCGCCGCGGGCGCCGTTCGTCCTGAGCGCCACACCGGCCGAGGCCACGATGCGTCCTCCCCGGCTCGGGGAGCAGTCCGAGGAGCTGCGGAACTGGATCGCCGCCCTCCCGCCGGCCGGCGGCCCGCCCGCCTGATTCAGTGCAGGCGGGAGATTGCCCGGTGGCCGAACCGCCGGGTGATCTCGTCGACTGCGGCGTCGACCTCCGGGGGGCGGCCGGGATCGAAGTCCAGGGCCTGCTGGACGTTGTCCGGCCTGGTCAGATTGCTGATCGAGAGCCCGATCCTGGTGCACGCTCCGCTGCGGATGAATGCGAGGTTGTCCTTGAAGAGCCGGCGGGCAGCGCGGCCGATGGCACCCGATGACCAGGTCGCTTCGGAGAGGGTGGTCGAACGACTGAACGAGTGGAAGTCGTTGTCCCGCAGGTTCAAGGTGACGGTGCGACCCATCAATCGCTTGGATCGCATCCCGGCCGAGATCGAATCGACCAGTTCGA
>JBFGLT010000115.1:0-9976 GCA_041576015.1 Acidimicrobiales bacterium
CGGCGGTCGCCCCGGCCGGGTAGCTCGATCGGCTCGGGTAGCACTCGATGTCGTCGACGAAGGTCGGGTCATCGACCATGCTCCGAACCATAGGGGACCAGCGCCGGACAGGATCGCCCGAAAAGTCAGATCCGGGACATCGAGGCGGAGCCCGACGACGTCGTACGATCCCGTCCGACGGGCAGCTCGATTGGAGTCTGGAACCCGCTCAGGTCGAGGGCGCCGTGGATCAAGATCGGTTCGAGTTCCTTGGCCGGCAGCGGCGGACAGGCGAGGTAGCCCTGGAACTCGTCGACGCCGAGTCGACGGATGATGTGGAGCACTTCGTCGGTTTCGACGCCCTCGGCCACGGTCGTGAGCCCGAGGTTGCGACCGAGCTCGACCACCGACCGCACGATCGTCAGGTCGGCGTTGCGCTCGGCGAGCTCGGTCACGAATGAACGGTCGATCTTGATGCTGTCGATCGTCAGGCTCCGCAGGGCGGCGAGCGACGAGTAGCCGGTGCCGAAGTCGTCGATCGAGACGCTGACCCCGAGCGCCCGGAGCTGGGCCATCACCGCCGCCGATCGGCGAGGGTCCTCCATGATGGTGTTCTCGGTGATCTCCAGTTCGAGCGAGGACGGGTCGAGACCGACGTCGTTCAGGAAGCCGGCGATGCGGTTGGGGAAGCGGTAGTCGTGGAGGTTCCTCGCCGACGCGTTCACCGCCACCCCCACGTCGATCCCCCGCCGTCTCCAGTCGGCGCACTGCGTGAGCGCCAGTCGGAGCACATGGTCGGTGATGTCGCGCATCAGGTCCGTCTGCTCGGCCATCGGCATGAACCACCCCGGGTTCACCATGCCGTGGACGGGATGCCGCCAGCGGAGGAGGGCTTCGACGGTGGCGATTCGTCCGGTCCTCAGGTCGACCTTGGGCTGATAGTGCAGTTCGAGCTGGCCGACCTCGAGGGCGGTGCTCAGCTCGCTGACCAGCGACATCCGTCCAGGGGCGGTGACCGACCCGGCCGAGTACACCGAAACGCCGACGGCATCGGTCTTGGCCCGGTACATCGCCAGGTCCGCATGGTGGAGCACCGATTCGAGATTGT
Organism: Acidimicrobiales bacterium; assembly: GCA_041576015.1. Taxonomy (GTDB): domain Bacteria; phylum Actinomycetota; class Acidimicrobiia; order Acidimicrobiales; family SZUA-35; genus JABDIY01. Next base: position 1,088 of record JBFGLT010000115.1, read on the forward strand.
CCCCGTCGTCGGGGAACAGCGCTACCCCCAGGCTGGCGGTGACCCTCAGCGGCACATCGTCGACCCTGAGCGGTTCCTCGATCTGCCGGAGAATCCGGCTGGCGGCCGCCTCGGCATCGGACCGGCCGGCGACGCTGGTCAAGATGACGGCAAACTCGTCGCCTCCCAGGCGGGCGACGAGGTCGGCGGACCGCTGACTCGAGTCGAGCCGGTGGGCGATCTCCTTGAGCACGCCGTCGCCGTACTGATGACCCAGGCGGTCGTTGATCGCCTTGAAGCCATCGAGATCGAGATGGATGACGGCGGCCTGACTCTTCCGGCTCGCCACCCGCTCCAGCATCATCGTCCCCTGCGCCTCGAAGATCCGCCGGTTGGGAATCCCGGTCAATCCGTCGATCGTGGCCTCCCAGCGGCTCTCCAGCGCTGCGGTGGCGCTGTGCAGGATCACCCACACGATCAGCAACAGCACAGGGATGAGGATGAGGGCATTCGTCGCCACGACAGCGAAGACCGGAGCGAGGCCGAACAGCAGGCCGTCGGTTCGCAGTTGATCGGTGAGACGGGCGATCAGCGACTGCCACATCGGGAGCCCCTCGTGGCTGGCTCGGGCCAGGCCGTCGAGCAGCGACGACATGACCAGTCCGGCGAGCTGGGCGACGGCCACGGTCACCAGCCAGTCCAGCTCGGGATCGCGTCCGCCGGCGACGGTCTGGAGATCGCCGACGGTGTTGCCGACCACGCCGGCGACGAACAGCGACACCGTCGAACGCGATCCGTCGAATCCGGTGGCGATCGACGCCCGGCGACCGGCGATGGAATCGGCGACTGCGCCCACGGCCGAGGCGACCACATTGGCGGCCAGGGCGAGATGGACCGGTCCGACCAGCATCAGCGTGAAGGCGAACGTCCACGAGAACGTCGACATCCGCGAGGACCGGTGCGTGGCCATCGGACGGACCTCGAGGAAGAACAGGAGCGAGACGAAAACCCCGAACACAACCGCCCGCTCCCTGAGCAATTCTGTTCCGTCGACCGCAGCGATCCAGGACCCGACAAGCGTCAGCACTGCCATCAGCATCGATGTGCCGACGACGATCCGGCTGTGGACATCTCTGGGGACGACGAGGAGCGACATGACTGCGGTGGCGACGGTGTCCACGAGGACCGAGCGTGGACAGTGGGAGCAACGACACCGATGGTGGGATTCTTGAGCACTGGTCGCTGAGCAGATGCCCTCAACGACCTACTTATGTCACATCGCCCCCTCGCTGGTGGCTACGGTCTAAGGCATGGCTCTCGCATCGATCCACTCACGCAGGACGGCGGCCGGGATGGCGGTGCTCATAGGTTCGATCGACCAGGCGCTCCAAGCCGAGGCGGAGGAGTTCGCTGCGTCCTTCGCCGACGTGCTCGATGTGCGCGACGACGACGCCTGGTTGGTCATCTACGACGTCGACAACTTCACCTCCGCAATGATCCGGGCGTTTCCGGACCGGCTGCGCGACATCCGCGTGGCCTTCGCCCCGGCTGACGCTCGCCCCGCTGAGCTCGGACGGTACGCATTGTTGGGCACGACGCTCTCACGGCACGCGGTCCGCCTGGGCCTCACGCCCGATCCCGAGACCGAACCCGACCGCTACGAGGTTCGGTTTCAGCCGATCGTGTCGCTGAAGAAGCGCACCGCTGTCGGCTTCGAGGCTCTCGTCCGAGGAATCGGGCCGGACGGGGTCATCGACGCCACCCAGCTCATCGAGACCGCCACCCGCACGGGCCGGTTGGGCGCCTACGACCAGCTGATGCGCAACCTGAGTCTTCGGGCGGTCGAGGCGGACTGGCTCGGTGAAGGATTGCTGTTTCTGAACCTTGGCGCACCGGGTGGCCATTTCGACACCGATGCGATCCACTCGTGCATCGATCAGGCCGAAGCCCTGGGCCTCTCGGCCGATCAACTGGTGCTCGAGGCCGTCGAGTGGAACCGGTACAACAACGTGTCCGCCGCCGCCCGCCAGCTCCGGGAGGTCCGGCGGCGCGGCGTCCGTTTGGCCGTCGACGACGTCGGTGAGGGGTTCTCGGCGCTGCGGATCGTGGCCGAGTTCGAACCGGACATCGTGAAGATGGGGGGCCGCTTCACCCGGACGATCGCCGAGCCGTCGTCGGCGGCCGTCGTGAGCGCAGTCGTCGACTTCGCGCATCGCATGGGAGCGTGGGTCGTCGGTGAGAACGTCGAGACCTGGAACGAACTGCGGGCGCTCCGCAAGCTCGGTGTGGACTGGGGGCAAGGCCACTTCCTCGGCGAGCCGACCGCCCCACTGGCCGGCGCCCAACTCCACTGACGAACCAGCCAGCGCCGCGCTGTGGCTGCCGACCCGCTCGGCGGGTCGACGCGAACACCGGGTAGCGTCGGCGGGGGCGGGGCGACGCGCCCCCGCCGACTCCTTCGTTTGTACCACGGGCACGCGCCGAATCGACATCCGGGGCGGCCGTCTTTCGCTAGGCAAAATCCCTGCCCGCAGGCGGTGACGGAGGTCCCGCCCCCCGGGTGACGGGCGTTATTGTTCCACTGTGCACTACATCGACGGACAGTGGAATCCCGGAGGCGAGCGGTTCGAGGTGCTCAACCCGGCCACCGGTGAGAACATCGGCGAGGCTGCCGACGGGACCGGCTTTGACGCGCGGGCGGCCCTGAATGCCGCCGACGGGGCCTTCGCCGGTTGGGCCGATCGGACCGCCTATGAACGGTCGTCGGTCCTCTACCGGGCCTGGCAACTCATGACCGACCGGTCCGAGGACCTGGCTCGGTTGATGACCGACGAACAGGGGAAACCGCTCAAGGCCGCCCGAAACGAGGTCAAGTACGGGGCCGACTTCCTTCTGTGGTACGCCGAGGAGGCCAAACGCGCATACGGCGAGACCATTCCGGCTCCTCGACCCGACCAGCGGTTCATGGTGATGCACCAGCCGGTGGGAGTCTGTGCCGCAATCACACCGTGGAACTACCCCATCTCGATGCTCACGAGGAAGATCGGACCGGCGCTGGCGGCGGGGTGCACGGTTGTGCTCAAGCCGGCTGAGCAGACTCCGCTCTGCGCGGTCGCCGTGTACGAGATCTTCCACGAGGCGGGCGTACCCGCCGGTGTCGTCAACATGGTCAACACCACGGATCCAACCGCGGTCGTCGGTGTCTGGCTCGACGATCCCCGCGTCCGCAAGCTGACGTTCACCGGCTCGACCGAGGTGGGCAAGATGCTGGCCGGCAAGGCTGCGACGACGATGAAACGCGTGTCGCTGGAACTCGGCGGCCACGCCCCCTTCATCGTGTTCGACGACGCCGATCCGGTCCACGCCGCCAAGGGGGCGTCGCTGGTGAAATTCCTCAACACCGGGCAGGCGTGCATCAGCCCGAACCGGATCTACGTCCAGCGGAAGATCGCCACCGAGTTCGTGGCCACACTCACCCAACGGGTCGAGCGGCTGGTGCCCGGGATCGGGACCGACCCGTCGGTGACGATCGGCCCGCTCGTCGACGACGCCAGCCTGGCCAAGGTACAACGACAGGTGGAGGACGCAACCGGCAAGGGAGCGCGTTTGACCACCGGAGGTCGACGGCTGACCGAGGGAGGCCTCGACCGCGGCCTGTTCTTTGCCCCGACGGTGATGACCGACGTGACCCCCGACATGCTCATTCATTCCGAAGAGACGTTCGGTCCGGTCGCGGCGGTGACCGTGTTCGACGACGAGGCCGACATCCTGGCGATGGCCAACGACACCGCCTACGGCCTGGCGGCCTATGTCTACACGCGAGACGTCTCACGGGCGTGGCGGATTGCCGAGGGGCTCCGCTTCGGGATCGTCGGCATCAACGACATCAACCCGACGGCGGCCGCCGCACCCTTCGGAGGGGTCAAGGAGTCCGGTGTCGGCCGGGAAGGCGGGCACGCCGGTCTCGACGAGTACCTCGACACCAAACTCGTCGGCTGGAGCGTGTAGCCCCTCAGACCCAACTGCGCCGGTCGACGCGGACCTCGTCGAGCGAGAGATCCCGCAGCGGCGTGAGCGGTCGCGGTCCGACGTGGCTGATCACCTCGGCGGCGGCCAGCGACCCGAGACGTCCGCAGGTCTCGAGCGTCAGGCCCTGGCTCAGCCCGAACAGCACCCCGGCGGCGTACTGGTCGCCAGCCCCGGTGGTGTCGACAACCTGGCCGACCTCGAACGCAGGAATCTTGATCTGGCGACCGTCGTCGATCAGCAGTGAGCCCCGGGTGCCCAGGGTGACACAGCCGAGCCGGACGTCCTCACCCAGGGCGGTGAAGGCCGACTCGAGGTCTTCGGTCTCGTAGAGGCGGAGCAGCTCGGCCCGGTTGGCGAAGACGGTGTCGACCGGACCAGCGACCAGTTCCCGGAACTCCCGATGGTGCCGGTCGACACAGAAGGTGTCCGACAGCGACAACGCAACCCGGTTACCGGCGCCGATGGCGGTGTCCATGGCGTACCGGATGGCCCGCTTGGCCGATTCGACATCCCACAGGTAGCCCTCGCAGAAAAGGATCCGGGCGTCACGGACCATCTGCGGGTCGATGTCGGCCGGTTCGAGCAGGCTCGAGATCCCGAGGAACGTGCTCATGGAACGCTGAGCATCAGGGGTGACCAGGATGAGCGAGCGCGCAGTCGCCGGGCCGGTCTGGGAACCCTCGAACTCACAGACCACGCCGACCGCTCGCATGTCGTGCACGAAGACCTCCCCGAGCTGGTCGGCATGAACCTTGCCGATGAACGAGGCCCGGCCACCGAACGAGGCGACCCCGGCCATCGAGTTGGCAACCGAGCCCCCGCTCGCCTCGATCGCCGGGCCCATCGCCGCATACAACTGCTTGGCCCTCCCCTCGTCGATGAGGGTCATCCCGCCCTTCTCGATGCTCTCGGCGACCAGAAACCCTTCGTCGCAGGTTGCGATCACATCGACGATGGCGTTGCCGATTCCGAGGACGTCGTAGCGGTAGGGCATGTCGGGCTCTCCCCCGTTCGGGTGCGGTAGGAGACGGTACCGGCCCGGTACCCTCGCAAGGTGCACGACGCCCAGACAGCCCCCGATCCGCACCGGCTTCCCGTCACCGTCACGCCTCGTCACTACCGGCTGTTCGTAGCGCCCGACTTCGCCGAGGGCTCGTTCTCGGGGCGGGTCGAGATCGAGGTCGACGTTCCCGAACCCGTCGATCAGATCGTCCTTCACAGCAAAGGACTCCGAATCACCGAAGCGAGCGTCGAGGACTCCGCGGTCGGCCACCGTGTCGACGAGGCCACGGACCGCCTGACGTTGCAGGCGGCGCCCGAGGTGGGTTCGAGGTCGAGGATTTCTCTGGGTTTCGAGGGCCAATTCGACCCGCACCTCGTCGGCTTCTACGTGAGCCAATTCACCGGCGACGACGGGCGTCAGCACGAGCTGGCGACGACGCAGTTCCAGGCCACCCATGCCCGGAAGGCCTTCCCCTGCTGGGACGAGCCGAGCTACAAGGCCACCTTCGAGATCTCGATCCGGGTGCCGGCCGGCATGGAGGCCGTGTCCAACGCCGCCGAGACGTCGCGAGACCCGCTCGACGACGGCGGCCACATCGCCCATTTCGGGCCGACGATCACGATGTCGACCTACCTCGTCGCCTGGGTTGTCGGACCGCTCGACTTCAGCGAGACACGAATCGTCTCCGGGACACCGATTCGTGTGGTCTCCCGCCCCGGTCTGGTTTCGATGAGCGGGTTCGCCCTCGACGCCGCCGAGTTCGCCCTCTCCTACTTCGCCGACTATTTCGGCCTGCCCTACCCGGGCGACAAGGTCGACCTGATCGCCGTCCCCGACTTCGCCTTCGGAGCGATGGAGAACCTCGGGTGCATCACATTCCGCGAAGCCCTCCTCATGGTCGATCCGGCGGTGACGACCCAGACGGAGATGCAGCGGGCGGTCGACGTCATCAACCACGAGCTCGCTCACATGTGGTTCGGCGATCTCGTCACCATGCAGTGGTGGAACGGCATCTGGTTGAACGAGGCCTTCGCCACGTTCATGGAGATGAAGTGCACCGACGCCTATCGACCGGATTGGGAACGCTGGGCCGATTTCGGGTTGTCCCGCACGGCGGCGTTCGCCACCGATGCCCTCGCCGCCACCCGGCCCATCGAGTACCAGGTGAGAACGCCCGAGGAATCCGAGGGCATGTTCGACATCCTTACCTACGAGAAGGGTGCGGCAGTGGTCCGGATGCTCGAGCAGCACCTCGGTGAGGACGCCTTCCGGAACGGCCTCCGCTCGTACATGGAGCAGTACGCCTACGGGAACACCGAGACCACCGACCTGTGGGATGCGCTCGAGGCGTCGACCGGCCGGCCGGTCCGCAACATGATGGACGGCTGGATCTTCCAGGGCGGCTTCCCCCGGATCACGGTCTCCGTCGACGGCGGGGCGGTCTCGCTTTCGCAACAGCGGTGCGTCGCCGCCGGCGGGGGCGAGCAGCCCGAGCCGCAGCAGTGGATGGTCCCCCTGCGATACCGGATCAGCGACGGGGCGTCGATCACGACGGGCTCGCTGGTGCTCGAGGACACACCGATCACGCTCGACCTCGACTCCGAGGACTCCTGGATCATCATCAACGCAGAGGGCGCCAGTTTCGTGCGTGTCTCGTATCCGCCGGTGCTGCTCGATCGGCTCGCCGGTCTCGACGGCGTCGAACTCTCGGAGGTGGAACGCTACGCCCTGGTCGACGACGCATGGGCCGACGTGCTGGCAGGCGACATGACCACGACCGCCTTCTTGAACCTTCTTGAGGCGATGGCGTCGGAGACATCGCGGTCGGTCTGGCTGCGGATCATCGCCGGGCTCGATGCGCTCAGCCGGCTGGTCGCCGCAGAGGCGGCTGCGGGATTCCAGTCGATCGCCCACGACATCGTGTCCCCAATGCTCGCCAACGTCGGGTTGACACCGGTCCAGGACGAAACCGAGCGGGACCGCCAGCTCCGGGCCGACCTGATCAAGGCGATGGGCACGATCGCCGAGGACCCCGACGTGCAGTACGAATGCCAGCGAACGGTATCGGTGGGCCGTCGAGACCCGGCTCTGGTGGACCCAGCACTGATGTCGGCGGCCATCGCCGTCACGGCCCACGTGGGCGACAACACCGACTTCGACGATTTCCGGCGGGGGTTCGCCGAGTCGGGCTCCCCACAGGAACAGCTGCGGTATCTCTACGCCCTAGCCGAGTTCCCGACCGACGCCCTCGTCGGACGCCTCCGAACGATGGTGCTCGACGGCGAGGTTCGCACCCAGAACGTCGCATTTGCCCTACGGGCCGCACTCCGGAACCGCCAGGCGGGAGAGTCGACGTGGGAGTTCATCAAGGCCCACTGGTCGACGCTGGTCGATCGCCTTCCGTCGAGCTCGATCAGCCGGATGCTCGAGGGGGTGACGGCGCTGAGCACCGACGACCTGGTCGCCGATGTCGGCCGGTTCCTCGACGCCCATCCGCTGCCGCAGGCCGACCTGACCGTGCGGCAGATCCGCGAGCAGCAGCGCGTCAACGCCGCCCTTCGGGCCCGCGAGGCGGCACGTCTCACGGCCTTCGTCGCCGACTGAGTCATGAAGCTCCCTTGGCTGGACCCGTCGCCGATGCAGGTGTTCGCCGTCGAACCGGGCGCCCTGCAGTTGACGTGGGGTCATCTGCCGAGAGGTCAGGTGACCATCAGACCGAACAACCAGCAGCCCATCTCGATGGTCCACGACGGCGGACCCGGTGCGCTTGTGCTCCAGAACCTGAAACCCGGGTTCCGTGATCTCGAGGTCCGCCACCCCGACGGCGTGACCCGACTGAGCGCGGGCATCCCCGAGCCTCCCCGGGGCGAGGAGTTGTACCGCATCGCCACGATCTCCGATCTCCATCTGGGCTCGGGAAACTGGGGAGCTCTCCGCACGATCGGGGACATCGCCGGCGACGGGAGCGAGCACTACGACCTTCGCTGCGCCAGCGCAGCCATCGCCGAGGCGGTCGAGTGGGGCGCCCGTTTGCTGATCATCCAGGGCGACGCCGCCCACCATCGCCGCACCCGGGACTTCGACTTGGTCGGTGAACTGGTCGACCGGTTCCCACGCCTCCCCATGCTCATGATCCCGGGGAACCACGATGTCGACAACGCCTGGCCCATCGATGTCCCCGAGACGTTCGGGAAAAGGGCCCTTCCGATGGAACTCCACGTCGATGTCCACGACCTTCCGGGCGTACGGGTGATCATCGGGAACACGACGATCGAGCACGTCGGTCGGGGCACGATCACGAGCGTTGCCTCGGATCTCCTGGAGGCGGCCGCCAGTTCGTCGACCCAGAATCTGATGGCTCTCCATCACCAGTTCCAGCGGTTCCCGATCGCCACCTACTGGCCGCCCGGCATCCCCAGCCGGGAGGGCAGGCCGTTCCTACGCAAGCTCGGTCGGCTGGCGCCCGACACGCTCGTGACGTCCGGGCACGCCCACCGCCACCGAGCCCGACGAGTTGGCCCGCTCCTCGTCACCGAGACCGGTTCGACCAAAGACTGGCCCGGCACTTGGACGGGCTACCGGATCTACGAGACGGGCATGTACCAGACCGTGCGCCGGGTGGCCGCCCCCAGCGCCATCGCCTGGACCGAGCACAGCCGGCGGGCGCTGCTCGGTCTCTGGTCGCCGTGGTCACCGGGTTCGCTCCAGGATCGGTGCGTGGCGCTGTAGCCCAGACCAAGCGAAGCGAGTCTGGCGGAGCCTCGGGCGGAGGCGAGCGCAGACAGGCGACGCTGCCGCCGCGCCAGCAAGGCAGCCCACCGGATGCAACCCATTTGTGTGAGCGAAGCGAGTCTGGCGGAGCCTCGGGCGGAGGCGAG